>NZ_CYTU01000046.1:0-44993 GCF_001299375.1 Achromobacter sp. 2789STDY5608621 | reverse complement strand
CAGCGGACCGGGCGCGGCCGCGGCGCCTGCCCGCGCGCGCGCCGAGGCGGGCGGGCAGGCCGTGGCCGCGCCGGTCGAGGCCGCCGGTCCGCCGCCGGCGCCGCGCCGTGAAGCGGCCTTCATGGCGCGCAGCGCCGACGCCTCGCTGTTCCCCATGGAAACCTGGCGCAAGGGCCTGATGGCCAGCGCCCAGCGCGTCACGCCGGCGCAACTGGCGCACGAGGATCCGCTGGGCTGGTATCCGCTGCGCGAGCAGATCGCCCGCTACCTGGGCGCCGCGCGCGGCATCGCCTGCGACGCCGGCCAGGTGGTGGTGCTGACCGGCATCCGCGACGGCCTGGACCTGAGCGCGCGCCTGCTGCTGACGCCGCAGGACAAGGTGCTGGTCGAGGACCCCGGCTACCTCAACGCCGAGCCGCTGTTCAGCCAGTACACGCGGCGCATCGTGCCCATCGCCATCGACGAGCACGGATTCTCGGTCGCCCGCGCCCGGCGCCAGCGCGGCGCCCGGCTGGCGCACGTGACGCCGGCGCATCAATCGCCCACCGGCGTCACCATGCCCGTGTCGCGCCGCCTGGAACTGCTGGACTGGGCCGCGCAGACCGGCTGCTGGATCCTCGACGACGACTACGACAGCGAGTTCAGCTACGACGGCGCGCCGCTGGCGGCGCTGAAAAGCCTGGACGGCGCCGACCGCGTGCTCCACTTCGGCAGCTTCAACAAGACCCTCTTCAATGCCTTGCGCATCGGCTACGCGGTGGTGCCGCGGTCGCTGGCGCCGGCCTTCGCCCGCGCGCTCTACGTCACCGGGCGTTCGTGCAGCGTGATCGAGCAGATGACGCTGGCGGCGTTCCTGGAGGACGGCGGTTTCGCGCGCCACGTGCGCAAGGCGCGCTCGGTCTACGCCGGCCGCCGCGACCGCGTCATGGCCATGCTGCGCGAGACGGTAGGCGCGGCGCCGCTGCGCGTCAGCGGCGAGCAGACCGGCTTTCACCTGGTGTGGTGGCCGCCGTCCGGTTTCGACGTCGCGGCCCTGTTGGCCCGCGCCCGCGAACGCGGCGTGGGCATCCAGCCGGTCGCCGACTTCTGCCGGCGGGTGTCCTGGCCGGACGGCGTCGTCATCGGCTACAGCGCGCGGCAGGACGCCGACCTGGACCGGCTGGAGGCGCTGCTGCGCGAGGCCGCGCGCCGCTAGCCAGGGCGGCGCGGGACGGGCCCGCGCGCAGCCGGGCGCCCGGTCGCCAGGCGCGGGCGGTTTTCGTAGCAAAATGCCGCATGGCGTGCCTGCGCGCGCCGCCGACTTCACCGCATTCGAGGATCCTCCATGCCGCAACTCGATCTCTACCAGGTAGACGCCTTCTCCGCCGCGCCGTTCGGCGGCAATCCCGCCGCGGTGGTGCCGCTGGACGCCTGGCTGCCCGACGCCACGCTGCAACGCATCGCCGAGGAAAACAACCTGTCCGAGACCGCCTACGTCGTGCGGCGCGGCGGCCTGTACGATCTGCGCTGGTTCACGCCCGCGGTCGAGGTCGACCTGTGCGGCCACGCCACGCTGGCGACGGCCTGGGTGCTGTTCGAGCAACTCGGCGCCAAGGACGAGGTGCTGCGGTTCGCCACCCGCAGCGGCGAGCTGCAGGTGCGCCGCGCCGGCGACGGCCTGGCGATGGACTTCCCGGCCAAGCAGCCGGTGGCCGAGGCCGTGCCGCCCGGCCTGTTGCAGGCCCTGGGGCTGGCCGAGGCGCGGGCGCTGTACCGCACCGACGACTACCTCGTCGTGATCGACGACGAAGCGCTGATCGACGGCCTCAAGCCGGACTTCGCCGCGCTGGCGGCCTTCGACGTGCGCGGCGTGGCGGTGACCGCGCCGTCCGCGCGCCACGATTTCGTGTCGCGCTGGTTCGGTCCGCGGGTCGGCGTGAACGAAGACCCGGTGACCGGCTCCGCGCACACCTCGCTGGCGCCGTACTGGGCGCAGCGGCTGGGCAAGACGGTCCTGAGCGCCGAGCAGGGCGGGGCGCGCAAGGGGCAGCTGCGCTGCGAGGTGCGCGACAACGGCCGCGTCATCATCAGCGGGCAGGCGGCGTTGTACCTGCGCGGCACGATCTTCCTCTGAGACGGCGCGGCGCCCGCCGCCATTACCGAAAACCTATCGCCTCATCAGCACTTCAAATACGCGCCACGCCGGGGCGCGCCTAGAATCTGCCGTCACAAGACACGGACCGGCCGACACGCGTCGGCGGTCACGACAACAAGGAGACGCAGGGCATGGATGCGGTGTGGATAGTGGCGATCGGCGCGGCCGCGGCGGGCTTCGTGCAGGGGCTGTCGGGCTTTGCCTTCGGCATGGTGGCCATGTCGTTCTGGGCCTGGGTGCTGGACCCGCGGCTGGCGGCGGCGCTGGCGGTGTTCGGCGCGCTGACCGGGCAGCTGCTGGCGGTGTTCTCGGTGCGCCGCGGCTTCAACTGGCCGCTGCTGTGGCCGTTCCTGCTGGGCGGGCTGGCCGGCATCCCGCTGGGCGTGCTGGTCCTGCCGCACCTGGACATGGACTGGTTCAAGGCGGTGCTGGGCGCGCTGCTGGCGCTGTGGTGCCCGGTGATGCTGGTGGCGCAGCGCCTGCCGCGCATCGGCGGCAACCGCTGGGGCGACGGCGCGGTCGGCCTGGTGGGCGGCGTGCTGGGCGGCATCGGCGGCTTCGCCGGCAGCGTGCCGACGCTGTGGTGCACGCTGCGCGGCTTCAACAAGGACACGCAGCGCGCCGTGATCCAGAACTTCAATCTGTCGATGCTGTCGGTGACCATGGCGATCTACCTGGCCACCGGCATCGTCACGCGCGACATGGCGCCCATGTTCGCGGTGGTGGCGCCGGCCATGCTGATCCCCACGCTGCTCGGCACGCGCCTGTATATCGGCATTTCCGACGTGACGTTCCGGCGCGTGGTGCTGGGGCTGCTGACGTGCTCGGGCCTGACGCTGCTGGCGTCGTCGGTGCCGCAGCTGCTGGCGCGCTAGCCGGCAGCAGCTGCGGGGCGGCCGGCCGCTCGGCCTGTCTGCGTTCCACCCTGGCCGACCTGTTCGGCCACGAACGCCAGCAACGCCCGGGTCTTGGCGGGAACGTGGTGGCGTGACGGGTAGTACGCGTGCAGGGGAAAGCGCAGGTCGGCCCAGTCGGGGAACAGGCGCACCAGTTGTCCGGACGCCAGGTAGCGTTCGGCGCCCAGTTCGAACAGTTGGGCGATGCCCTGTCCGGCCAGGCAGGCGCTGTGGACGGTGCCGGGATCGTTCACGGTCAGCGCGCCCCGCGGCTTGACGACCAGCAGGCGGCGGCCCTGGCGGAACTCCCAGGGAAAGGTGCCGCCCGCTTCCGGCTCGCGGAACAGGATGCAGCGATGCGCGCCGTGTTCCAGGTCGCGCGGATCCTTCGGTTTGCCGAAGCGCTGCACATAGGCGGGCGCGGCCATCGCGAAGACGCGCGTATCGAACAGCTTGCGGGCCACCAGTGACGAGGCCTGCGGGTGGCCGAAGCGCAGCGCCAGGTCGAAGCCGTCGGCGACCAGGTCGCCGAGCCCTTCGCGGCAACGCAATTCCACTTCCAGTTCCGGATGGCGATCCAGGAAAGCGCCGATGCCCGGGCCGAGAATGAGCTGGGCAAACAGCGGATCGACATTGACGCGCAAGCGCCCGCGCACCGACCGCGCAAGGTCGACGGCGTTGCCCGTCGCCTCCTCCAGCGCGCCGATCAGCGGCATCACCGTCTCATAGAAGCGGCGCCCCTCGTCGGTCAGGCGTACCGAACGCGTGGTGCGCTCGAACACCCGGATGCCAAGCCGCTGCTCGAGCCGCGCGATGGCCCGGCTGACGCCCGATTGCGACATATCCACGGCCTCGGCGGCCGCGCTGAAGCTGCGGGTATCGACCACCGCCGCCATCACGTCCATGCCTTCGAGAAGTTGAGTATCGAGCGTGCGCATTGATGCTCCAGAGTCATGAATGTTATGTGTTCCATGCTATCGCAATTCGGGACCGTGAATTCCACAATCTCGCCTGTGCGGGGCTTCGGGCGCCGCCCGCCCCATTCACTTCCTTTCTCTGGTGGAACGATTCATGGAATTCACGGTTAAACCCGCCGGCCCGTCCTCGTCGGGCGACGGCGCGCATCCGCCGCACGGCGCCTCGCTGTCGAGGGCGCGCAGCGCCGCCGCCGTGCTGGCGCTGAGCCTGGGATGCTTTTCTTTCGTCAGCACCGAACTGATGCCGGTCGGCGTGCTGCCCGCGATGGCTTCGGGGCTGGAGGTCTCGCTGGGCGAGGCCGGCTACCTGGTGTCGTGCTTTGCCTTCGTGGTGGCACTGACCGCGACCCCGCTGACCGGATTGCTCGGGGCCATCAACCGCAAGGCGCTCATGGCCCTGTTGCTGGCGGTCTGCTGCCTGGGCAACCTGGTCACCTACCTGGCGCCCAGCTACGCCGTGGTGCTGGGAGGGCGGGTGCTGGTGGCCGCCGCCATCGGCGTGTTCTGGTCGACCGCGGTGGTGACTGCCGTGCACCTGGTGTCCGCCCGCAACGCGATACGGGCCACCTCGATCGTCTTTGGCGGGGTATCGCTGGCCACGGTGCTGGGCGTGCCCGCCGGCACCATCCTGGGCGAACACCAGGGTTGGCGCGCGGTGTTCGCGGCGCTGTCGATGCTGAGCCTGTGCGTGTTCGCGGTGGTGCTGTGGTCGGTGCCCGCGGTGCGGCTGTCCAGGGCGACGATACGCGGCGCGATGCGCGGCATCCTCAGGAGCCGGGCCTTGCTCGCGGTGTTCGGCGCGACCGCGCTGATCGTCACCGGCAATTTCCTGGCGTACACCTATATCGCGCCTTATCTCGAACAGGTCGCACGGCAGTCGCCGGCCGACATCAGCCTGATGTTGTTGCTGTATGGCGCGGCCGGCGTGCTGGCCAATTTCGCGATTGCGCCATTGGCCGCGCGCGCGCTGCGCGCCAGCCTGGCGCTCGTCACCGCGATGCTGGCCGCCAGCCTGCTGGCCATGCACCTGGCGATCGACAGCCACGCGGCCATGGCCGCCATGATGGTGCTGTGGGGCGCGGCCTACGGGGCGCTGCCGGTGCTGTTGCAGACGTCCGTCTTCAATGGCGCCGCGCGGATCGAGGGCGGGGCGGATGGCGCCACCTCGATCAACGTCGCGGTCTTCAATGCGGCCATCGGCCTGGGCGCGCTGGTCGGCGGGCTGCTCATCAACGGGGCCGGTCCCGCGCGCATTCCGGTCGCGGCGGGCGCGTTTGTCGTGGCGGGGCTGGCGCTGGTCATCGCCAGCGGCCGGCGGGCCGCCTGATCTTCAAGCTTCGCGAGGGGTTCCGCATTGACCGCCCCGGGTGCGCCGGGCTATGTTCGCCGGAACATCAAATCCGGCTTGAAGATCATGAACCCTTCCCGCATGCTGCCCGGCACGCGCGCCCTGCGGACTTTCGAGGCCGCGGGGCGGCTGCTCAACTTCACCCGCGCCGCGGACGAGGTGGGCCTGACGCCCGCGGCGGTCAGCTATCAGATCAAGGAAATCGAGGACCAGCTGGGCCTGGTGCTGTTCACCCGCAGCAGCCGCAGCATCCAGCTGACGCCGGCCGGCGCGGTCCTGCTGGAAGCCGCCGCCGACGCGCTCGATGGATTGCGGCGCGCGGTCGGCCGCGCCCAGCGCATGGCGCGCGGCGCCGGCCACCTGCGCCTGTCGCTGGAGGCGCGCTTCGCCACTCATTGGCTATTGCCGCGCCTGGCGCGCTTTCGAGCGGCCCATCCGGGCCTGGAACTGACGTTCGACATCAGCGACCAGGTGCGCGATTTCGAGGTGGACGACATCGACGCCGCGATCCGCTTCGGCGCGGGCCGCTACCCGGGTACGCGGGCCGACCGCCTGTTCGCCACGACGCTGGCGCCAATCGCCAGTCCCGCCTTGCTCGCCAGCGGACCCGCCATCGCCTCGCCGCGCGACCTGGCGCACTATCCCTTGTGTCACGTCGATTGCGTGGCCGAGGGCATGGTCTGGCCGGACTGGCGGATGTGGCTGGCGGCGGCCGGCGTGGCGGACGTCGACGCCAGCCGCAGCCTGGCCTTTCCGGATTCCAGTCATGTGGCGCAGGCGGCGCTGGACGGCAGCGCCGTCGGCCTGCTGGAACCGGCCATGGTCGAGGCCGATCTGGCTCGCGGACGGCTGGTCAGGCTGTTCGATATCGACGTCGGCATGGCGCCGGACTTCGCTTATTACCTGGTCTATCCGCAAGGCAGCGCGGAGGATGCGCGGGTGCTGGCGTTGCGGGATTGGCTGCGCCAGGAAGCCGGGACGTTGGACCTGGTGCGGTGACGACGTTCACGAGCGTTCAATCCTCGTCGTTTTCGTCCATGTCATCCAGTCGGGCAAAGACTGCTTTTGCAGGAGACGTTCGGCCTGCCTCGATTTCCTGTTGTCCTTGCAAGAGGATTTGAAGGAGCGCTTGGGCTTGCTCTTGCAGGGGTTCGAGGTGGATATCGTCAGGCATTATCGTGACGCTGCGTTGAGGTCTTGGGGGCAGTTGTCCGTGAATCGCAAGCGGACAAGATGCGACGGGCGAGTTTGGGGCTGCCCATCGCCTTGTCATTGGCAGCCGCGAGCTTACAACGGCCTCATGACCGTTCCAAGCGCCTGCAGCTAGCCTTCAGTCTGACATCAAGGCAGCGCCACCGCCTCCCTGACGCTCGCCGCCAGCATCTGCGCCGTCGCCGCCGACAGCGTCCAGCCCAGGTGTCCGTGCCCGGTGTTGTAGAAGACGCCCGGTCGCTTGCCCGGGCCGACGCGCGGCATCATGTCGGGCATCATCGGCCGCAGGCCGCACCACGGCACCACGCGCGCGGTGCGCACGCCGGGGAAATGGCGGCGGGTCCAGTCCACCAGGGGCTGGATGCGTTCGGCGCGGATGTCCAGGTTGAAGCCGTTGAACTCGGCGGTGCCGGCCACGCGGAAGCGGTCGCCCAGGCGGCTGGTGACGATCTTGGCGGCCTCGTCCAGCAGGCTCACGGTGGGCGCGGCGGCCTGGCTCGCGGCGTCGTCCAGATGCACGCTGATCGAATAGCCCTTGACCGGGTAGATGTTCAGGCGGTCGCCCAGCTGCCGCGCGAACTGGCGGCTGGCGGCGCCGGCGCAGACCACGATGGCGCTGGCCTCGTGCTGTTCGCGCCGCGCGCCGTCCTCGCGCGCCACGTCCAGCACGTAGGGCAGGCCGTCGCGGCTGATGGCGCGGATGTCGGCGTCCTGTTCGAAGCGCACGCCGCGCCGCAGGCACGCCTGCGCCAGGCCGCTGGTGAACTTGTGGATGTCGCCGGTGGCGTCGGACGGCGTGTAGAAGCCGCCGTGGCAGGGCGTTTGCAGCGTCGGCTCGATGCCGCGGATTTCCTCGGGCGTGACGGCGTGCCGCTCCAGCCCGCCTTCGCGCAGCAGCGCGTTGGCGCGGCGCGCGGTCTCGAAGCTGGCCGCGTCATGGTAGATGTGCAGGATGCCGCGGCGCTGCAGGTCGAAGTCGATGCCTTCCTCGACCGCCATGGCGTACAGGTGCTCGCGCGCCTCGATCGCCATGCGGGTGGTGGAAATGGTGTTCTGGCGGTAGTTGCGGATCTGCCCCATGAACTGGGCCAGCCACGAATACTTGTGCCAGCTCGGGCGCGGGTTGAGCAGCAGCGGCGCGTTGTGGCGGCCGAGCCAGCGCAGGCCCTTGATGACAGTGGCGGCGCTGTTCCAGACTTCGGCGTTGCTGGCGGACAGCTGGCCGCCGTTGGCGTAGGACGTCTCCATGGCGGGATAGCGCTGGCGGTCGTAGACGGTGACGTCGTAGCCCAGTTTGCTCAAGGCGTAGGCGGACGTGACGCCGGTGATACCGGCGCCGATGATGGCGATGCGGGGCATGATGGCTCCAGAAGGCGTGGCCACGACCCAACGGCCGTGGCACCCCATCTGTCTCTGTACCTGAGAGCTTCACCCGGGCGCTGCGGCGCGGGTTCCCCTTCGGTGGGCGCCAGGCGCCTCTCTCCAGATTGTCTAGACCGCGCAGTCCTGTTGCCTGAGAGTTTCCGGGGCGGTTGCTCCGTCGGCGCCCGCCACGGGGGACGGGACTCTTCTGCGGGGTTTTGAATCGACGCAGTGAGAATAGCCAAAATCCGCCGCGAGCGGGACTCAGGGTTAATACCAAGAAGGAGGCAGATAGGCTCTACACTGGGCGCCGACCCGCCGGCACGCGCCGGTCAGAAAACGAAAGGACGATCCCGCATGCGCGCTCCGGCAATGTTCCGTATTCCCCTGCTGTCCATGACGTTGACGCTGGCCCTGGCCGGCGCCGCCTCGGCCAGCCCGGCCGTTGCGCAAGCGCCCGCCGCCAAGGCCGATCGCGCCACCGCCGCCGTCGACGCCGCCGTGGCCGAGGTCATGCGTGAATACGGCATCGCCGGCATGGCCATCGGCGTCAGCCGCGACGGCGAGCAGCGCTTCTTCAGCTACGGCGACGCCTCGCGCGCGCCGCGCCGCGCGGTCTCCAGCGACACCCTGTTCGAACTGGGGTCGATCAGCAAGACCTTCACCGTCACGCTGGCCGCCTATGCCCAGGCCACGGGCCGCCTGTCGCTCACCGACAGTCCGGCCAAGTGGGTGCCCGAGCTGCAAGGCAGCGAATTCGCCAAGCTGACGCTGGTGAACCTGGCCACCCACACCGCCGGCGGCTTTCCCCTGCAGGTGCCGGACGCGGTGCAGACCATGGCGCAGCTGATGGACTACCTGAAGGCCTGGACCCCGCAGTACGCGCCCGGCACGCGCCGCACCTACGCCAACCCCAGCATCGGCATGCTGGGCGTGGTGGCGGCGCGCGCGCTGGGCGAGCCCTATGTGGCGGCGATGGAGCAGCAGCTGTTCCCCAAGCTGGGCCTGCGCGACACCTACCTGGAAGTGCCGCCGCGCAAGATGCCCGACTACGCCCAGGGCTACGACAAGCAGGACGCGCCGGTGCGCGTGAACCCGGGCGTGCTGGCCGACGAGGCCTACGGCGTGAAGTCCAGCTCCCGCGACATGTTGCGATTCGTCGAGATCAACCTGGGCACCGCGCCGGTCGACGCCACGCTGCAGCGCGCCATCGCCGCGACCCAGACCGGTTATTACCAGCTGGGCGCGATGACGCAGGACCTGATCTGGGAGCAGTACCGTTACCCGGTGTCGGTGGACGATCTGGTGCACGGCAATTCCGCCCAGGTCGCGTTCGAGACCCTGCCGGTCAAGGCCCTGCAACCGCCGCTGGCGCCGCAGCAGGCGGTGTGGATCAACAAGACCGGCGCCACCAACGGCTTCGGCGCCTATGTGGCGTTCGTGCCGTCGCGCAAGCTCGGCATCGTGATCCTGGCCAACCGCAACTATCCGAATGAGGCGCGGGTGCGGCTGGCGTTGCGTATTCTCACCCAACTTTTCCCTCGAGATTGATTGGTCCGTTTGGCGCAAATTGGTACGTTCAGATTTATTTTGATATAAGTTGAGGTACCAGAGGGTAGTGTCGAGCGGAAGGGGCGTGTGAGCAACGCTGTCTTTCGTCGGTTATCAATCTAGAGAGGGTGGCGGACGGTGAGGAAAGGATTCTTCTGTATTGCGCTTTCGGTTTGGGTGAGTTCTGCAATGGGGGCTGATCTCTCTCCTGGCGCATTGGATACGACCTCAAGTGCGGTGTTTTTAAGCGGCCCAATTGAATCCAACGACGGTGCGACGCTGCGCTTCCTCATTCAGGAAGCTCGGCAGAAAAGTGTTCCCGTCCAATTCGTGGTGCTGAATTCTCCGGGGGGCTCGGTAAAAGGGGGCGCTGACTTGGCCATCGTCATCCGGGACAATCAACTCAGCGTTGTTGTCCCGGACGGCGCGACGTGTGCCAGCGCTTGCTTCATGCCGTTTGCCGCGGGCAAGAACAAGGTGGTGATCGTGGGGGCCAGGATCGGTGTGCATAGCGCGTCGATTGGTGGTCTCGAGCCGGATCAAGCGAAATCCACGACAGTGGATATCGCCAGGTTTCTCCATGAGTTCGGTGTGCCGGAAGCGATCCTTGGCCGATTGGTCAGGACCGCCCCAGGTGAGATGGGTTGGCTGACAGCGGCAGAGTTGGCTGCCATGCAAAGTGTCGTGGTGCCGAGACAGCCGCAGGCGATGCCTTATGTCGAACAGGTTGCGACTAAGGTTGAACCGGATACTCCCGTTCGCAAGACAGTCAGCGATTCCGAATTCAGGTTTGCTCGCTCTCTCAATGATCAAGCGCTTTTGCTGATCAAGAAGGATGACTACGCTGGCGCTATTTCGATCCTTGCGCGTGCCACCGCAGTCAATCCCTACGACGTTGAGATTTCAGGAAACCTTGGCTATGCCGAGTTGAAAACCGGGAACTTTGCGAAAGCGAAATCGACACTGCTTCTTGCGCTGCAATTGAATCCCAAGCGCTGGGCAACTTGGCAGAACCTTGGTCAATCTTTGGCGGGGTTGGGCGACGTGCCTGGCGCCGTGCGTTGCTTCGAGAAATACGTGGAGCATGCCCCCAATCCCGACAAGGCCCGGGCCCTGTTGCGTCGTTGGCATGAGACCGATGCATCGGAGTCGTTGCGGATGGCGGCGGGGCAGGCTTTGCAGCGCATGGGAGGCTGATCTATGCAGGAGGAGATGCGCCTTTCGATCCTGCGGAAGCGCCATCGAACTTCGGTAGCAGCCCCATGAGCTCCAGCCGCGCGCACAGCTCGCCCAGCCGCCGCAGCTTGTACGCCTCCACGTCCATGCCGGCGTAGTCGTAGAAGCCTTGCCCTTCGCGCAGGCCGTTGCGGCCCTGTTCCATGTTGCGTTCGATGATGGCCGGCGCCGCGAAGCGCGGGTCCAGCGCGCCGGACAGGTAGCGCGAGGCGTAGTAGAGAATGTCGCCGCCGCCCCAGTCGATGAACTCCAGCAGGCCCAGCACCGAGAAACGCAGGCCGAAGCCTAGCCGCACGGCGGTGTCGATGTCCTCGGCGCTGGCCACGCCTTCCTCGACCATGCGGGCCGCTTCGTTCATCGCCAGGGCCTGGATGCGCGGCACGATGTAGCCGGCCGCGGGAGCGCACTGCACCGGCGTCTTGCCGGCCAGGCGCAGCACCGCCAGCAGGTCCTGCAACGCCGCGTCGTCGGTCCGCGGGCCGCGGCTCACTTCCACCAGCGGGATCAGGTAGGCGGGGTTGAGCCAGTGCGCGTTCAGGAAGCGGCCGGGCGCGCGCACCATGTCGGCCAACTCGGTGACCAGGAAGGTCGAGGTGGTGGAGGCGATGACGCTGTCCGGCGCGCAGGCCTGGCCGAGCCAGTCGAAGGTGTCGCGCTTGATGTCGAGCTGTTCGGGCACCGCCTCGAACACCACGCGGGCGCGGGCCAGGTCGGCCAGGGCGTCCTCGCGCGCCATCAGGCGCACGCGGCCCAGCGCGGTGTCGGCCTGCGTCTCGTCCAGCAGGCCCAGCCGCACCAGCGTGGCCAGTTCGCGCCGCAGGCCGCCCAGCACGCGGGCGAAGGTCTCGGCGCGCTCGCCTCGCGCGCGCGGCTTGATGTCGATCAGCGTGACGTCCAGTCCGGCATGGATGTATGACAGGGCGATGCCCATGCCCATGCGGCCGGCGCCGACCACGCACAAGGTCCGTTCCATGGTCAGCATCCTTGCGCGAGCAGCGCGGCCATGTCGGCGCGCGACAGGGCTTCCAGCCCCAGCGCCTCCAGCGTGCGGCCCTCGGCGTAGAGGTCGCGGCCGGTGACCGCCGAGGCCACGCTCAGCAGGCCCTGCGCGACCGGCGTGGGCACGCCGGCCCAGCGCCCGGTGGACACCAGGAACGACAGGCCCAGGCGCGTGTCCTCCAGCATGTAGCGGTGCGCGCCCAGGTCGATGGTCTCGCGCCAGTCGCCGCTGTCGGTCAGCTTGCCGTGGGCGCCGCGGCCGTACATCCATTCGTCGCCCTCGCTGGCGTAGTGGTCGGCCAGCGGAAAGTGCGGCGCGGCGTAGCCGAGCGCGGTGCGGATGGCGATGCGTTCGGCGTCCAGCGCATCGGTCACGCGGCGGATCGACGGCTGCGTGCCCTCGTTGTGGATGTCCCAGCGCTCGAAGTGTTCGAGCGGTCCGGCGTTCATCAGGATCAGCGGCGGATGGATCACCGGGCCGGCGTTCATCAGCGCGCCGGACAGCGCGTCCTCGATCGGTTCGATGCCGGGATAGGCCTGCGCCAGCGTCTCGAACGCGCGGCCGGCGAGGCGGCGCGGGAAGACGCCGGTGGGCAGGCGGGTGGCGTAGGCGCTGATGACGACGCGGTCGCCGTGCTTGCGCGCCAGGTAGGGCAGGGTGCCGGTCTCGGCGAAGGCGACCTCGGCGGGGTTGCCGGCGTCCTTCAGGGCGCGGGCGAACAGGTAGCTGCCGAAGGTGCCGGGCGGCAGGAACACCACCTGGCCGTCGCGCAGGTGCGGCGCCAGCTCGGGCGCCAGCGCGGCGTGCGTGGTGGACGGCAGCGGAATCACCAGCAGCGGCGCGTCCGCCGTGGCATCCGCCAGCGAGGCCGCCAGTTCGATCTGGCCGGGGCCGTCGCCCAGCGCGATGCGGCGGGTGCCGCGATAGTCGGTGACCTCCAGGGCGCCGGCGCGGCGCAGGCCGTCGAAGGCCGCCCCGTCGCGGCGCCACAGGCGCACCTGATGTCCTTTTTCCGCCAGGTCGGCGGCCGCCGCGTAGCAGCCGTGGCCGCCTCCAATAACGCCGATGCGCATGATCAAGCTCCTTCGAGAGAGCTTCGATCCTATCGATGGCGCACGGGCGAGGCTGCGCCGCAGGCGCAAGTGGCATACGGAATCGGCAACGGAATGGTTGCGGACGGCCGCGGCGCCGTCATGCCGCGAGGTCGAGGATCCGCGCGGCGCGTCGCCGCGCGCGTCAACAGGCGCGGGCGCGGCGCTGCCGGAGCGTTTCCGACGGCAGGCAGCCGTAGCGCTTGCGGTAATGCGTGGCGAAGTGGCCGAAGCTGGTCACGCCGCAGCGCAGCAGGATGTCGGTGACGCTGTCGCCGTCGCGCGCCTCGGCCAGCGCCGCGTGCGCCCGCGCCAGGCGGCGGTTGCGCAGATAGTCGCTGGGGCTTTGCTTGAGGAACTGGGTGAAGCCGTTCTGCAGCGTGCGGATCGAGACGCCGCAATGGGCCGCCAGGTCGGGCAGGGCGATGGGGGCGTCGATGTGGTCCTCGATGTAGTCGCGCGCCCGCCGCACGTGCAGCGGCAGCGGCTGGCGGCGGTCGGCGCGCAGGGCCTCGGAGTAATTGTGCGGCAGCTGCATCAGCAGCAGCGACGCCAGGTAATCGGAAAAGCCCGCCGCCAGCGTCTGCGTCACGCCCTCGATGGCGGGGTGCCGGTACAGCCGGCACAGGTAGTCCAGCGTCTCCTGCACGGCGGCCAGGCCCGGCGAGCCGGGCGCGGCCTCCAGGTCGAACACCAGCGCCTGCCGCAGCGGGCGTTCCAGCAGCTGCTGCAATTGCCGTTCCAGCGCCTCGCGCTCGATGCGCAGGATCAGGCTGCGGCAGTCCTGGCCGATGCGCAGGATGCTGCGTTCGGACGGCGACGAGATGGTCAGGCCGCCCTCGCGCAGGGCCGCGCTGCGCTTGCCCAGCGTGACCTCGCCGGCGCCCTGCAGCGTGACCCGCACCAGGTAGTAGCGGGCGATGTCGCCGGCGTCGATCTCGACCTCGGCGCCGTAGTGCAGGTCGAACAGCGCGGCGCTGCCGAAGAACACGCCGTACAGGCGCGATTGCAGCGGTTCGCCCGGGGCCACGCACATGCGGTGCGACCACAGGTGCTGGCTGACCTGGTCGGTGATTTCGGAGACATTGCCCGAATCCAGCAGGCAATGGCGTTGCAGCGGATAGGTATCGTGGAACATGCTTTCCTGCGCCCCGGGAATAGCCGTTGCGCGCCCGGTATAGAGCCGGCCGGCGCAAAGGCCTACAACAGATGCAGCCATCGAAATGGCGAACCAGACAGCGGGACGCCGCCGCCCTGACGCGGATGGCGCGATCCCGCTGCGATACAAGGGAAAAACATGACGGGCGATACCGGAAACGACGCGGCGCAAAAGCGCTATGCCTACGAGTGGTATGTCGTCCTGATCTGCATGCTAGCGTACATATTTTCGTTCGTCGACAGGCAGATCCTGGCCCTGATGATCGAGCCCATCAAGCGCGATCTGCAGCTCTCGGACACGCAGTTCAGCCTGCTGCACGGGCTGGCCTTTTCGCTGTTCTACGCCTTCATGGGCATTCCCATCGCGCTGCTGGCGGACCGCTATTCGCGGCCCCGCATCATCGCCATCGGCGTGGCCTTCTGGAGCCTGGCGACCGCCGCCTGCGGCCTGTCGAAGAACTTCGGCCAGATGTTCCTGGCGCGCATCGGCGTGGGCGTGGGCGAGGCCGCGCTGTCGCCGGCCACGTATTCGATGCTCAGCGACATGTTCCCGCGCCACAAGCTGGGCCGCGCGGTGGGCATCTATTCGATCGGTTCGTTCATCGGCGGCGGCCTGGCGTTCCTGATCGGCGGCTATGTCATCGACCTGCTCAAGAGCGTGGACAGCGTGCACGTGCCCGGGGTGGGCGACCTGCGGCCGTGGCAGGTAACCTTCTTCATCGTCGGCCTGCCTGGCGTGCTGGTGGCGCTGCTGATCCTGCTGACCGTGCGCGATCCGCAGCGCAAGGGCCTGCGCCACGACGCCAGCGGCCGCGTGCGGAAGCCGACGGCGGGCGACGTGTTCCGCTTCCTGGGGCGCCATCGCGGCACCTTCTGCTGCCATTACCTGGGGTTCTCGTTCTACGCCATGATCCTGTTCTGCCTGCTGGGCTGGACGCCGGCCTTCTACATGCGCAAGTTCGGCATGTCGCCGGTGGAGGCGGGCTACATGCTGGGCACGGTGGTGCTGGTGGCCAACACCGCCGGCGTGTTCTGCGGCGGCTGGCTGATGGACTGGCTGGCGCGGCGCGGCTACAGCGACGCGCCCCTGCGCGCCGGCGTCATCGGCGCGATCGGCATGGCGCTGCCGGCGGTGGCCTTCACCCAGGTGGACGGGCTGTGGCTGTCGGTGGGCCTGCTGCTGCCGGCGATGTTCTTCGCCTCGTTCCCCATGCCGACCTCGACCGCGGCCATGCAGATCCTGCCGCCCAACCAGCTGCGGGCGCAGGTGTCGGCGCTGTTCCTCTTGATCTCCAACCTGGTCGGGCTGGGCCTGGGCACCACGGCGGTGGCGCTGCTGACCGACCGCCTGTTCCACAATCCGGCGGCGGTGGGGCATTCCATGTCGCTGCTGATCGGCGTGGCCACATTGGCGTGCATCGGCCTGCTGGCCGCCGGTTGCGGCAAGTACCGGCGCAGCCTGGCGCGGGAAGAGGGCGAACGCGCCGCTTTGCCCTAGCGCAAACACGTCGGACCCGATCCCACCCCGGCGCGCGCCACACCGGCGATAATCGCGCGCATGACCTACCAACTACTCAAAATGCTGCATGTCGCCGCCGTGGTCGCATGGCTGGGCGGCTCCCTGTTCGTGTCGCTGTTCCTGCTGTCGTCGCAGCCGCCCGACAGCGACGAGGCGCCCAAGGAGCGCAAGATGCTGGGCGCGCTGCGCCGCTGGACGCTGTTCGTGACCACGCCGGCAATGGTGCTGGCCTGGCTGGTCGGCCTGCACCTGGCGGTGACCTTCGGCTGGTTCGCGATGACCTGGATCTGGATCAAGATCGCGCTGGCGCTGGTCCTGTCGGGCCTGCTCGGCGTGCAGAGCGCCGCCTTGCGCCGGCAGTCCCAGGGCAGCGCCAAGCGCGCGCCGCTGGTCGACCTGTACGCGCCGCTCACGGTGGTCGCGGCGGCGGTCATCGTGACGCTGGTGGTGGTCAAGCCGTTCTGAGGCGCGGCGCGCGCCGTTGGCGCCGGGCGCCGCCGCTTATGCGCCGGCGCCATATCCAAACACCCCTGTAATAACGACTCAACGAACTATTCGTTCGCGCCCGCGGGGGCCATCCCTAGAATCGTCTGCTCATAACCGTATCGACTGAGAGGCGATTTCCATATGACTCCCCGTACTGAATCCGCCCGCCTGGGCACGTTGGCCAAGGCCCTGCTGGGCGCCGTGCTGGCGGCCGCCGCGATGTTCCACGGGCCGGCGTTCTCGGCCGATCCCAAGCCGCTCAAGGTCGGCGTGCGCGGCGGCGTCGACGAACAGATCTGGGAAGTGGTGGCGCAGGTCGCCAAGAAGAACGGCCTGGCCGTCGAGCCGGTGGTCATCACTGGCACCGCCAGCCCCAACGAGGCGCTCAACAACGGCGACCTGGAGGCCAACGCGTTCCAGCACATCCCGTTCCTGAATGACCAGATCAAGCAGCGCGGCTACAAGCTGGTGCCGGTGGCCAACACGCTGATCTCGCCCATCGCCTTCTATTCGAAGAAGTACAAGTCGCTGCAGGCCCTGCCCGAGGGCGCCAAGGTCGGCATCCCCAACGACCCCAGCAACCAGACCCGCGCGCTGGTGATCCTGCGCGACCAGGGCCTGATCACGCTCAAGGACGGCTTCGATCCGGCCACGGGCACGGCCACGCTGGCCGACGTCACGTCCAATCCGCGCAAGCTCAACTTCGTCGAAAGCGCCTCGGTGGTGCTGGCGCGCTCGCTGCCCGACGTCGACACCGCCGCCATCGTCAACAGCTTCGCCTACCAGGCCGGGCTGATCGCCACGCGCGACGGCATCGCGGTCGAGAAGAAAGAGAACAACCCCTACGTCAACATCATCGCCGTGCGCGAGAAAGACAAGAACGCGCCCTGGGTGCCCGAGCTGGTCAAGGCCTACCACTCCGAGGAAGTGCGCCAGTTCATCCTGAGCAAGTACGAAGGCTCGGTCATTCCGGTCTTCTGAACTTGCGCGTCGGGTGTGGCGGCGCCAGCCGGCGCCGCGATCAACCCAGGCGCCGGTTCACACCACAAGGCGCCTCGCACAGGCCGGTGATCGGATGCCGGGCCAGGCGAGGCCGCCGCCTTACCAGGCGGCTCGGAGACAGGGCATGATGCAACACGAGTTTTCCTTGCCGGACGCGGCCGAGCAGGCCGAGGCCGGCGCGGCGCGCGACGCGCACATTGTTTTCGACGGGCTGCGCAAGCACTACCAGGGGCCGCAGGGCCCGGTGGCGGCGCTGTCCGATATCTCCTTTTCCATCGCCCGCGGCGAGGTGTTCGGCATCATCGGCCGCAGCGGCGCCGGCAAGTCGACCCTGCTGCGCTCGATCAACATGCTGGAGCGGCCCAGCGCCGGCCACGTGCGGGTCGACGGCGTGGACGTCGGCAGCCTGGACGAGGATGCGCTGGTCGGCCTGCGGCGCCGCATCGGCATGATCTTCCAGCACTTCAACCTGCTGTCGGCCAAGACCGTGGCGCAGAACGTGGCCCTGCCGCTGCGCGTGGCGGGCGTCAAGCCGGCCGAGGCGCGCGCCAAGGTCGACGCGCTGCTGGACCTGGTCGGGCTGCGCGACAAGGCCGACACCTATCCGTCCAAGCTGTCCGGCGGCCAGAAGCAGCGTGTGGGCATCGCCCGCGCGCTGGTGCACGACCCCGAGATCCTGCTGTGCGACGAAGCCACCTCCGCGCTCGACCCGGAAACCACGCAGTCGATCCTGGCGCTGCTGCGCGACATCAACCGCAAGCTGGGCCTGACCGTGGTGCTGATCACGCACGACATGGCGGTGATCCGCGAAGTCTGCCACCGGGTGCTGGTGCTGGACGGCGGCCGCAACGTCGAGCACGGCGAGGTCTGGCGCGTGTTCGGCAATCCGCGGGCCGATGCCACGCAAGCCCTGTTGCGGCCGTTGCAGCACGACCTGCCGGCCGATCTGGCGGCGCGGCTGGTGCCGGACCTGCAAGGCCGGCCCGGCGTGGCGGTGCTGCGGCTGCGCTTCACCGGCCAGGGCCGGCCGCAAGGGGTGTCGCTGCAGGCGCTGGCCGCGCTGGGGCCGGGCGCGACGCTGTTGCATGGCGGGCTGGACCGCCTGCGCGGCCACGCCCAGGGCAGCCTGCTGGTGTCGGTGCCCGTGGCGGTTCTACAGGAAGAGGCCGCGCGCGCCGCGCTGGTGGCCGATCAGATCAAGGTGCTGGGCTATGTCGCTGTCGATGCTTGATAAATACCTGCAGGCATTCCTGCAGACGCTGACCATGGTGGGCGTGTCCGCGGTCATCGCGATCGCCGCCGGCCTGACGCTGGCGGTGGTGCTGACCGTCACCGCGCCGGGCAACCTGTATCCGCGGCCGCGCCTGAACAAGGCGCTGTCGATCACGGTGAACACCTTCCGCGCCATCCCCTTCATCATTCTGCTGGTGGCGATGCTGCCGTTCACGCGCATGCTGGTCGGCACCACGCTCGGCACCTGGGCCGCGATCGTGCCGCTGTCCGCCAACCTGGTGCCGTTCTTCGCGCGCATCGCCCAGGTCAGCCTGAACGATGTCGACCACGGCCTGGTGGAGGCCGCCCGCGCCATGGGCTGCCGCCGCTGGCACATCGTGCGCCACGTGCTGCTGCCCGAGGCGCTGCCGGGCATCATCGGCGGCATGACCGTCAGCGTCATCGCCATGATCAACGCCTCGGCCATGGCCGGCGCGGTGGGCGCGGGTGGCCTGGGCGACCTGGCCATCCGCTACGGCTATGAACGCTATGAAACCCGCGTGATGTTCGAAGTGATCGTGATCCTGATCGCGCTGGTCTCGATCGTGCAATTCACCGGCGAATGGCTCTCGCGCCGCGCCGACCACAAGCGCTGACTCCTGGAGGTCCCCCATGTCCGACACGCAACACCACGGCTTCGCCACGCGCGCCATCCACCTGGGCTACGACCCGCTGGACGAGCAGGGCGCGCTGTCGCCGCCGCTCTACCTGACGTCCACCTACACCCAGGACAGCATCGAGGCCTTCGACCGCATCCGCCTGGGCGAACAGTCGGGCTACGTCTACGGCCGCACCCGCAACCCGACGCAGGCGCTGCTGGAAGAGCGGCTGGCCTCGCTCGAAGGGGCCGAGGCCGGCGTGGTCACGGCCTCCGGCATGGCGGCGATCTCGGCCACGCTGCTGTCGCTGCTGCAGAGCGGCGACGAGATCGTGGTCGACCAGATCGTCTACGGCACCGCCTTCACGCTGTTCGCGCAGGGGCTGCCGCGCCTGGGCATCAACGCCGTGTTCGCCGACTTCACGCGCCCGGAAACGGTGGCCGCCGCCATCGGCCCCAAGACCCGCGCCGTCTATTTCGAGACGCCGGCCAATCCCAACCTGCGGCTGGTCGATATCGCCGCGATCTCGGCCATCGCGCGCGGCAAGGGCTTGCTGACGATCGTCGACAACACCTTCGCCACGCCGGTGCTGCAGCGGCCGCTGCAGCATGGCGCCGACATCGTGCTGCATTCGGCCACCAAGTACCTGGGCGGCCACGGCGATCTGCTGGCCGGCGCGGTGGTCGGCCGCAAGCAGCACATCGACGCGATCCGCCTGCAGGGCCTGCGCTATTTCACCGGCGCGACGCTGTCGCCGTTCACCGCCTTCCTGGTGCTGCGCGGCCTGAAGACGCTGGAGCTGCGGGTCGAGCGCCACAGCGAGTCGGCGCTGAAGGTGGCGAAGTTCCTGCGCGAGCACGCGGCGGTGGCCGACGTGTTCTATCCGGGCCTGGCGGGCACGGCCGGCGCCGAGATCGCGCAGCGCCAGCAGGCGGCCGGCGGCGGCCTGGTGGCGTTCGAACTGAAGGGCGGGGTGGCGGCGGGCCGGCGCTTGCTGAACAGCCTGAAGCTGGCGCGCATCGCCGTCAGCCTGGGCGATCCGGAAACGCTGATCCAGCATCCGGCCACCATGACGCACGCCAGCTACACGGCCGAAGACCGCGAAAAGTATGGCTTGTCGGAAGGCCTGTTGCGCTTGTCGGTCGGGCTGGAAACCGCCGCCGACATCCTGGCGGATCTCAAGCAGGGGCTGGACGCGGCGGGGACCTGACGGGCGCGGCGTCTCGGCGCGGTATCTCGGCAGGGCGTCTCGGCGCGGCGCCTCAGTGCAGCAGCACAGAGGCGCAGCACTTCAGCGCAGCACCGAGGTCAGGCTGTCGAACTGCTGCGACTCCAGCCGCGCGCGTTCCTCGGTCAGCTTGCGCACCGTCAGCTGGTGCGCGCGGAAGCGGTTCAGCAGGCTGTCGCGGTCGAACACGATCTCGTTGTGCTCCACGCGCCACGAGCGGCGGTTGTCGTCGAGCAGGGCGATCATCTTCTCGAACTCGTCCAGGGTCTGGCGCTCCAGGTCCCAGTTGCGGGCCAGGGTCGCCTTCTGCTGCGGCCGCGACTTGATCGCGCCCTCGACCATGCGGTCCTTCTGCTGATCGCTCAGGTCGAGCGAGCGGATGGTGACGGGCACGTCGGCCAGCAGCCGCTGGTTCTGCTGGCTGTACTTCTGCACCACGCGCTGCGATTGCTCCAGGATCAGCCGGCTTTCCACCATGCCGCGATCGCGCGCCAGCCGGTTGGGGATGAAGAGGTCGGACAGCCGCACCTCATCCAGCTCCTTCATGTAGGCGCGGTACTGCGCCACCCGCTGTCCCAGGATGATCTTGACGCCGCGCTCGATCTCGCCGTACACGCCGCGCGCCTTGGGCGTGGCGTCGATGTCCGGCACATCGCCGGGCGGATGGTCGGGCGCGTTGAGCGCGGCGCGCATCCATTCGCCGGTGCGGCGGATCTCGGCCAGCGCGGTGGCCTTCTGCGTTTCGCGATAGGCCGACAGGCCGGCCAGGACGGCGGCCGCGGCGGCCAGCACCAGGCCCGTGGCGAACGTGGCGCGCATGCGATGCAGCGGCGTGCGAAAGCGCTTGAACAGCGACAGGACCAGGATCACCAGGGCGGCGGGCAGCAGCAGCGCGATGGCGCTGCCGACCGCGCCGCCGACGCGGTAGCTCATCGATTCGGCCGGATCGGCGACGCCGGCCGCGCCGTCGGACTTGAACATCAGCGCCAGCAGCCACAAACCGATGTACAGGATCCAGGTCCACGTCCGCAGGGCGCGGCTGGGTCGCGGGGATTCGGGCGTTGCCGATGTCGCGAACGGCATCGGCGTGCCGGCGCCTTCCGGGTTCAGGGTGGGTTCTCTACGCGTTTCCACGGCGGGCGGCAGCCACGAAATATTTAGCCGCAGATGTTACCGTGAGGGCTTTTCAGGTGCAATGCGGATCGCGCCGCCAGGCCACCCAGGTGCCCTCGCCCTCGAAATGATGGATACCGCGCTTGGCCACGGCCAATCCCTCGCGCAGGGCCTGCACGTCCAGTCCCGGCATGTGCCGCAGCAAGGCCGGGGGCAGGGCGGCCAGGTCGAGATGTTCCTGGCCGAACGCCACCGCCATCAGCGAGCCTTCGTCGTGGACCCGGACGTACCACAGGCCTTCCATGTAGTCGCCCACCCACGGGTCGGGAAACAGCGCCTCGGTGAACTGGAAGCCGAATTCGTCGATGGCCTCCCAAGGCCAGAACTGGCGCCGGCCGCCCGTCGCTTCGTCGCCCATGGCGCGGGTGAAGCCGCTGTCATCGAAGCGGATGGTTTCGGCGTAGGGATCGGGCGGCGCGGGCGGGCCGGTGAGCAGCCGTTTGAGCAGGGACCACATGGCGGCAAGGGGGCACTCGAAAGAGGACAGCGGGCAGTGTAGCGGCGCGGATTGCTGCCGCAATGTTACAAGCATTGATCCACGTCAACGCCCGGCCTCGGCACGCCAGTTAGGGTAGATGTTTTTTCCTGACGGGTCGCCGGCGACTGGCCGGCCGCCGTGGCTCGGACCTCACGCGCAGCAAGGATTGCAACGATGACAGACAAGAACCCGCAAGCTTCCGTATCGCCCGGCGAGAACAAGGACGATACCTCCGCGCCGCGCGCCGCCAAGCGCACCGCCGCGCCGCGCAAGACCACGCGATCCGCCCCGGCCGCCAAGCGCACGCCGGCCGCGGCGCGGTCCGCCAGCGGCGCCGCGACGCCCAAGTCCACGCGCGCCGCCCGCGCCGACAAGCCGGCCAAGTCCGCCCAGCCGCCGGCGGCCACGCTGGCGACCCCGGCCGGCTTGCCCGCCATCGAGCCGGCGATCCAGGCGCGCAAGCGCGTCAACGCGCGGGAAGTCGCCGCGCGCCAGGAGACCTCGGCGGTGCTGGCCGACATCGCTCGCCGCTACCAGGTCGGCGAATCGGGCGAGGCCCATGCGGCGTTGCGTTCGGTGATCGAGGAACTGTCGCCCGACGACGCGGTGGCGGTGCATCGCGCGCTGCTCGAAGCCAACGTGCAGGCGCCGGCCGTGCGCCGCAATCCCGACGAGGAACTGGCGACCGACTGGCGCGAGGGCATCTATCCGTACCGCCACCGCATGCTGCGGCGCAATTACGAAAAGCAGAAATACGCGCTGCAGGTCGAACTGCTCAAGCTGCAGGCCTGGGTCAAGGCCACCGGACAGCGCGTGGTGATCCTGTTCGAAGGCCGTGACGCGGCGGGCAAGGGCGGCACCATCAAGCGCATGATGGAACACCTGAACCCGCGCGGCGCGCGCGTGGTGGCGCTGGAAAAGCCGTCCGACACCGAACGCGGCCAATGGTATTTCCAGCGCTACGTGCAGCACCTGCCGACCGCCGGCGAGATCGTGATGTTCGACCGCTCCTGGTACAACCGCGCCGGCGTCGAGCGCGTGATGGGCTTCTGCTCGCAGGAGGAATACCTGCAGTTCCTGCGCCAGGTGCCCGACTTCGAGCGTCACCTGGTCACCAGCGGCATCCACCTGGTCAAGTTCTGGTTCTCGGTCAGCCAGGAAGAGCAGCGCCGCCGCTTCCTGCAGCGCAAGGTGCATCCGCTCAAGCAATGGAAGCTGAGCCCGGTGGACCTGGCCTCGCTCGACAAGTGGGACGACTACACCCGCGCCAAGGAAGCGATGTTCGCGCACACCGACACGGCCGACGCGCCGTGGATCGTGGTGAAGTCGGATTGCAAGAAGCGCGCGCGCCTGAACGCCATGCGCTACGTGCTCAGCCGCCTGCCGTACGAAGGCAAGAGCGGCGCCCCGGAACTGGCGCTGGATCCGTTGATCGTGGGGCGGGCGCTGTAGGCGTATCGATCCCGCGTGAAATCGAGGCAGGGCCGTCGTTCTCTACATCCCGGGTGATGGATAGGAGGGCGGCTCGTCGGACCTGGGATCCATTTCGTCAATGGATCCAAACGCTTCGCCGAGTTCTTGCCTATCGCGTTGCTCGATTGCTTGGAATTCAGCCACCAGCTCCGAATAGCTCATCCTGAGTCTTATGATTTCGCTCTGCAGTTCTTGCAATACCTTACCGGGTTTCCGCCCTGATTTTTGCTGATTTGCCCAGATCCGGTCCACGATCTGCTTGCCGTATTGTGCAGGCAGCGAAAGCACTGATGTGTCGGCAAGAATGAGCAGCCGAGCTGTGTTCAACTCCGCCACTTGTGCTTTCTCGAACACCCCCGAATAACAAAACGCCAATGGGGCCAATTTATGGTCGCCGTGCTCCTGGCTAGTCAGTAGATTCAGCAGGCTCGAGTGTGTCGTAACAGGTGTTCGGGATGGTAGCGGCTTGGCCTCGCAGGTTAGCAGTGCATCTAGGAATTCGGCATCGTCGGCAACGGCCATATGGGTCGTGCGATTGAAGCAATAGCGTACCGGTACGCCATGTTCATTCAGAAGCATCAAGCCTTCATGTTGGGTCTTCTTGAATGATGGCAGATACTTACCGTCGAAGAGCTTGAACTCCAACAGGAGCGGATACCAATCGTCCACGCATGCGACCAAGTCCGCACAATACTGATCGAGCTGATAGAAATTCTGCAAGGTATTTTCAGGAGTGTATGACAGGAACTTACGGCTGCGCGCCGTGAAGAAATTCCTTAGGCGGACTTCAGCTTCCTTGACTAGTTGATCTTCCGTAAACGCTGGGGTTGTCCTTTCCATGCTCCGTCCTTTTCTCGCTGACGCAGCATACTAACGGCAAACCGTTTCATACGGACTTGTCGACAATATGAATTCCGAATCGGTGTTGTATTGCCATGAGCGGATCTCAACCGGGGCAGCAGGGCGCCGCCTATTTGCCCCGCATCTGGTCGATCAGGCGCCGGTCGCGCTTGGTCGGCCGGCCGGCGGCGATGTCCAGCGCCGGCTCGGGCGCCAGCCGCCGCATCTCGGCCGCGCGTTCGCGCGCGGCGGCGCTTTCCGGGGTTTCCTCGTACAGCTGGCGCGCCACCGGCGCCGGGCCGCGCGCGCCGCTGACGGCGACCACGCGCACCTGGATGGGCGGGTCTTCCTTGCGGATGCTGATCACGTCGCCGGGGCCGACCTCGCGCGCCGGCTTGGCGGGCTGGCCGTTGACCTGCACGCGGCCCTTGCCGATTTCGTCCACCGCCAGGCTGCGCGTCTTGTAGAAGCGCGCCGCCCAGAGCCATTTGTCGAGCCGTATCCTGTCCATCGTCATTGCCGCCATCAATCGGGTCGTCAGGCGGACATGATAGAGGGTCGCGTCAGCGCGGCACTTCGCGCAGCAGCGCGGCGAAGGCGCTGGCCGGCAGCGCGCGGCTGAACAGGAAGCCCTGCATCGCGTCGCAGCCTTCCTCGATCAGCATCTGGCGCTGCGCCTCGGTCTCGACGCCCTCGGCCAGCGTGCGCATGCCCAGCGAATGCGCCAGCCGCACCACGCCGCGGATCACGGCGGTGGCGGTCGGCACCTTGCCCAGCGCCCAGACGAACGACTGGTCGATCTTGAGCGTGTCGATCGGCAGCCGCACCAGGTACGCCAGGCTCGAATAGCCCGAGCCGAAGTCATCCAGCGACGCCGAGATGCCGGCCTCGCGCAACGCCGCGAGAATGCCGGAGGCCTTCTCGACGTCGCTCATCAGCGAATTCTCGGTGACCTCCACGTCCAGCAGCGTCGGCGGCACGCCGTGCACCTGCGCCAGGCGCACGATGGTGTTGGCCAGGTCGGGGGCCACCAGCTGGCGCGCCGACAGGTTGAACGAGATGCGCGGCACCGGCAGGCCCTCGCCCAGCCATTCGCTGATGTGCAGGCAGGTGGCGTTGGCCACCCATTCGGTCAGCGCCGACTCCATCGGCGAATCCAGGATCACGTCCAGGAACGCGGCCGGCGCCAGCAGGCCGCGGGTGGGATGGCGCCAGCGCAGCAGCGCCTCGGCGCCGCACAGCGAGCCGTCGTGCATGCTGATCTGCGGCTGGAAGTGCAGCTCGAACTGGTTGTTGGCCAGCGCGCCCTGGATGTCGCCGCGCAGCGACAGGCGCGCGCCCAGCCCCTGCATCAGCTCGCGGTGATAGACCCGCACCTGGAAGCGGCCGGCCGACTTGGCCGCGTACATGGCCGCGTCGGCATAGTTCAGCAGCATCTCGGCCGATTCGCCGGGCGAGTTCATCAGCGCGATGCCGATGCTGGCGCCCAGCGAGACCGAGCGGCCGTGGATGTCGCTCGGGGTCGACAGCGCATTCAGGATCGAATTGGCCAGGGCCTCGGCCGCGCGCTCGTTGGTGCCGCGCAGCACCAGCAGGAATTCGTCGCCGCCGACCCGGGCGCAGAAGATCGCGGGCGTGAGGAACTTGCGCAGCCGCTCCGCCACGTCGCACAGCAGCAGGTCGCCCTCGGCGTGGCCGAAGGCGTCGTTGACTTCCTTGAAGCGGTCCAGGTCCAGGAACAGCACCGCCAGGGTCGGGCCCTGCGCGGCCAGCGCCTGCTCGGCCTCGGCGATGGCGGTGGACAGCGTGTCCATGCACTGGCGCCGGTTCGGCAGGCCGGTCAGGTAATCATGGGTGGCCTGGTACCTGAGCTGGGCGGTCTCCTCGCGTTCGCGCGAGACGTCGCGGAACAGCACCGCCAGGCCGCCCTCGTGCGGAAAGGCGCGGGCCTCGAACCAGCTGGCCAGCGGCGCGTAGTAGCCGATGTGCTGCGCCGGGCGGCCGGTCTGCATGGCGCCGCGACAGGCATCGTAGTAGCCGGTGCCGACCAGGTCCGGACAGCTGTCCCACAGGCCGTGTCCCACGAGGTCAAGCCTGCTGCGTCGCAGCAGGCGTTCGGCGGCCGGGTTCAGGTAGCGCACGCGCCAGTGGCGATCCAGCGACAGGAAGCCGTCGGCCAGACCGTCGAGCGTGGCGCCGTCGGCGCCGGCCGCGAGGCGGGCGTCGGCGGGCGGGAGGAAGGAGGAAGGCTCGTTGCTGTCGTGGTTCATCTCGCTGCGGATTTCCCTGAGCACGCTTGAAGTGCTGTTGTATCGCATCGGAGAGCCGCCGTAAAACCAAAAAAAAGGACGCCCCGAGGGGCGTCCAAGACCGGCATTCCGGTTGTCGGGCGGCATGCGCCCGGCAGTACTCAATCCAGTTTCAGATCGGCTTCCTTGACCACGCGCTGCCACTTGGCGATCTCGGCGCGGCGGAAGGTGTCGAGTTCGGCGGGCGTGGAGCCGATGGGCTCGGCGCCGATGCCTTCGAGCTGCTCGGCGATCTGCGGGTCCTTCAGCACCTTG
The DNA here is from genome assembly GCF_001299375.1 of Achromobacter sp. 2789STDY5608621. NCBI lineage: Bacteria > Pseudomonadati > Pseudomonadota > Betaproteobacteria > Burkholderiales > Alcaligenaceae > Achromobacter > Achromobacter sp. 2789STDY5608621. The sequence goes on along the minus strand of NZ_CYTU01000046.1, from coordinate 18,394 downwards.
GCCAGCGCCTGGGAAACCTTGTTGACGATTTCCGGCGGCGTGCCGGCCGGCGCGAACACCGCGTTCCACTCATACGTCTCGTAGCCGGGCACGCCGGATTCGGCGATGGTGGGCAGGTCCGGCGCCGCCTTGGAGCGTTCCGAGCCGCCCACGGCGATCGCGCGCAGCTTGCCGTTCTTCACGTGCTGCCAGGCCGAGCCCATGCTGGCGAACATCACCGGCACCTGGCCGGACATGACGTCGATCATGGCCGGGCCGCCGCCCTTGTAGGCGACGTGCTGCAGCTGGGTCTTGGCCAGCAGGTTGAAGAGTTCGCCGGCCAGGTGCTGGGCCGAGCCGGGGCCGGCCGAGGCGAAGTAGACGTGGTCCTTGCTGCCGGGCTGGCCCAGGCGGATCAGGTCGGCCACGGTCTTGACCTCGTACGACGGGGTCACCACCAGCACGTTGGGCACGCGCAACAGCAGCGACACCGGCGCGAACGCGGTCAGGGTGTCGAACTGCATCTTGGAATGCAGCGCGGGGTTCTGCGCGTGGTTGGACGCGTCCAGCATCAGCGTGTAGCCGTCGGGCTGGGCCTTGGCGACCACGGCGCCGCCGATCATGCCGCCGGCGCCGCCGCGGTTTTCGATGACCACCGGCTGGCCCAGTTCAGCCGCCAGCTTGGGGCCGATCAGGCGGGCCACCACGTCGACCGTGCCGCCGGGCGGGTAGGTCACGACCAGCGTGACGGCGCGCTCGGGGTAGGCGGCGGCAGCGGTGCCGGCGGCGCCAGCCAGCAGACCGGCGGCAGCCAGCAGGCTGGCGCGGCGCGCGAGGCGTTGGAACAGAGGGGTCATTGGAATTCTCCTTGGAATTGGAACAGCCGCAACGGTGTCTCGGCGAGTACGGCGCGCCGTTGCGTAGGGTCGTCGATCCAGTCGTCCAGCCACTGCGTTGCCGCGGGGTAGGACGCCAGGTGGCGATGCTCGGTGTGGGGCCAGTCGCTGCCCCACATGAGGCGGGCGGGCGTGTAGGCGTCCAGCAGTTGCCGCGCGGCCTCGCGGCCGGCGCTGGCACAGGCCGCCCCGGTCCAGTTGCGGTAGGGCGCGGACAGCTTTACCCAGACCTGGCCGCTGGCGGCCTGCCGCAGCAGGTAGCCGAATCCGGGGTCGGCCACGCCGAGGGCCGGGTCGGGACGGCCGAAGTGATCCACCACCACGCGGCAGCCGGCCTGCAGCAGCGCCGGCATGATATCGGCCAGGCGCGCGGCCTGCACGTGGACCTCGACGTGCCAGCCGAGCGCGTTGACGCGCGCCAGCAGGGATTGCCACGCCGGCGTGCGCGGGTCGGGCAGGGCCAGGCCGATCAGGTTGAGCCGGATGCCGACCACGCCGGCCGCGGCCAGGGCCTGCAGCCCGGCGTCGTCGATCGCGGGGTCCACCACCGCCACGCCGCGCAGCCGCGTCGGCGCGGCGCGCAGCGCCTGTACCAGGTGGCTATTGTCGGTGCCCAGGAAGCTGGGCTGCACCAGCACGCCATGCGACAGCCCGTGCGCGTCCAGCAGGCCCAGGTATTGGGCCAGCGGGGCGTCGTAGTCCGGGGTGTGGCGGCGCGTGTCCGCCAACGCCAGGCCCTGCAGGAAGACGTGGGCGTGGCTGTCGACGGCGGGGCCGGTGACGGAGGGGGGCAAGGCAGTCTCCTGGGCGGGGTCCGTGCCCCGCGCGTTATGTAAGGTTCTGTAAACGGCATTCTAGGGAGGCAGGGTATAGTTTTCCATTCTGGAAAGTTGCTTTATTTATATTGGATTGATATGGAAACCCGGCATTTGCGCTACTTCCTGGCGGTGGTGGACCACGGCAGCGTCAGCCGCGCCTCCGAATGGCTGGGCATCGCCCAGCCGGCGTTGAGCCAGGCCCTGGGACGCATGGAAAAGGACCTGGGCGTGCGCTTGTTCGAGCGCTCGCGCCAGGGCACCACGCCGACCCCCGCGGCCCAGGCCATCCTGGAGGACGTGCGCGCCAGCGTCGCGCGCATCGACGCCGCCGCGCGCCGGGCCCGCGAGATCGGCCGCGGCAGCGCCGGCCAGCTGACGGTGGGGCTGGTGTCGTCGGCGCTGTTCGACACGCTGCCGCGGGCCTTGCGCGAGATGCGGCGGCAGGCGCCCGGCGTGCGCGTGATCCTGCGCGAGATGAGCAACGCCGAGCAGGCCGAGGCGCTGCAGACGGGCGAGATCGACATCGGCCTGATGCATACGCCGGTGGCCGTGGGCGGCCGCATGCGCGAGCGCCAGCTGCTGCGCGACCGGCTGGTGGCGGCCGTGCCGGACGAGTTCGACGTCGCCGCCGATGGCCAGGTCTCGATGGCGCAGATCGCGCAGGCCGGCCTGGTGATGTATCCGCAATCGCAACTGCCGGCGTTCTATGCCGACATCCTCGACGCCATGCGCAAGGGCGGCCATGACGCCCACGTGGCGCAGGAGGCCAACCGCACCCTGACCGTGCTGGCCTGCGTGGCTGGCGGCTGCGGCGTGGCGCTCTTGCCCAGCTGGATCCGCTCGATGGATTTCCGCGGCGTGCGCTTTTGCGAAGTGCGCGACGGCGAGCGCCTGCCCAGCTTCGACCTGAGCGCGATCTGGCCGGCCCGTTCGGTGCCGACGCTGGCCGACCTGTTCGCCAACCTGGACCTGGCCGGCCACTGACGCGCCGCGCCAATCACCGCCAGATCCTCGAACATTTCCCGGCGCCTTTCCGGGATCTTTCATGACGCCTTCAGTTACGCCGGAGAACACTTAAGCCACGCTTAAGACGGCGCTTGCGCCGGAACCGCGCCGCCCCGGCCGTTCTAACCAGAAACGGCATCAGAGGGGTGGCTCATGGATCTGAACTGGCAGCAACAGCTGTGGGAAAGCGCGCTCTGGCTGGCGCGCGCGTTCGGCATCAGCGTGGTCGCGCTGGCAGTGGCGACGCTGGCGCTGGCGCGCTGGACCGACTGGGGGCGCAAGTTCTGGCGCCTGGCCTGGCCCTACCTGACGCCGCGGCGCAGCTGGCGCCCGCTGCTGACGCTGGCCGCGCTGTTGTTCCTGGCGATGTTCTCGGTGCGCATGACCGTGCTGTTTTCGTTCTGGTACAACGGCTTCTACAGCGCGCTGCAGGCGCTCGATCCGAACGCGTTCTGGCGCTTCCTGGGCATCTTCTCGGTGCTGGCCACGGTGCACGTGATCCGCACCCTGATCGACAGCTACGCCGGCCAGGCCTTCGACATCCACTGGCGGGTCTGGCTCAACGACAGCCTGACGCGCGACTGGCTCGGCGCGCGCGCCTACTACCGCGGCCATTTCGTCGGCGAGCCGGTCGACAACCCCGATCAGCGCATCGAGCAGGACATCGCCCTGTTCGTGACCGGATCACGCTCGCTGGCGATCGGCGCGTTGAGCGCCGTGGTGTCGCTGGTGGCGTTCACCGGCATCCTGTGGAACCTGTCCGGCGCGCTCGAGGTGGCGGGTGTCGAGATCCCGCGCGCCATGGTGTTCATGGTGTATGTGTATGTGCTCGTCGCCACCTTGTTCGCGTTCCGCATCGGCCGGCCGCTGATCCTGCTGAACTTCCTGTCCGAGCGGCTCACCGCCAACTTCCGCTATGCCCTGCTGCGGCTGCGCGAGAATGCCGAAAACGTGGCCTTCTACCAGGGCGAGGAAGTCGAGCGGGTGACGTTGTGGGCGCGCTTCTCGGCCTACATCGCCAACCTGTGGGCGCGGGTGTACCGGGGTCTGAAGTTCGACGGCTTCAACCTGGTGGTGAGCCAGGTGGCCGTGGTGTTCCCGTTCCTGTTGCAGGCGCAGCGCTTCTTCAGCGGCGCGATCAAGCTGGGCGACGTCATGCAGACCTCGCAGGCGTTCGGCCAGGTGCAGGATTCGCTGTCGTTCTTCCGCACCTCGTACGATTCGTTCGCGCAGTACCGCGCCACGCTCAACCGCCTGGCCGGTTTTCTCGACGCCAACGCGGCGGCGCGCGAGCTGCCGGCGATCGCGGCGCTGCCTTTGCCGGACGCCATGGAAATCAGCGGATTGGACGTGTCGCGTCCCGATGGCCGCGCGCTGCTGCGGCAGTTGGATCTGGCGCTGCATCCGGGCCAGGCCCTGCTGATCAAGGGGCCGTCGGGCAGCGGCAAGACCACCCTGCTGCGCGCCCTGGCGGGCCTGTGGCCCTACGCGCAGGGCACGGTGCGGCGGCCGCAGGGCGCGGCCGCGCTGTTCCTGTCGCAGCGTCCCTATCTGCCGCTGGGCAAGCTGCGCGATGCCGTGGCCTATCCCGGGCATGCGCGGGCCGGCGACGACGCGCGCCTGACGGCGGCCCTGCGGGCGGTGAATCTGGGGCATCTGGCGGCGCGGCTGGACCACGAGGCCGACTGGTCGCGCATCCTGTCGATCGGCGAGCAGCAGCGCGTGGCGTTCGCGCGCGTGCTGTTCAACCGGCCGGCCATCGTGTTCCTGGACGAGGCCACCTCGGCCACCGATGAAGGGCTGGAACACATGCTGTACGGCTTGCTGCGCGAGCAGCTGCCGGACGCCATGCTGGTGAGCGTCGGTCACCGCAGCACGCTGGACGCGTTCCACACCCACCGGCTGGACCTGGACGGAGAGGGCGGCTGGCGCGCCGGGCCGCTGGCCGCGGCGCCGGGGCCGGTGCTGACGTGGGCGGCGGCCTGAGGCCGGCGCGAGGCGTTGCGCCGCGCGGCCCGGTCCCGGTGGTCGGCCGCCGGCTGGGGCGCGGGCGGCGCCCGTCGTGCGCGGATGCCGCTCAGGTGCCGACGCGCAGCGGGCCGGTCAGCTTGCGCAGCGCCGCGATCACGCTTTGCGCGGTGATGCGGCCGGTCTTCGGGTTGGCCGACGGGATGTTCTGGATTTCCATCGAGAACGAGGCGGAGTCGGACACCACTTCGACGCGGTGCACGTTGCGCTCGAGCGACGGATCGGCCCAGATCTCCAGCGTGGTGCGGTCCGGGCCGATGCCGGCCAGCGATACGCTCACCGCCACGTTCAGGTTGGCCGGGAAGCCCACCGCCGCTTCGCGCGGCGAACCGCGGAAGATCAGGCGCGGCTCGGTGATGCCGTCGATGTCGATGTTGTTGTCGGTCAGGTAGGGCGCGCCCAGCAGGCCGCGCACCGGCTTGCGCGTGATCATCGTGACCGAGTGGATCTCGCCTTCGGCGGCGGCGGTGATCGCGTCCAGGCCCAGGATGGCGCCGGACGGCACCAGGATCTGGCCGTGGTGGCGGCGCGCGACCTCGATCAGGTCGTCGTGGCGCAGCAGCGCGCCGGAACTCAGCACCACCAGCTTCTTGCCGGCCGTGAGCACCGGCTCGGCCAGTTCGCGGAACACGGCGGCGGGGGCGCATTCGACCACCACGTCGCAATGGTCGGCCAGTTCGCCGATGGTGGTGAACACCGGCTTGGCGTTCCGCCAGGCCACCGCGGGCGCGGCCTGGGGATCGCGCACGGCCACGGCGGCCAGCGTCAGGCCGGGCAGGCCGGCATCCAGGGATTGCGCCACGGCCTGGCCGATGGCGCCGAAGCCGGCGATGCCGACGCGGTAGCTGTTCATGGAAGATTCCGGAGAAGGGGCGCGAGGCGCCGTCAGGTTCGCGGGCCGGCCGGCGGCAGGGTGGCCGGCCAGGGTCGGCGGTCACTGTAGCGAGGGGCCGGGCGGGCGTCAATCATCGCGGGGCTTACACTCGCGGTCTGTGCCATGCATTCATCGCCAAGGAGAAGGGTCATGCGAATTTCCGCCGAAACCCCCGACGACATCGACGCCATCTTCGCGTTGACCCAGCAAGCCTTCCAGGACCATCCCCACAGCCAGCAGACCGAGGGCTACATCATCGACGCGCTGCGCGCGGCCGGCGCGCTGACGCTGTCGCTGGTGGCGCGCGAGGACGGCAGGGCCGTGGGTCACATCGCCTTTTCGCCTGTCGCGATCAGCGACGGCGCGGCGGATTGGTATGGGCTTGGGCCGGTGGCGGTGCTGCCCGCGATGCAGGGGCGCGGCATCGGCGCGGCCCTGATCGAGGCTGGCCTGGCCGCGCTCAAGGCGCGCGGCGCGGCCGGCTGCGTGGTGATGGGCGATCCGGCGTACTACACGCGCTTCGGCTTCGCGGCGACGCCGGCCCTGACCTACCCCGGCGTGCCGCCGGAGTACTTCATGGCGCAGGCGTTCACCCAGCCGGCGCGGGGCGAGGTGGCGTACCACGCGGGCTTCGCGGCTACCGGGCCGGCGGCGTGAATTCCGGTCCCGTGTAGTCGGGCGCGACCGCGATCTCGCCGCGCGCCAGCCGCGCAGACCAGTCGTCCAGCGCGCGGCGTTCCTCCGCGCTGACGTCCGCGCCCAGCGCCAGCCGCAGCGATGCGCCCGCTTCCAGGCCGAAATGCGTGACCGCGCCGACCCGCAGCGCGCCGGCGGCGTGATCGGCCGCGGCCCGTTCCACGCACAGCCCCGAGTCGGCCAGCGCCGACGCCAGGTACACGGCCGGATCGCGCGCCACCCAGTCCAGCACATTGCCGATCTGCCACAGGCCATGGCGGCGGCAGGCGCGGCTGATGCCGTCGCGGCCGCCGTCCATCATCGCGAACACCACGCGGGCGCCGTCGGCCGCCAGCGCGTCGGTCCAGGCCTCGGCCAGCGCCGGGTCGTGCTGGTTGCCGCAGAAACCGGTCAGCGGATCCTGCCCGCGCACGCGGCGCACGCCATCGGCATAGGCGGCGCGGCCCTTCAGCCCCGGCCGCACGCGTTCCCCCGACAGATGCGCGGCGCCGCCGCGCAGGCCCGCCAGCACGCCGGCCAGGAAGGCCGTGTGCTCCTGCAGGATTTCATACGAGGCGACATTGGCCGCATGATGGCTGCCCTGGGTGATGGCGAACTGGGTGCGCGGAAAGCGCGGCGCCACCCGCGCCACTGGCGCATCGCCCTGGCCGCCATGCACGATGACCAGGTCCGGCGCGGCGGCGCACAGGTCCGCGAGGCGCGCGGCGCGCGCGTCGGGGTCGTTGGCCGTGATCCATTCCATCTGCAACGGCTGGCCCGCGCGCGCGGCGCGCGCCGCGCCTTCGACGGCGGCCTCGTTGAAGCCGCCGCGGCCGGGTTGGCCGAACAGCGCCAGCAACCGGCGCGCGCTCACAGGCTGGCTCCGGTGGCGCGCACCACCGGTCCCCAGGCCTCGGCCTGGCGCCGCACGAAGTCGGTGAATTCGCTGGATGACTTCTGCGCCAGCACGAAGCCCTGGCCTTCCAGCTTGGCGCGGATCTCCGGGGTGCGCAGCACCTGCGTCAAGGCGTTGTACAGGCGTTCGCTGACGGCGTCGGACAGGCCCGCCGGGCCCGACAGGCCGACGAAATTCTCGGCCACCAGGCCGGGATAGCCCAGTTCGCCCACCGCCGGAATCTCCGGCGCCTGCGGCACGCGCTGCGCGGTGGTCACGGCCAGCAGGCGCAATTGGCCGGTGCGCAGGAACGGCAGGTTCTGCGGCAGCGCATCCACCGCGAAACGGATCTGTCCGCCCAGCAGGTCGTTGCGCATCGCGCCCGAGCCCTTGTAGGGAATGTGTTCGAGCCGCGCGCCGGTCTGGCGCGCGTACAGTTCGCCGACGATCTGGCCGACCGACGCCAGGCCGCCGCTGCCGTACTGCACCGGCGCCGGCTGCGCCTTGATCCACTCGGTCAGTTGCGCGAAGGTCTCGACCGGCACCGACGGATGCACCACGAACGCGGTCGGCACCGCGCCCAGGTAGGCCACGTGGCGGAAGCTGGCCAGCGGGTCGTAGTTGTGCTGCGGCATCAGCGCGGGCGAGATCGACAGCGGCGCCGAGTTCGACATCAGCAGGGTGTAGCCGTCGGCCGGCGCCTGCGCCACCTGCGTCGCGCCGATGGTGGAACCGGCGCCGGGACGGTTGTCGATGACGATCGATTGCCCCAGCAGGTCGCCCAGCGCCGGCGCGATGACGCGCGCGGCGATGTCGCTGGCGCCGCCCGGCGGAAACGTCACCACCAGGCGGATGGGCCGTTCGGGCCAGGCGGCGGCGCGCGCCCGGCGCGGACGCGCAAGCGGCAGGGCCAGCGTGCTGGCAAGCAGGAATCGGCGGCGGGAGATCGGCATGGCGGGTCGGCGCTTTGGCGGCAAAGGGCCGTACTGTAGGAAACCATGCCGTCCGCCACAAAGACTTTATGGCGGTTTGCTTATGCCGGGCGCTAGCTGCCTTGTTTGGCCTTGGCCATGTAGTCCACCGTCAGGTTCGACAGCGCCCGCACGCCGTTGATCAGGCCCGATTCGTCCACGTAGAAACGCGGCGAATGATTGGGCGCGGCCGTCTCGGGATCGACGTCCTTGGGCGTGACGCCGAGATAGAAGAACATGCCCGGCACCTTCTCCTGGTAGAACGAGAAGTCCTCGGACGCCGTCGACTTGGGTTGCAGGCCGTAGTTGCCTTCGCCCGCCACGCGCCGCAGCGTCGCGCCCATTTCCTCGGTCAGGCCGGGGTTGTTGACGGTGGCGTTGTAGAGCTCGACCACCCGCACGTCCGCCTTGGCGCCCGCGCTTTGCGCGATCTGCGTGGCGGTGCGCGCGATGCGCTGGTGGATGTCCTTCTTCATGCCCTCGTCATACGTGCGGATGGTGCCCGTCATGGCGACGCTGTCCGGCACGATGTTCATGCGGTTGCCGCCGTGGATGGCGCCCACGGTGATGACGGCCGGCTCCAGCATGCTGTTGATCTGGCGGCTGGGAATGGTCTGCAGGCCCAGGATGATCTGTGAGCTGACCACGATCGGGTCGATGCCCGACCACGGCCGCGCGCCGTGCGTCTGCTTGCCGGTGACGTCGATCCAGAATTGGTCGGCGGCGGCCATCGCCGGGCCGCTGCGCCACGACAGCTTGCCCACCGGATAGCTGCTGGAGACATGCAGCCCGAAGATCGCGTCGACCTTGGGATTGTCCAGCACGCCTTCCTGCACCATCATCTTGGCGCCCCAGATCTTCTTGCCGTCCGGCTCGAAGTCGGCCGGGCTTTCCTCGGCCGGCTGGAAGATGAACTTGACGCTGCCGGGCAGCTGGTCCTTCATGCCGGCGAGCACTTCGGCGGTGGCCATCAGGATGGCGGTGTGGGCGTCGTGGCCGCAGGCGTGCATCACGTCCACTTCCTTGCCCAGGTAGGTGCCCTTGGCCTTGGAGGCGAACGGCACGTCGACCTGTTCCTTGACCGGCAGCGCGTCCATGTCGGCGCGCAGCGCCACCACCGGGCCGGGCTTGCCGCCCTTGAGCAGCGCCACCACGCCGGTGCCGGCCACGCCGGTCTTCACTTCCATGCCGAGCGCGCGCAGATGGTCGGCCACCAGCTTGGAAGTGCGCGTTTCCTGGTTGCCCAGTTCGGGGTGCTGGTGGATGTCGCGGCGCCAGGCGATGAGCTTGTCCTCGATGGCCTTGGCGCGCTGGTCGATCTGCGCGGCCAGTTCGGGGGCGGGCGCCGGCGCCAGCGGCCCCTGCGTGCCCGGCGCGCTTTGCGCGGCGGCGGCGCCGCTCAGCGCCAGGTGCGCGGCCAGCGCCAACGGCGCCAGGCGGAACAGGATCTTGCGGTGTTGCATGGCATGTCTCCTCTTGGTTGTTAACCTGTTATTGGGCGGAGATCTTACCGGAGCGCATGCACGGCGGCGCGCTTGTTACGCCTGCTTAAGAACGGCGCGATTTGATTCCGGGCGCTGGAATTCCATGCGCTGGAATTCCGCGTCCAGCCTGGGTTCCATGCGCCCGTCCCGGCATCCATTCATGCCGCTCGCAGCACCGGCCGCGCGCCGCGCGTGACCCACAACAGCAGCAGCGCCGCCAGCAGCGAGGCCGCGCCGGCGCCGGCCATGGCGGCATGGAAGCCGCCCGCCAGCGCATCGGCGAACAGCGCCGCCACGCCATCGGGCCGCGCCGGCAGCACATGCTGGGTGACCGCGATGCGCGCCACCGCCTGCGCATCCGCCTGGCCCAGCCGCGTCAGCGCCGTGGCCAGGCCGTCGACCGCGCGGCCGCTCATCAACGCGCCGAGCAGCGCGATGCCGATGGTCATGCCGGTCTGGCGCAGCGCGTTCATGGTGGCCGAAGCCATGCCCGAGCGCTCGCGCGGCACGGTCGCCATCACCGCCATGCTGGTGGCCGGCACCGACAGTCCCATGCCCAGTCCCAGCAGCACCATCAGCGAGCCCGACAGCGCATAGGGCGTGTGGGCGTCGAAGCTCATCATGCCCAGCATGGCCGCGCCGACCATGGCGTAGCCGGCGATCATCAGCCGCGGCAGGCCGAAGCGCTGGTTCAGCCGGCCGAACACCGTCGACACGATTCCGGTGGCCACGAATTGCGGCGCCAGCTGCCAGCCGGCTTCCAGCGGTGACAGGCCGCGCACGTGCTGCAGGTAGAGCGAGAAGAAGAACAGGCTGCTGTAGGCGCCGAAGCCCATCACGAACGACGCGAAGTTGGTGCTGGCGAAGCCGGCGTCGCGGAACAGGCCCAACGGCAGGATGGGGCGCGCCACGGTGTGCTCGACCCACAGGAAGGCGATCAGCCCGAGCGCGGCCACGGCCAGCGCGGCGAGGGTGGCCGGCGCCTGCCAGCCGTGTTCGCCGGCGGTGATCAGGCCATACGTCAGCGCGCCCAGCCAGACCACGCTCAGGGCCTGGCCGATTGGATCGAAGGCGGCGTGCTCGGGATGCGCGCTTTCCTGGATGCCCCAGGCGCCCAGCGCGATCGCCACCACGCCCACCGGCAGGTTGATCAGGAAGATGCTCTGCCAGCTGAAGTGCGCCACCAGCAGGCCGCCCAGCATCGGGCCGACGATCAGCGAAATGGCATTGCACGACGCCCACAGGCCGATGGCGCGGGCGCGCTCGGCGGGATCGGGAAAGGCCTGCGTCAGCAGCGACATCGCGCCCGGGATCAGCAGCGCGCCGGCCACGCCCTGCACCGCGCGCCCGGCCAGCAGCAGCGGCAGGTTGTCGGCCATCCCGCAGAACGCCGAGCCCAGCGTGAACAGCGCCACGCCCGCCAGCCACGAGCGCTTGCGGCCGTAGCGGTCGCCCAGCGGGCCGGCCGACAGCATGAAGGCCGACAGGAACAGGGCGTAGGCGTCCACCACCCATTGCAGGCCGGCCATGTCGATGCGCAGCGCCGCCTGCATGGTGGGCAGGGCGACGTTGACGATGCTGATGTCCAGGATGGTGATGAAGCTGCCCAGGTTGACGGCGAACACCAGGGCGCGGCGGCGATTGGGAGTCATGCGGATGGCCGGAAGAAAGGGGATGACCGCATTCTAATAAATGACTGACCGTCGGTCAATAAAGAATGAACGGGCTTCCCCCGGCCCGCGCTGGCGCGCCTACTGCAGCTTGATTCCCAGTTCCTTGATCAGTGGCTCCATCTGCGCGCGATCGGCGGCGATGGTGTCGGCCAGTTCCTGCGCGCTGCCGCCGATCGGAATCATGCCCAGCGTTTCCATCTGCGCCTTCATCGCCGGTTCCTTGAGGATGTCCGCGACCGACTGCTGGATCCGCGCCACGCGGTCGGCCGGCACGCCGGCCGGCGCCATCAGGCCGATCCACGGTTGCGGCGCGTAGTCGCCCATGCCCGACTCGCGCAGCGTGGGCGTGTCCGGCAGGCCGGGAAAGCGCTGCGGGCTGGTGATGGCCAGCGCCCGCAGGCGGCCGCTGTCGATCAGGCCCTTCGAACTGGAGGGGGCGTCCAGCCCCACGTCGAGCTGGCCGCCGATCAGGTCGTTCTGCGTCTTGCCGGACGAGGACGACGGGATGTACAGCGCCTTGATGCCGGCGCGCCGGGCGGTCTGCTCCCACACCAGGTGGAAGGCGGTGCCGATCGAGAACGAACCCACCGTCAGGCTGCGCGCCTTGCTCTCGCGCACGAAGTCCTGCCAGGTCTTGATGGGGCTGTCGCTGGGCACGATGAAAAGGAACGGCGTGCGCGCCACCAGCGCCACCGGCTGCAGGTCCTTTTGCGGATCGAACGGCAGGTGGTCGACCGCGAACGGCACGATCGTCACCGACGACGCCACCACCATGCCCAGCGTGTAGCCGTCCGGCGCCGACTTGACCAGCGCGCCGGTGCTGATGATGCCGGACGCGCCGGGCCTGTTTTCCACCACCACCGCCTGGCCCCAGGCGGTGGACAGCTTGCTGGCCAGCACGCGCAGCATCACGTCGACCGGACCGCCCGGCGGATTGGAGACGATGATCTTGACCGGCTTGTCCGGATAGGCCGCGCCGGCGGCGGCGGGCAGCAGCAGGGCGAGCGCGATGGCGAATGGCTTGAGCATTGGTATTCCCCTTGTCGATGTTGGACGCGCCGGGTCATGCGCCCGGCGCGGGACTTCAGGCCAGCCGTTCCAGGTGCGGCGCGGCCGGCCACGCGGGCGTTTCGCCGCGAATGAAAGCGATCCAGGCGCGTTGCGTGGTCTGCGCCAGCGCGGCGGCCTGTGTTGGCGCCAGGCCTTGCAGCATGGGCGCGTCGGCAAAGGCCGCGAGCGTGTCGAAGACGAACGGCAGCTCGATGCAGTGGCAGGCCTGGAAACGGGTCGTGGGCGCCACGTCGAAGCGCGCCAGCCAGGCCTGGCGGCCCTGGGCGGCGGCATCCGCGGCCCACTGGCGCGATGGCGCGCCGAACACCGCCTCGCTGGCGGCCGCGCAGTCGGGGCCGTCGCCGCCGGGAAACGCCGCCATTTCGTCGCGGGTGTAGCTGACCAGCACGTCGGCGCGGCCAGCCGCCTGGCGCAAGGCCGGCGCGATGTCGGCCGGCAGCACCTGGCCATCGAGCACCGGGCCGAACAGGCTGCGGCGGCTGCTTTCGGCCTGCAGGGCCGCGATGACCGCGGGCGCCTGCTGCGCCGCCAGCAGCCGCTCGACCGGCAGCGCGCGGGCGTGTTCGAGCGTGTCGGCGCCGGCGGCGGCCAGGAATGCCTGGCCCAGCGCCGCGGCCTGCGCGCTGCTGCGAAAGCCGCGGCCGAGCGCGGCGCTCTGCAGGATGGCGCGGCCAAAGCGCGGCCGCCGCGCCAGCATGGCGCAGATCGACGAGGCGCCGGCCGACTGGCCCATCAACGTGACGCGGGCCGGGTCGCCGCCCAGGTCCTGGATGTTGTCGAGCACCCAGTCGATGGCGCATTCCTGGTCCAGCAGGCCGACGTTGGCGGTCTCGCCCGGCACGTGCAGCCAGCCCAGCGCGGCCAGCCGGTAGTTCACCGCCACCACCACGACGTCGCCGCGCGCCGCCAGGCGCGCGCCGTTGTACCAGTCGAGCGCGCCGCCGCCGCTTTGCCAGGCGCCGCCATGCAGCCACACCACCACCGGCCGGCGGCGCGCGTCGGCGGCGGGCGTCCACACCGTCAGGTGCAGGCAGTCTTCGGCCTGCGGCGCGTCGAAGTCGCCCATGGCGCCGCGCAGGCGCGAGGGCAGTTGCGGCGCCACGCTGCCGGGGCGGGTGGCATCGCGCGGGCCGCGCCAGCGGGCCGGCTGGGGCGGCGCGAAGCGCAGCGCGCCCACGGGCGGTTCGGCATATGGAATGGCGCTGAAGCGGCAGGCGTCGCCGTCGCGCAGTCCGGTCAACCTGCCGGCGCGCAGGTCGGCCTGAACGGTGTCAGTCATGGTCTGGTCCCTTGTCGTCCTGGTTTCCGGCGGAGGGCATGCAGGGCCGCCATCCGCTCGGGACTATGGTAGGGACGAAAGGGGGCGGGCAGACATGCCGGTTTCGAACCGGGCCATGCGCAACCCGCATACCCCGTGCCGCGACCGGGGCTGCCGGCCGGGGCTACTTCAGGATGCGCGCATCCATGCTGTTGTCGGCCAGCGCCTGGGCCTGCGCCTGGCTCATGCCCAGGTGCTCGTACAGCGCGTGGAAGTTCTCGGTGACGTAGCCGCCGAAGTAGGCCGGGTCGTCGGAGTTGACCGTGACCTTCACGCCGGCGTCCAGCAGCGACAGGATGTTGTGCTGCGACATGTGGTCGAACACACGCAGGCGGGTGTTCGACAGCGGACATACCGTCAAGGGGATCTGTTCGTCGATCAGGCGCGCCATCAGGCGCGGGTCCTCGGCGGCGCGCACGCCGTGGTCGATGCGCAGCACCTTCAGCAGGTCCAGCGCCTCCCAGATGTATTCGGGCGGGCCTTCCTCGCCCGCATGGGCCACGGCCGGCAGGCCTTCGGCGCGGGCGCGGTCGAAGACGCGCTGGAACAGGCGCGGCGGAAAGCCCTTTTCGCTGCTGTCCAGGCCGACGGCGATGAAGGCGTCGCGGTAGGGCAGCGCCTCTTCCAGCGTGCGCATGGCCTGCTCCTCGGGCAGGTGGCGCAGGAAGCTGAGGATCAGGCCGCTGCTGATGCCGAGCTTCTTGCGGCCGTCTTCGAGCGCCTGGCTGATGCCGTCCAGCACCACCTTGAACGGCACGCCGCGGTCGGTGTGGGTCTGCGGATCGAAAAAGGGCTCGGTGTGCACCACGTTCTGCTCGTGGCACTTGACCAGGTAGTCCCAGGTCAGGTCGTAGAAATCCTGCTCGGTGCGCAGCACGTCGGCGCCGCGGTAGTACAGGTCGAGGAATTCCTGCAGGTTGCCGTAGTTGTAGGCGGCGCGCAGCGCGTCCATGTCCGGCCATGGCAGCGCCACGCCGTTGCGGTGGGCCAGCCGGAACAGCAGCTCGGGTTCGAGCGTGCCTTCCAGGTGCAGGTGCAGTTCCGCCTTGGGCAGGGTGTTGAGCCAGTCGTACATGGGCGCTCCTAAGAAGAAGATTGGATGGCCTCGGCCAGCGTGTCGGCGAAGGCGCGGGCCTGGCGGGTGCTGGGCCGGTCGCGGCGCCAGATGGCCGCCAGCGGCGAGCGCCGCAGGGCGGGACGGGGCGCCAGCACCACCACCTCGCCGCGCGCGGCGCGCACCGCCGCGACGCTGCCGGGCAGCATCCACAGATAGGGTCCGACCGTCAGCAGTTCGCGGCCGAATTCCAGGGATAGGGCGCCGATCATATCCGGAATCGGCAGGCCTTCCCGTAACAGCAGCATTTCCAGCTCGCCGCGGATGCGGCTGCCGGGCAGCGCCGTGATCCACGGGTAGGCGACGCAATCGGCCAGCGTGACCTCGGGCCGTTCGGCCAGCGGATGGGCGGGCGCGCAGGCCAGCACCACGGCGTCTTCCAGCAGGGTGGCCGAGCGGTAGATGCGCGGATCGACCGTGGACGAGAAGCGGCTGATCAGCACGTCCAGCGCGCCGGCGTCCAGGTCCTCGATCAGGCGCTCGTGCGTGCCGATCTCCAGTGTCAGCGTGATGCGCGGATGCCGCTCGCGAAAGCGCGAGGCGGCCTGCGCCACCGGCCAGCCGGCGAACATCGAGAAGCAGCCCACCGTCAGGCTGCCCTCGTCGCCGCGCAACAGCGCCGCCAGGTCGATCTCGGCCTTGCGAAAGCCGGTCAGCAGCTGGCGCGCGTGGCGGCACATGGCCTCGCCCAGCGGCGTACAGCTGGTGCCGCGCGCGGTGCGCTCGAACAGCCGCGCGCCCACCAGTTCCTCGATCTCGGCGATGGCGCGCGACAGGCCCGACTGCGTGCTGTGCAACTGCGCCGCCGCCTTGGACAGGTTGCCCAGCTCGGCGACCGTCAGCACGATCTCCAGGTGCCGGGTGCGGAGTTTTCCTTTGAAGGGCGTCATGGCGGGCGGCAGAGTAGCGATGCGCCGATTATTCTCCGGCGCCGGGGCCTTGGCAACGCGGGTGACGGGTTTCGGTATAGTTGCTCGCCATGGAAACGGAGGGGAGCGGGCAATGACGAGGATGATGGGCGCCACCCTGGGGCTGGCCGCGCGGCGGCTGGCGGCCTTCCTGGCGTTGGCGGCGCTGGCCGGATGCGGCACGTCGACGGTGGACGGGGTCAGGGTCGAGTGGCCGCCGTTCAAGGATGGCGCGGCGCTGGTGCTGCCCTCGGATCCGGCGCAGTGCCCGGACCTGGCCGGCCGCTATCGCGCCGCCGGCGAATTGCGTGACGGCAAGGCCATGGCCGGCGCCGCCGACCTGCAACGCTTCCTGGCCGACACGCTCGGCCTGCCCGGCCTGCGCGACACCGCCGAGCGCGCCTGGCGCCCCACGGCGGCCGCCAGCGTGACCCTGGTCAGCGTCGCGGGCGGCTGGCGCGTCGAGGCCGACGACGGCCTGGGCGGCGGCAGCGCTGACCTGCTGCGGCAACGCGATGGCGCCGCCGATCCCGATGCGCCGGGCGAGAACGTGCCCGGCATCCAGCGCTTCAGCGGCTGTACCCAGGGCCGTTTCTGGATCAGCGCCCGGCGCGACTGGCGCCAGTACGAATCGATGGGCATGTACCGCACCATGGCGCTGCTGCGGCCGCTGGCGGGCGGGCTGCTGGTGACCGTGCAGCGCGAGTCGCAGAGCATCGGCCTGCTGCCCTGGTATTCGTCGGATGAGGTCCGCGCGCAATACTGGTTCGCGCCGCGCTAGGAGAGCCGCCTGGACGCCGCCGCCGCCATGCCCGCGCGTTTCGTCTCCGGACCGTTGCGCGGCCATGTGCTCGAGATGGTCCTGACCGGCTGGGCCAGCATGCTGGCCGTGTTCGCTGTTGAATTCCTGACCCTGCTGTACCTGGGCACGCTGCGCGACGAGGCGGTGCTGGCGGCGGTGGGCTTCGGCTCGATGACGCTGTTCACCATCACGTCGATCTGCATCGGCGTGACCGTGGGCGGCGCGGCGCAGGTGTCGCGCGCCCTCGGCGCCGGCGATGCCTTGCGCGCGCGCCGGCTGGCGGCGGCCTCGCTGGTGCTGATGGGCGCGGCCACGCTGCTGTCGGCGGCGGTGTTCCTGCTGGCGATCGGGCCGTTCACGCGGGCGATCGGGCTGGCGCC
This sequence comes from Achromobacter sp. 2789STDY5608621, assembly GCF_001299375.1. NCBI lineage: Bacteria > Pseudomonadati > Pseudomonadota > Betaproteobacteria > Burkholderiales > Alcaligenaceae > Achromobacter > Achromobacter sp. 2789STDY5608621. The sequence continues at coordinate 1,503 of NZ_CYTU01000046.1, read as the reverse complement.
GGACGTGCGGGCGTTGCTGCTGTCCTATGTGGCCATCACCGCGCCGTTCTCGGTGGCGATGGGCCTGGGCATGATGCTGTCCAACCTGCTGCGCGCCGCCGGTCGCGGACGCCAGTCGATGTGGGTGCTGCTGGCCGGCACCGCCACCGTGGCGGCGCTGGATCCGCTGGTGATTTTCGTGTTCGACGGCGGCATGCGCGGCGTGGCCTGGGCCGGCGGCGTCGGTCGCGTGGCGACGGTGGCGCTGGGCGCCTGGCTGGTGTTCGGGCGCTACCGGCTGGTGGCGCGGCCGGCGCGGGCCAGCCTGCGCGCCGATCTGGCCGCCGTCGGCGGCATCGCGCTGCCGGCCACGCTGAGCGCGCTGGCCACGCCCGCGGCGGTGGTCTTCACCGCCTCCACCTACGCCGGCTTCGGTCCCAGCGTCATGGCCGGCGCGACCGTGGTGGACCGGGTGCTGCAACTGTCGTACTCGCTGTTCTTCGTGCTGCCCGGCGCCATCGGCCCGATCCTGGGCCAGAACCTGGGGGCGGGGCAGTGGCCGCGGGTGCGGCAGACCGTGCGCATCACGCTCGGCCTGGCGCTGGCCTATGGCTTCGGCGCGGCCACGCTGCTGGCCTTGCTGGCGCCGTGGATTCCCGACCTGTTCCAGGTCACCGGGCCGGGTCGCGACCTGGTGCTGGTCTTCTGCCGCTACGCCAGCTTCATCTGGGCGATCAACAGCGTGTTCTTCGTATCCGTGGCGGTGTTCAACAACCTGGGCTACGCCACCTATGCCACCGTCATCGGCTGGCTGCGCGCCACCGTCGGCACGCTGCCGTTCGTGTGGGTCGGCGCCCACTACGGCGGCGCGCAGGGCGTGCTGCTGGGGCAGACCCTGGGCTTCGCCCTGTCGAGCCTGCTGGCGCTGGCGCTCTGCCGGCGGGTGTTGCGCCAGCCACCGGCCAGCCTAGCGCCCGGCCCGGCCTGAGACGGCGCCCCGCGACGGTTCCGGCCGGGCCAGGGACCGTGCGTCGCGGCCGTTCCGGCATGGCCAGGGGCTGTGCGTCACGGCCGTTCCGGCATCGCCAGCCGGGGAATCCACGGTCCGGCGGCGCCCCGTCCAGGCCATTCGATTTCGGCGCCCGGTCGCGGTACGATCCGGGCTGACTTCGATTTTTCAGGATTGCCATGCGACAGCGTCTCCTTCGCGCCCGAATCGATCCCCTTGCGCGCGCGGTCCTCGCCGCCGCGTTCTGCGTCGCCGCCGTCGGCGCCGCCCAGGCCCAGTCGCCTGCTTCCGCCACCGGCACGCGCAGTCCCGGGGCCCAGCCCGCCACGTCCGGCCCGACGCTGACGCCCAAGCGCAGCTTCGACGATCCGGCCACGCCCGCCGCCGCCCCGGCCGCCGCGCCCGCGGCCGTCCCGGACGATACGCGCGCCGCCCCGCCGACGAACGTGCACGCGCCTGCCCCGGCGGCTGCTCCTGCGCCCGCGCCCGCCACGGCGGCCCCGGCTCCCGCGCCC
>NZ_CYTU01000045.1:0-47018 GCF_001299375.1 Achromobacter sp. 2789STDY5608621 | reverse complement strand
GCGGCGGCGCGCGACGCGCCGCCGGGGCCGGCCGCCGCGCTGGCCTGGGCGCGGGAGATGACGGCCCTGGCCGCCGTGTTCGGCGACCTGGGCGGCGACGCGCGCTTCGTGCGCGAGGTGGCGCAGGCGGCGCAATCGCTGCGCACGCTGGGCGTGGCCGGCGCGCTGGACGCGACCCTGGCCGCCATGCGCGCGGACCCCGCCTGAGGCGCAGCCGCCGCCTGGGCGGGCAGGCGCATCATGCTTGCGGCGGCGCCAGCCGGCCCAGCAGCGGTTCGAGCGCCATGCCGACCGCGAGGATCTGGCGATCCGCGCCGGGCAGCCCATCCACTTCCAGTCCGATCGGCAGCCCGTCCGCCGACAGGCCGGCCGGCAGGCTCAGGCCGGGCAGCCCGGCATTGCTGCCCGGATCGACGTTGCGCGCCAGCCGCTGGAACGTTTCCAGGCTGCTGGCTTCCGGCGCGGCCAGCGGCGGCGGCACCGGCACCGTGGGAAACAGCAGGCCGTGCAGCGCGTGCTGCTCGAACGCGCGGCGGTAGACGTCGATGAGCGCGTCGCGATGCACCGCGATGGCGCTGTCGTACAGAGGCCGCAGCGGCAACACCTCGCCCGATGGCGTGGGCAGCACGCCCGGCACGATCAGGTTGTCGAAGATGGCCTTGACGTCCGGGCTGGAGATCTGCGCGACGACGTCCTCGAAGCTCACCCCGACCGCATGGCGTTGCAGGTAATCGATCAGGTCGGGCTTCTGCTCGTACAGGCAGAGCGGCATGCTGGTGGCGGCGTTGCTGGCTTCCAGGCCGGGCATGTCGAGCGGGACCAGGGTCACGCCGGCCGCGCGCAGGCGCGCCAGGGCGGCCTGCGTCGCGGCCTCGACCTGCGGGTCCAGGTCCTGCCAGAAATAGGCGGGCAGGCCCAGCCGCAGGTCGGCGGCCTTCAGCGTCGGCAGCGGCGCGGCGTCGCCGCTCAGCACGGCGTCCAGCAGCGCGATGTCGGCCATTTCGTTGGCGATGGGGCCGGGGGTGTCGCGGGTATGCGAAATCGGCGTGATGGCGGCGCCGTCATAACGCCCCACCGATGGCCGGAAACCGACGGCGCCGTTGAGCGCGGCCGGCAGCCGCACCGAGGCGCCCGTGTCGGTGCCGAGCGCGGCCGGGACCAGCCGCGCGCCCACGGCGGCGCCGCTGCCCGAGGACGAGCCGCCGGCGATGCGCTCGGGGTCATAGGCGTTGCGGGTGCCCGCGCCGCGCGGGCCGGGATAGGCGGTGTTGAAGCCGGACACGCCGAACGCCAGTTCATGCATGTGCGTCTTGCCGACGATGACGGCGCCGGCCTCGCGCAGCCGCCGCACCACCGGCGCGTCCTCGGCCGGACGGAAGTGGCGCAGGGCGGGGGTGCCGGCGGTGTTGGGCAGTCCCGCGACGTGGATGTTGTCCTTGATGGCCACGGGCACGCCCTCCAGCGGTCGGGCGGCGCGGCCCGCGGCGCGCGCGGCATCGGCGGCCCGCGCCTGGGCCAGCGCGCCGTCGGCGTCGACGGCGATGAAGGCGTTGAGGTCCTGGCGGGACGCGATGCGGTCCAGGCAGCTGCGGGTCAGGGCTTCACTGGTGACGCGGCCCTCGCGAAACAGCGCCGCGGCTTCGGTCACGGTCGGGCAGGTCGGGGGCGTCCGGGGGGTGGGCATGGCGTGTTGTCTCCTTGTGGCTGCCATTTTGTCGGTTCGATCCCGATCTATACCTGTTCGACCGTGGCGCTGTCGAGCACGGCGCGTCGAGCGGGCGCTCCGGCCCGTGGCTGGAGCCGTCCCGCGGCGCCGCCGCAGGCGCTAACATAGACGGCACTTATACACGTACAAGTCCCCCGCTTATCCTGGTATGAACACTTCCCCCCAGGCCGGCGCCGCCGGTCACGAAGGCTCCCGCCTGCGCCGCCAGGCGCTGGGCGAGTTCGTGCGCAGCGCCCGCTCGCGCATCACCCCGCAGATGGCCGGCCTGCCCGAAGGCATGCGGCGCCGCACGCCGGGGCTGCGGCGCGAAGAGGTGGCGCAGCTGTGCGGCATCAGCGTCACCTGGTACACCTGGATCGAGCAGGGACGCGAGGTGTCGGTGTCGCCGTCGGTGTGGTCGCGCATCGCGGGGGTGCTGCAGCTGGCGCGGGCCGAGCGGGCCTATCTGTTCGACCTGGCCGATTGCGCCGACCCGCAGCATGCGCGCGACGATGCGATGGGGGCGCCGGGGTCGTTGCGCGAGTGCGTGGATGCGATCACCGCGCCGGCCTACGTGCTGGACCGGGCCTGGAACCTGCTGGCCTGTAATGAGCCGCTGCGGGATCTGTTCGACGACTGGCCGGCCCGGGATCCGGAGCCCAACCTGCTGCGCTACATCTTCCTGGATCCGGCGGCGCGCGAGCTGGTGGTGGACTGGGAGCAGCGGGCGCGGCGCGTGGTGGCCGAGTTCCGGGCGGATGCGGGGGCGCATCTGGATGAGCCGGCGGTGCTGGCGCTGATTGACGCCCTGAACCGGCAGAGCGCCGTGTTCGCCCATTGGTGGACGCGGCACGCGGTGGTGGAGCGCGAGGGCGGTCTACGCGAGTTCCAGCACCCGCGCCGTGGCACGTTGGCCTATCAGCAGATCACCTTTCGCCTGGCGACGCATTTGGATCTGAAGCTGGTGATGTTGCTGGGGGAGGAGTGATCTTTAGGCGCGAGTGACTTAGCAGCGGATGTTGGGGCGGGCGGTTTGCTTGGCGTTTTTGCCAGCAATCTTTGGGGTGGGAAGGGGCTTGCGGGGTCGCCAAAGACGGCCGCGCGGGCGGCCTTCTTTGGCGTTTGGGTGTCTGGCGTCGGGGCGGTGACGCTGCGCGCGGGGGGGCGGTCGGAGGGCGCTACTTGCTGTTGACCAGCAGGTCGCCGGGGAGGCCGGCTTCGATCAGGCCCAGCAGGAGTTTCTTGACGGGGGCGGGCAGGGCGGTGTCGGGGAGCTCGGCCTGGGTGATCCAGCGCTCGGGTTGCGTGGGCTGGCGCAGCGAGGCGCTGCGCACGGGCACGTACCAGGGGCGGATGTGCAGGCGGTAGTGGGTGAAGGTGTGGGCGAAGGCGGCGAGTTCGAAGCGCTGTTCGGGGTCCAGGCCTAGGGCGCGGGAGGCGGCCAGGGGGTCGCCGGCGGCGTCGAATTCGGGCAGGCTCCAGAGGCCGCCCCAGATACCGGGTTCGGGGCGCTGCTGCAGCAGGAAGGCGCCCTGGTGCTGCAGCACCAGCATGGCGGTCTCGCGTTCCGGAATCGCCTTGCGCGCCTTGGGCGTGGGCAGCTCAGCCTGGCGGCCGTCGCGCTTGGCGACACAGGTATCGGCGACCGGGCAGCGCTCACAGGCCGGCTTGCCGCGCGTGCAGAGGGTGGCGCCCAGGTCCATCAGGCCCTGGGTGTAGGCGGCCATGTCCAGGCCGGGGGCGGCGTCGACGTTGGCGTCGGCCAGGGCCCACAGGCGTTGTTCGATCTCGCGCTTGGCGGGGTCGCCGGCGATGCCGAATTGGCGGGTGAAGACGCGCTTGACGTTGCCGTCGAGAATGGGCGAGCGCTCGCCGTAGGCGAAGGCGGCGATGGCGGCGGCGGTCGAGCGGCCGATGCCGGGCAGGGTGGCGATGGCTTCGGCGGTGGGCGGGAAGCGGCCGTTCCAGTCGCGCGCGATTTCCTGGGCGCAGCGGTGCAGGTTGCGGGCGCGGGCGTAGTAGCCCAGGCCGGCCCAGTAGGGCATCACGTCTTCCTGGGCGGCGGCGGCCAGCGCCGCGACGTCGGGGAAGCGCTGCAGGAAGCGTTCGTAGTAGGGGATCACGGTGGCCACCTGCGTCTGCTGCAGCATGATCTCCGAGAGCCAGATGCGGTAGGGATCCCGGGTGTTTTGCCAGGGGAGATCGTGGCGGCCGTGCTGGCGTTGCCAGGCGACGATGCGAGGGGCGAAGTCCATGCCCGCAATTATCGCATCGCCCTATTGCCGGGGGTGGGGCGAGCGGTTACAACCGTAGGACAGAGGCGCATCGAGCGCCCGGAATTCACCTCCCGCCGCTTGCCCGCATGCGCTTCAAGAGGGCGTGGTGCGTTGGCTGCCGCGGGCGTTCCACGACCCTCGGAGTAGACATGAATGCCCCCCTCACGCCCGCGCTGCGCGCGGCGCTCGAATCCGTCCAGCTGGACGACAAATACACCCTCGAAAGTGGCCGCGCCTGGATGAGCGGCATCCACGCCCTGGTGCGCCTGCCGATGATGCAGCGGCTGCGCGACCTGCGCGCGGGGCTGAACACGGCCGGGTTCGTGTCGGGCTACCGGGGCTCGCCGCTGGGCGGGGTCGACCAGAACATGTGGAAGGCGGCCAAGTACCTGAAGGCGCACCACGTCGAGTTCCAGCCGGGCATCAACGAGGACCTGGCGGCCACCGCGGTGTGGGGCACGCAGCAGGTCAACCTGTTCCCGGGCGCCAAATACGACGGCGTGTTCGGCATGTGGTACGGCAAGGGGCCGGGCGTGGACCGCTGCGGCGACGTGTTCAAGCACGCCAACGCCGCCGGCACCTCGCCGCACGGCGGCGTGCTGGTGGTGGCCGGCGACGATCACCCGGCCAAGTCGTCGACGCTGCCGCACCAGAGCGATCACATCCTCAAGGCCTGCATGATCCCGGCGCTGTTCCCGTCGAGCGTGCAGGAGGTGCTGGACTACGGCCTGCACGGCTGGGCCATGAGCCGCTACGCCGGGGTCTGGGTCGGCATGAAATGCATTACCGACATCGTCGAGGTGTCGGCCTCGGTGGACGTGGATCCGTACCGCGTGCAGATCGTGCTGCCCGGGGATTTCCAGCTGCCGCCGGACGGCCTGAACATCCGCATCCCGGACACGCCCCTGCAGCAGGAGGCGCGGCTGCTGGACTACAAGCTGTACGCGGCGCTGGCCTACGCCCGCGCCAACAATCTGAACCGCGAGCTGTGGCAGGTGCCGGCGCGCGACGCGCGCTTCGGCATCATGACCTCGGGCAAGGCCTACCTGGACACGCGCCAGGCGCTGTCCGACCTGGGGCTGAGCGAGGCGGTGTGCCAGCGCATCGGCCTGCGGCTGTTCAAGGTCGGCATGGTGTGGCCGCTGGAATCCACCGGCATGGCGCAATTCGCCGACGGCCTGGACGAGATCCTGGTGGTCGAGGAAAAGCGCCAGGTGCTGGAATACCAGTTGAAGGAAGAACTGTTCAGCTGGATCGGCAGCGGCAAGAAGATCCCGCGCGTGGTCGGCAAGTTCGACGACAAGGACGGCGGCGAGTGGTCGGTGCCGCAGGGCAACTGGCTGCTGCCGGCGCACTACGAGTTTTCGCCGGCGATGGTGGCCAAGGCCATCGCCGCGCGCCTGCTGCGCTTCGAGCTGCCGGCCGACGTGCGCGCCGGCATCGAGGCGCGGCTGGCCTTCATTGCCGGCCGCGAACAGGCGCTGGCGCGGCCGCGCGTGGTGGAGGACCGCAAGCCGTGGTTCTGTTCGGGCTGTCCGCACAATACCTCGACGCGGGTGCCGGACGGCTCGCGCGGCATGGCCGGCATCGGCTGCCACTACATGGTGACCTGGATGGGCCGCAATACCCAGGTCTACACGCAGATGGGCGGCGAGGGCGTGCCGTGGCTGGGGCAGGCGCCGTTCACCGAAGAGAAGCACGTGTTCGCCAACCTCGGCGACGGCACCTACTTCCATTCGGGCCTGCTGGCGATCCGCGCGGCGGTGGCGGCCAAGGCGCCGATCACCTACAAGATCCTGTTCAACGACGCGGTGGCCATGACCGGCGGGCAGCCGGTGGATGGCCCCATCAGCGTGCCGATGATCAGCCGCCAGGTGGCGGCCGAGGGCATCGACAAGATCGTGGTGGTGACCGACGAGCCGGAAAAGTACCAGGGCATGGCCGGCATGGCGCCGGGCGTGCCGGTGAAACACCGCGACGAGCTGGACGCGGTGATGCGCGAGTTGCGCGAACACCCCGGCGTGTCGGTGCTGATCTATGACCAGACCTGTGCCACCGAGAAGCGCCGCCGCCGCAAGCGCGGCGCCTATCCCGATCCGGCGCGGCGCGTGGTCATCAACGAGCGCGTGTGCGAAGGCTGTGGCGACTGTTCGCAGAAATCGCACTGCCTGTCGGTGGAGCCGCTGGAGACCGAGTTCGGCCGCAAGCGCGCCATCAACCAGTCCAGCTGCAACAAAGACTTCTCCTGTCTGAAGGGCTTCTGCCCCAGCTTCGTCACGGTGGAAGGCGGCAAGCTGCGCAAGCCGCGCGCGCTGGCGCCGGAAGGCGCGGTCGACGACGAGGTGCCGCAACCGGCATTGCCGGGCCTGGCGCAAGCCTATGGCGTGTTCATCGCCGGCGTCGGCGGCACCGGCGTGGTCACCATCGGCCAGCTGCTGGGCATGGCCGCGCACCTGGAAGGCAAGGGCTGTTCGGTGCTGGACATGGCCGGCCTGGCGCAGAAGGGCGGCGCGGTGTATTCGCACGTGGTGCTGGCGCAGACGCCGGACCATTTGATGAATACGCGCGTGGCGATGGGCGAGGCCGACCTGATGCTGGCCGGCGACCTGGTGGTGGCGACCAGCGCCGACGCCATGGCGCGGCTGCGCCCGGGCCGCTCGCGCGCGCTGCTCAACAGCGACACCGCGCCCACCGCGGCGTTCGTGACCAATCCCGACTGGACGCTGCCGGGCGCCAACCTGACGGCGGACCTGCAGGCCGCCTGCGGCAAGGACAACCTGCACACGGTGGACGCGTCGGCGCTGGCCGTGGGCCTGCTGGGCGACGCCATCTACTCCAACCCGCTGATGATGGGCTACGCCTACCAGAAGGGCTGGCTGCCGCTGTCGCGCGAGTCCTTGCTGCGCGCCATCGAGCTGAACGGCCAGCAGGTGCCCAACAACCTGGCCGCCTTCGCCTGGGGCCGCCGCGCGGCCCACGATCTGGCCGGCGTCACGCGCCTGCTGGCCAACGGCGGCGCGCCGGCGCATCCGGACGACATCATCGAGATCCGCCGTCCGCGCGCGGCCAGTCCGGTGGTGGAGCTGAAGAAGCCGGCCGGCGAGCTGGAGCGCCTGGTCGAAACGCGCCGCGCGTTCCTGACGCAGTACCAGGACGCCGCTTATGCGCAGCAGTACGCCGAGCTGGTGGACAAGGTGGCGCATGCCGAGCACGAGGCCACCGGTACCCAGCGCCTGGCGCTGGCGGTGGCGCGCTACTACTTCAAGCTGCTGGCCTACAAGGACGAATACGAAGTGGCGCGGCTGTACACCGATGGCGCGTTCCTCAAGCGCATCGGCGAGCAGTTCGAGGGCGACTGGAAGCTGCGCTTCCACCTGGCCCCGCCGCTGTTCGCGCGCCGCGGCCCTGACGGCCATCTGGTCAAGAAGGCCTATGGCCCGGGCATGTTGCGGGTGTTCCGCCTGCTGGCGCGCATGAAGCGCCTGCGCGGCACGCGCTTCGACCCGTTCGGCTATACCCGCGAGCGTCGCGCCGAGCGCGAGCTGGCGCGTGAATACCGCGAGACGCTGACGGCGATCCTGTCCAAGCTCAACCGCGGCAACCTCGACCGCGCGGTGGCGCTGGCCAGCGTGCCGGAGGAGATCCGCGGCTACGGCCACGTGAAGGAGGCGGCCATGGAAAAGGCCGCCGCGCGGCGCGAGGCCCTGCTCAAGGACTTCACCGCCAACGTGGTGTCGATCGGGGGCGCGCGGGCGGCGTGAAGGGCGACGCCTGGCCAGGCTGTTCCTGGCCGGCACCGCCGGGAGGGCGGCGGCGCGTGCGGCTAGGCCGGATAGTGCGCGTCGTCCAGCAGCATGTCCTCGAAGAACGCGCCGTAGCGGCCCTGCGGGTCGCGCAGGTGGATCTCCAGGATCCAGCGCATCTCCGAGGGGCTGATCGCCAGGTCGGCCAGCGAGCCGGTGTGGATCGCCGCGTGCGGGAAGTCGGACACGCGGTGGCCGGGCAGGTCGAAATTCAGTTCCCAGCCCATGGCGCGCGCCTGGCGGTCGGCGTAGGCGTACAGCGCCTGCCCGCTCAACCGCTCGCGCAGCCAGACGCCGCGCACATCATGGAACAGCGCCTCGGCGTCGCGCGCGCAGCGCGCCTGCCCGGCGTCGTCGCCCACCACGTAGCTCTTGCCGCCGTCGCCTTCCCAGGCGTCCAGCCGCGGCGCGATATCGAGAAAGAAGATGTCGTGTTCGCCCAGCGCCACGCCGGGCGTGGACGCCTGGCGCATCGCCTTCATGGTGTTGGCGCCGAAGCGCACGCGGGTGGGGTGCCAGCTGAGCGCCAGGCCGGCGTCGATCAACGTCTGCTTGGCCAGGGCGACGGCGTCTTCCTCGATCATGCCGGGGCGGATGCGGGCGGCGATGTCCTCGATGGCCTGGCGCGTCTTGTTGCGGGCCAGCAGCATGCCGTCCACGGAGAAGGCGGGACCGACGCGTTCGCTGGGGTCGGAGGAGGGTGTTTGCATGATGCGTTTCCTTGCGTGGCGAGCCCGGAGGGCGATGCAGGCAGTGTCGGCGCGCGCGCCGTGGCGGACCAGCGCCGCGTGGGGCGGATTGCGGCCAGGATGGCGCGTCCGGCGGCCAGGGCCCGGGGCGGCGGCGGATGGCGGCCGCCATGGCACGGTTTACGGCCAGGCCCGGCGGCGGCGGGCCGCGCGCCCAAGGGCTTGGGCTAAGGTAGCGTGTCGCGGCGCCGTTGCCGCGTTGTCCGTGGCGTACCGCGCGGCGTTCCCCCTTTCGCCTTCCCGATCCCATGAAATCCGTCGCCATCCTCGTCTTTCCCGGCGTGCAGTCGCTGGACGTCAGCGGACCGCTGGACGTGTTCGCCGAGGCCAACCGCTTCCTGCTGCCGGCCCGGCAGTACCGGATGGAGCTAATCGGCCTGACGCGCGGCGCGGTGCCCTGTTCCAACGGCATGCTGCTGACGCCGCAGCGCCATTACGCCGACGTCGCGGACGCGCCCGACCTGCTGCTGGCCGCCGGCGGCCCGGGCCTGCCGGCGGCGCGGGAATCGGACGAGGCGCTGGCCTGGCTGCGCGCGGCCTGCGCGCGGGCCGAGCGCTATGGGTCGATCTGCAACGGCGTCTTCCTGCTGGCGCGCGCCGGCCTGCCCGCGGGCGCCATGGTCACCACCCACTGGAACGATGCGCCGGCGCTGGCGGCGCGCTATCCGGACCTGCGGGTCGAGACCGACCGCCTGTACGCGCAGGATGGCCGCTTGCACACGTCGGCGGGGGTGACGGCCGGCATCGACCTGGCCCTGTACCTGGTGGCGCAGGACCACGGGCCGGAGGTGGCGCTGAACGTGGCCAAGCGGCTGGTGGTGTTCATGCAGCGCGCCGGCGGGCAGTCGCAGTTCAGCCCGTTCCTGACGCCCTTCGTCGAGGAGACCTCGGCGGTGGCGCAGGTGCAGCAGTACGTGCTGGGGCACCTGGCCGACGACCTGGGCGTGGACGCGCTGGCGGCGGTGGCCAACATGAGCCGCCGCAATTTCTCGCGGGTGTTCCTGCGGGATGCCGGCGTCACGCCGGCGGATTTCGTCGAGAGCGCGCGGGTGGACGCGGCCCGCGCGCGGCTGGAGCGCGCGTCGGCGCCGCTCAAGACCGTGGCGTTTGATTGCGGCTTTCGCGATGCGCGGCACCTGCGCGAGGTGTTCCAGCGGCGGCTGGGCGTGTCGCCCAGCCAGTACCGCGCCAGTTTCGGCTGCTGACGCGGCGGCGGATTCAGCCGCCCGCGGTTTCCGGCTTGCGGCGGCGGGTGACGCCGGTGTCGAAGCGTTCCACGCCGGGACGCGTGGCGGGACGGTCGAAACGCTCGACGCCGGGGCGATCGAAACGTTCCACCCCGGGGCGGGCGGCGGGGCGGTCAAAGCGTTCCACGCCGGGCCGCGCGAAACGTTCGACCCGCGGCGGGCTGTGGGTCTTGGCCTGCACGCTTTCGGCGGCGGCCTGTTCGCGCTTGGCGATGATCTCTTCGGCGCGCTGGTGGTGCGGCGCCATCTTGCGGACCATCACGCGGCCATCGCGCGGGAAGTAGTTGATGCGGCGCGCGTGCACGTCGCCCAGGTCCTGCGCCTTGACCGGAATGCCTTCCGTGCGCAGGTAGTTGAGCACGAACTGGCCGTTGCGCTCGCCGATGTTCATCTGCTGCATGGCGGAGAGCACCGCGCCGCCGCCGAACACCTTGGCCTCGAGGCGCTCGCGCGACGCGCCGGCCTTGAGCAGCTCGTTGATCAGGACTTCCATGGCGAAGGCGCCATAGCGCATGGTGGCCGAGGCGGGCGACTGCATGTCGCCCTCGGGCAGCATGAAGTGATTCATGCCGCCCACGCCGTTGACGGGATCGTGGATGCAGGCAGCCACGCACGACCCGAGCACGGTCGAGATCATGATGTCTTCGTCGGTGACGTAGTACTCGTTGGGGAGTACCTTCACCGCCTGAGACTGGAACGCGCTATCGAAATAATGGCGCGTTGCACGGGCTTCAAGACGGGCGACCATGGAACGGAATCAAGGGCAAGAACAACGATTGGGACACGAAGGCAGCGCTCGGCAGGACAGTAAACGTTTCAAAATATGAGGAAAGATGTCGCTTTATTCTTGCACATCTGGCCCGTAATAGGGGGAAAACCTGTGTAACCGCAACTTTGTTATGTCCCTGATACATATGGCCGTTTCCCCGATAGCGAGGGCGCGCGCGACCCATGGCGGGACGGTGTTTCCATCCTAACCAGGGTCGGGCGGGGCCGTTCCCCGGATCACGGGGAAGAAGGGGGGCTATACGCGGGTTTAGAAGCGCGTGCTGCGGGTCACGGACCAGCGGGCCGACAGCGCGCCCAGGGCGGCCGAGGCCACGATGGCCGTCAGCAGCACTGGGGCGCCGGGCAAATGTAGGGCGAATTCCGCCCCGTAGCTGTGGGCCAGGCCGAGCAGGGCGTTGTTCAGCGGCGACAGCGCCACCGCCGCCACGCCGATGGCCAGCAGCGAGGCCAGGGCGCCGGACAGCGCGCCCAGGTACAGGAACGGCCGCCGTACGAACGATTCGGTGGCGCCCACCAGGCGCGCCACCGCGATTTCCTCGCGCTGCGACAGGGCCTGCATGCGCACGGTGTTGAAGACCGTGGCCAGCACCACCACCGCCACGCAGGCGGCCAGGAAGCCCAGGCCGATGCGGGCGAAGCGCAGGATGGCCTCCAGCCGCTGCACCCAGGCGCTGTCCAGTTGCACCAGGTCCACCTGGTTCCATTGTTTCCAGGCCTGCGCCAGCTTGTCGGCGCGGCCGGCCAGGTCTTCGCCCTCGGCCAGGGTCACCACCACCGCGTCGGGCAGGGGGTTGCCGGGCAGCACGGCCAGCGCCTGCTGCCAGGCGGGGTTGGCGCGCAGGTCGGCCAGGGCGTCGTCGCGGCCGACCACGCGCACCGCGCGCACGTCGTTGGCGTACTCGCCCTGGATGCGCCTGGCGATGTCGGCGGCGGCGCCGGCGGGGGCGTCGACCCGCAGGAAGACGGTGACCTCGGGGGTGACGGACATCTGCCGCGCCACCGGCTGCACCGACACCAGGATGGCGCTGCCCAGCAGCGGCAGGGCCAGCGCCAGCGCCATCACCAGCAGGTTGGCGAGCGAGGAGAACGGCTGCTTGACCAGCCGGCGCAGGGTGACCATGAGCGCATAGCGATGCTGCCGCAGCCAGGCGTTCATGCCGGTTCTCCGGCGCTGCCGTGGCCGGCGTCGGCCGAGGGCGTGGCGGGACCGTGCGAGTCGGCGAACTTGCCGGGGTCGATGCGCAGGGTGCGGGTGGCGTAGCGCGCCATGAGTTCCTGGTCGTGCGAGGCGATCAGCGTGGTGACGCCGACGCGGTTGAAGTCGCGGAACACATTCATGATGCGCTGCGCGTTGTCGTGGTCGAGGTTGGCGGTGGGTTCGTCGGCGATCAGGATGGCGGGCCGGTTGACGATGGCGCGCGCGATCGCCAGGCGCTGCTGCTCGCCGCCCGACAACTCGATGGGGTTGAGATCTTCCTTGCCCGACAGGCCGACCTTGTCCAGCGCGGCGCGGGCGCGGGCGGCGGCCGAATCGCCGGGGTGGCCGGTGACCGCCAGCGGCAGCATCACGTTTTCAAACGCGCTGCGATCGAACAGCAGGTGCGTGTCCTGCAGGATCACGCCGACGGCGCGGCGCAGGTAGGGCCGGGCGCGGGCCGGCAGCTTGTCGAGCCGCTGGCCGTTGACCTGGATCGAGCCGCGGCTGGCGGGCTCGAGCCCCCCGATCAGCTTGAGCAGGGTCGACTTGCCGGCGCCGGATGGCCCCGACACGAAAACGAACTCTCCCGCGCTCACGCGGAAGTTGATGTCGGCCAGGATATTGCGGCCGCGGCCATACGATTTGAATACGTGCTGGAATTCGATCATGGCGGCTGTCGGATGAAGCCGCAATATTAACTCGGGGACAGTAAGCTGGCCTAAAACCGCGAGAGGGGCGCGCGGGAAAAAGTGTCCTGATGTGACCGCCGGCCCCACGCAAAAGTGACCGGTTGGACACGTTTTTTCGAACGAAAATGTGTCCCCGTTTTTATCGCAAAACCCCGTTTGATTTCATCCAGTGTCCCTATATTTCAAGGGAATTCCCGGATGCGGAGGCCGCTTTGTGGACGCTACCATCCGCCCCATGCGTAAAGCCCAACCCGGCCTTGCGTTCGGCTTCGCTACACCCCTACGGAGATCACGATGAAAGTACTGAAACTCGCTGCCATTGGCACCGCCCTGTTCGCTGCGTCCGCGGCTGCCAATGCGGGTGCGACCTTCGATAACGTCAAGAAGAAAGGGTTTGTCCAATGCGGCGTTTCGACCGGCATCCCGGGCTTCTCGATCGCGGACAGCAAGGGTGAATACAAGGGCCTGGACGTGGACCTGTGCCGCGCCGTCGCCGCCACCATGTTCGGCGACGCCACCAAGATCAAGGTCACGCCGCTGAACACGCAGCAGCGCTTCACCGCCCTGCAATCGGGCGAAGTGGACGTGCTGACCCGCAACACCACCGTCACGCTGACCCGCGACACCACGCTGGGCCTGATCGGCGTGGGCGTGAACTACTACGACAGCCAGGGCGTCATGGTCTCGAAGGACCTGAACGTCAAGAGCGCCAAGGAACTGAACGGCGCCACCATCTGCGTGCAGCCCGGCACCACCACCGAGTTGAACCTGGCCGACTGGTTCCGTGGCCAGAAGATCGAATTCAAGCCGGTCGTGATCGACAAGTACGACGAAATCATCCGCGCCTTCTCGGCCGGCCGTTGCGATGCCTTCACGACCGACAAGTCGCAGCTGGCCTCGACCCGCACCACGCTGGAGAATCCGGACAAGTACATCATCCTGCCGGAAGACTTCTCCAAGGAGCCGCTGGGCCCCATGGTGCGCCAGGGCGACGAGCAATGGTTCAACGTGGTCCGCTGGTCGCTGAACGCGATGCTGGAAGCCGAGGAATACGGCATCACCAAGGCCAACGTCGATGAAATGACCAAGAGCACCAACCCCAACATCCAGCGCATCCTGGGCGTGACCCCGGGCATGGGCAAGAACCTGGGCGTGGACGACAAGTGGGCCTACAACATCATCAAGCAGATCGGCAACTACGGCGAGAGCTTCGAAGCCACGCTCGGCAAGAGCAGCGCGATGAAGCTGGACCGCGGCCTGAACGCCAGCTATAAGCAAGGTGGCTTGATGTACGGCTGGCCGGTGCGCTAACACACGGCTGCCCGGCATGGCGCCCTCGCGGCGCCATGCCTAGCCCGCCTTCGAGCGGGCGGCAGGAGTGGGCGGCGCGGTCTTTCGGGCCCAGCCGCCCGGTGTCCGACTTCTGTAGATTCATTCATGACGACTCCCAATAAAAACGCCCCGATTTCGGCACCCCCCCGGCGTCTGAACTGGAACGATCCCGGCGTGCGCGCCGTGGTCTATCAAGTGATAGCACTGGCCGCCGTTGCCACGGCGGTGTGGTTCCTGGTTTCAAACACGCTTCACAACCTGTCCGTGCGCAACATCGCCACGGGCTTCGGTTTCCTTCAACGCGAGGCCGGCTTCGCCATCGGCGAAACGCCCATCGCCTATACCCCCGCCGACACCTATGGCCGCGCCATCTGGGTGGGCCTGCTCAACACGCTGCGCGTGGCCGTGCTCGGCATCGTGCTGGCGACCATCCTCGGCACGCTGATCGGCGTGGGCCGGCTGTCCAAGAACTGGCTCGTCGCCAAGATCACGTCGATCTACGTCGAAGTGATGCGCAACGTGCCGCTGCTGCTGCAGCTGTTCTTCTGGTATGCGCTCATCACCGAGAACATGCCGGGTCCGCGCCAGGCGCACAACCCGCTGCCGGGCGTGTTCATCTCCAACCGCGGCCTCAAGGTGCCGGCGCTGGAGGGCAACTCGCTCGACTGGATGCTGGCCGGCCTTGGCCTGGCCATCGTCGCCATCCTGTTCCTGGGCCACTGGGGCAAGAAGCGCCAGGAAGCCACCGGCCAGGTGTTCCCGCTGGGCCGCGCGGCCATCGGCCTGTTGATCGGCCTGCCGGTGATCGGCTGGCTGGTCAGCGGCGCCTCGCTGACGCTGGACATGCCGGAACTGAAGGGCTTCAACTTCAGCGGTGGCCTGACGCTGTCGCCGGAGTTCGCCGCGCTGCTGGCGGGCCTGGTGATCTACACGTCGGCCTTCATCGCCGAAGTGGTGCGCTCGGGCATCCAGGCGGTCAACAATGGCCAATGGGAAGCGGCCGGGGCCCTGGGCCTGCGCCGCAAGCAGGTGCTGCGCCTGGTGGTGCTGCCGCAGGCGCTGCGCGTGATCATCCCGCCGATGACCAGCCAGTTCCTCAACCTCACCAAGAACAGCTCGCTGGCCGTGGCCATCGGCTATCCGGACATCGTGTCGGTGGTCAACACCACGCTGAACCAGACCGGGCAGGCCATCGAGGGCATTCTCATCATCATGGGCGCGTACCTCACGGTCAGCCTGTCGATCTCGATCTTCATGAACTGGTACAACAAGCGCATTGCGCTGGTGGAGCGTTGATATGAGCAGCACTACGCAACCCCCCAGCGAAGGGCTGCCGCCGCCCAAGACCCATGTCGGCGCGTGGGCGTGGCTGCGCTCGCGCCTGTTCTCCTCGCCGCTGAACATCCTGATCACGGTGCTGGTGGCGTGGTTCCTGTTGATGTCGGTGCCGGCGCTGGTCGAATGGGCCTTCATCAAGGCCAACTACACCGCCGCCAACGCGCAGGAATGCCGCGCCTCGGTGGGCGGGGCCTGCTGGGCCTTCATCATCGAGAAGCACCGGCTGATCCTGTTCGGCACCTATCCGTTCGACGAGCAATGGCGGCCGCTGATCGCGACCATCATCCTGGTCGCGGTGATCGTGTGCAGCGGCATCCGCCGTTTCTGGAACTGGAAGCTCGCCATCATCTGGACCGTCGGCCTGACCGCCGTGGCGATCCTGATGTGGGGCGGCGTGCTGGGCCTGACCTACGTCGAGAACGCGCGCTGGGGCGGCCTGCCGCTGACGCTGATCCTGTCGACGTTCGGCATCGCCTTCGCCTTCCCGATCGGCGTGCTGCTGGCCCTGGGCCGGCGCTCGAAGATGCCGGCCATCAAGGCGCTGTGCGTCGTGTACATCGAGCTGATCCGCGGCGTGCCGCTGATCAGCCTGCTGTTCATGTCGTCGGTGATGTTGCCGCTGTTCCTGCCGGAGGGCTTCTCCATCGACAAGCTGCTGCGCGCGCAGATCGCGATCATCATGTTCGCGGCCGCGTACATCGCCGAAACGGTGCGCGGCGGCCTGCAGGCGATCCCCAAGGGCCAGTACGAGGGCGCCGATTCGCTCGGCCTGAACTACTGGCAGCAGATGCGCAAGATCATCCTGCCGCAGGCGCTCAAGATCGTGATCCCGCCGCTGGTCAGCATCTTCATCGCGCTGTTCAAGGACACCTCGCTGGTGGTGATCATCGGCATCTTCGACCTGACGCTGGCGGCCAAGGCGGCCCTGTCCGACGCGGCATGGCGCGGATTCGGGGTGGAGGCGTATCTGTTCATCTCGCTGATCTACTTCGTCTTCTGCTTCTCCATGTCCAAATACAGCCAGGCGCTGGAAAAACGCCTGGCCACCGGTCACGCACGATAGAACCTTGCCGCGGGTCCGCCCCGGGCGGGCCCGCAACGCGATATTTACGGGAGTACAGGCATGTCTGATGCCATCATTCGACTGCAGGACGTGAACAAGTGGTACGGCCAGTTCCACGTGCTGCGCAACATCAACCTGGACGTGGCGCCGGGCGAGCGCATCGTGGTGTGCGGGCCGTCCGGCTCGGGCAAGTCCACCATGATCCGCTGCATCAACCGGCTCGAGGAGCACCAGAAAGGCCACATCATCGTGGACGGCACGGAGCTCACCAACGACCTCAAGCACATCGAGACCATCCGCAAGGACGTCGGCATGGTGTTCCAGCACTTCAACCTGTTCCCGCACCTGACGGTGCTGGAGAACCTGACGCTGGGCCCGATGTGGGTGCTGAAAAAACCGCGCGCCGAAGCCGAGGCCACGGCCATCAAGTACCTGGAGCGCGTGCGCATCCCGGACCAGGCCAAGAAATTCCCCGGCCAGCTCTCGGGCGGCCAGCAGCAGCGCGTGGCCATCGCCCGTTCGCTATGCATGAGCCCCAAGATCATGCTGTTCGATGAGCCGACCTCGGCGCTGGACCCGGAAATGGTCAAGGAAGTGCTGGACGTGATGGTCAGCCTGGCCCAGGAAAGCGGCATGACGATGCTGTGCGTGACCCACGAAATGGGCTTTGCGCGCAAGGTCGCCAACCGCGTCATCTTCATGGACCGCGGCGAGATCATCGAGCAGAACAGCCCGGACGAGTTCTTCGACCACCCGCAGAACGACCGCACCAAGCTGTTCCTGAGCCAGATCCTGCATTGAGGCCGGGCGGGCCCTGGCCCGCCGCGACCAGACCCGGAAAACCGCCCTCCCTGGAAGGCGGTTTTTCTTTTTGAACCCCGGCGGCTGCCCGGATGCCCGAGGCGCGCGGAAGGGGCTCGTCCGCCGCGCCGGTCCCCCGGGGACGACGGCTGGCGCGGGAAAAGCACCCGCTTTTCCCGGTATCCCTTTGTTACGGTGTTCATGCCACTGCGGTATGCTACCGACCGCCATCGATGCAATGAGAGGAGCAAACGAGATGAAACCGACCCCCCGCAGCGCCCTGCGCCGCGCCTTGCTGGGCGGCGCCGCGGCGCTGGCCGCCACGCTGGCCTTCGGCGCGCCCGCGCTGGCCCAGGCTACCGATTTCCCCACCAAGCCGCTGCGCTTCGTGGTGCCTTACCCGCCCGGCGGCCCGCTCGACACCATGGCCCGCATGCTGGCCGAGAAGGTGCGCGGCTCGCTCGGCCAGCCCGTGATCGTGGAAAACCGCTCGGGCGCCGGCGGCAACATCGGCGCCGACCTGGTGGCCAAGGCCCCGGCCGACGGCTACACGCTGGTGATGGGCGCCGTGGCCACCCACGCCATCAACCCCTGGCTGTTCGCCAACCTGCCGTATGACCCGGTGAAGGACTTTGCGCCGATCACCATCGTGACGTCGGTGCCGAACGTGCTGGTCATGAACGTCGAGTTCGCCGCCAAGAACAAGATCGAGACGCTGGCCGACCTGATCGACTACGCCAAGAAGAACCCGGGCAAGCTGAACTACGGTTCGGGCGGCAACGGCAGCGCCGGCCATCTGTCCGGCGAACTGCTCAAGGCGCGCGCCGGCATCAACGTCGAGCACATTCCTTACCAGGGCGCGGCGCCGGCGCAGTTGGCGCTGCTGTCGGGCCAGTCGGACTTCATGTTCGACAACCTGGCGGCGTCCGCCCCGCTGATCAAGGACGGCAAGGTCAAGGCGCTGGCCGTGACCACGGCCAAGCGCTCGTCGCTGCTGGCCAATGTGCCCACCGTGGAAGAGTCCGGCATCAAGGGCTTTGACCTGGGCACCTGGTTCGGCGTGTTCGCCACGGGCGGCACGCCCGCCCCGGTGGTGGCCAAGCTGCACAAGGCCTTTGCCGACGCGATGGAACTGCCCGACGTGAAGCAGCGCTCGCTGCTGATGGGTTCGGAAGTGGGGCCGATGACGCCCGAAGCCTTCGCCGAATTCGTCAAGAACGAAAAGGCCAAGTACCAGGAGATCGTCAAGATCTCCGGCGCCAGCCTGAACTGAGGTTGGCGCGTTCCGCCTGGAACGCGCCCGTCCGCATGCCGCCCGCCGCGAGCGGGCGATGCATCCGCCGGGGGCCGCGATCGCGGCCCTCGCGCTTTGTTCCTGTCTTGCGGTTATCCGCGCGGGGGGGCCAGCAGGCCGTCCACCAGCCGCGCCAGCAGCTTGCGGTCGGTTTCCAGGTCGGTGCAGCCGTACTGGTCGGCCTCGCGGTTGACCCAGGCGTCATGCGCGCGCCATTGGCCGTCCATCGCGTCCAGCCGCAGCGCGTAGATCCAGATGCCAGTCCAGCTGCGATGAAAGCGCAGCACGCCGTCATCCAGATAGATGAACCACTTGTCTTCCATCTCCGCGGGGATGCGCCCCTGGCGCAACCGCGTGTATTGCTCGGCCGTGTAGACGGCGTCGAACGGCAGCTTGGCGCGCTTCTTCGGCGCGGGCAGGTGTTTCCAGGATGCGGCGTGAGCGTCGGGCATGGCAACTTTTTTGGTCTATGCTGGCTGGTGCGCGTGGCGTGTGAGCGGCGCGTCGTTTTCATGGGCGCGCGCGACCCCTCGCATACTAAGGCCTGATCATGCATTTGTCCCCCGCCATTCCCATCCTGCGCATCTTTTCGGTCGACAAGGCGCGCGAGTTCTACCTGGATTTCCTCGGTTTCGAGTGGGACTGGGAACATCGCTTCGAACCGGGCCTGCCGCTGTACGCGCAGGTGCATCGCGGCGAGCTGGTGCTGCACCTGAGCGAGCACTATGGCGATGCCACGCCGGGCGCGGCCATCTTCGTGCGCACCACCGGCGTTGACGATTACCAGGCCGAGCTGATCGGCAAGCAATACGGCTACGCGCGGCCGGGCGTCGAGGACGCGCCCTGGGGCCGGCTGCTGCGGGTGACCGACCCGTTCGGCAATCGCCTGACGTTCTGCGAATCGCAGGACTGAGTCCGCGAGCCGCGCTACCCGGGCGCGCGGCTCACATGCCCAGGTAGCGCCGCGCCCGCTCCAGCGTTCCTGGCGGATCCGCGGCGTCAGGTCCTCGGCGGCTACATCTTGCAGTCGGCCGCGTGCACATCGGTGTGGTCGCGGGCGATGACCTTGAGGTTCTTGTAGACCAGCTTGCCGTCCGCGCCGGCCTCGATGTGCAGCAGATACCAGTCCTGCACCGGATGCTGGTTGGGACCGAACTTGAACTTGCCGCGCACGCTGGGGAAGTCGGCGCGGCGCAGCGCGTCGCGGAACGCGTCGGCCTTGCCGGTGATGTCGCCGTTCACGGCCTTCAGGCCCGAGGCGATCAGGTTGGCGGTGTCGTAGGCCTGCGCCGCATAGGCGGTGGGCGCGCGGTTGTAGGTCTTGGTGAAGGCTTCGACGAAGTGCTTGTTCTGCGCGTTGTCCAGGTCCGCGCTCCACAGCGAACTCAGGTAGAAGCCCTTGCCGGCGGTGCCGGTGGCGGCCAGCATGCGTTCGTCCATCGAGTAGATGGGCGTGATCATCTTGATCTTGTCGGCCAGGCCGGAGTTGGCGTACTGCTTGGTCAGGTTGATGCCGGCGCCGCCCGGATGGAACTGGAAGATGGCGTCCGGGTTGAGCGAGCGGATGCGCGCCAGCTCGACCGAGAAATCGGCCTGTTCGAGCTTGGTGTAGATCTCCTCGGCGATCTCGCCCTTGTAGGTGCGCTTGAAGCCGGCGACGGCGTCGCGCCCGGCCTGGTAGTTCGGCGCCATGACGACGACGCGCTTGGCGCCCAGCTCGTTGGCGGCGATGCCGGCGGTGTCGGCGTACGAGTCGTTCTGGAAGGCGACGGCGAAGTAGTTGGGGTTGCAGGCCTTGCCGGCGTAGTTGGAGGGGCCGGCGTTCAGGCTGACGTAGAAGCCGCCCGCGTTGAGCACCGTCGGCCCGACGGCCGCCATGACGTTGGAGAAGTTCACGCCGGTGAACAGGCGCACGCCGCCCTGCACCATCTTGTCGGCGATCTGCTTGGCGTTGGCCGGCTTGAGCGCGTCGTCCTCCACGCGCACGTTGACCGGCACGCCGCCGAGCTTGCCGCCGCCTTCCTTGACCGCCAGCATGAAAGCATCGCGCTCGTCCTCGCCGATGTAGCCGGCCGGCGTGGACAGCGTGCCGATGAAACCGATGTCCACGGGTTTCTGCTGGGCCTGGACGCCGCCGGCGGCCAGTGCCAGCAGCAGCGCGGCGCCGCCGCGGGTGATGCGTGTCGTCATGGTTGTCTCCTCCTGTGCCTGCTTTTTTTATGGCTGGATGGGTCCCGCGAGACAGTTCTCCACCTTCCAGCCGTAGAGCCACTGCAACGCGTCGTAGAACTGGGACTGGCCGCGGCCGGTCCACAGCATGTTGCGCACGGTGCGTTCGACGCCGCGCGCGTGATAGAGCCTGCCCATCTCCCGGGTCGACCAGACCACGCGCGCGCTGCGCGGGATGCGCACCGATTCGTACAGGCGGAAAGCGGCTTCCAGGTCGTGGTCGCAGCGTTTGACGGCTTCGCCCAGCGTCACTGCGTCTTCGAGCGCCATGCAAGCGCCCTGGGCCATGTACTGGGTCATGGGGTGGGCGGCGTCGCCCAGGATGGTGAGGCGGCCCTGGCCCCACTGTTCGACCGGCTCGCGGTCGGCGGTGGCCCAGCGCTTCCACGAAGTGGGGCGGTCCAGCATCTGGTGCGGGCGCGGGTGGATGCCCTGGAAGTACGACAGCACTTCCTCCTTGCTGCCTTCGCGCACGCCCCATTGTTCCTGCTCGCGGCTGTGGAAGGTCACCACCAGGTTGTATTGCTGGCCGCCGCGCAACGGGTAGTGCACCAGGTGGCAGTGCGGGCCGGCCCACAGCACCGGCGCGTTGATGCGCAGTTCCTCGGGCATGTTGTCGCGCTCGACCACGGCGCGGTAGACCACGTGGCCGGTCACGCGCGGCGGATCGCCGATCAGGTGCTCGCGGATCACGGACTTGACGCCGTCGGCGCCCACCACCGCGTCGGCCTGGTAGCGGTTGCCTTCGGTATCCGTGACTTCCACGCGCTTGCCGTCTTGCGCGACGCTGGCGATCTGGGTCGAGGTGCGAAAGCGGATCAGCGGGTTCTGCTGCACCGCTTCCAGGATGGACAGGTGGATGTCGGCGCGGTGGATCACGGCGTAGGGGCCGCCGAAGCGCTCGCGGAAAGCGTCGCCGGTGTCGATGCGCACCACTTCGCGCGCGTCGACCGCGTCCATCATGATGATGTGGTCGGTGAAGACCGCGCGCTGGCGCGCCGTGGCGCCCACGCCCAGCGCGTCGAGCGCGGCGAAGGCGTTGGGGCCGAGCTGGATGCCGGCGCCGATCTCGCCGATGTGCGCGGCCTGTTCCAGCAACTGCACGGCGATGCCCTGGCGCGTCAGCGCCAGCGCCGCGGCCAGGCCGCCGATGCCGCCGCCCACCACGATCACGGATTGGGGCGCGCCCTGTACTGTCGGTGTTGCGTTCATTCCTGGATTCCTTGCGTGTTCAGTCGTGGCCGCCGAGGAAGGCGCCTTGCCGTTCCAGCTGCGCCTGCAGGGTGGCGACCGGCAGGTCGGCCGGCGCGATGCCGGCGCGCAGCGCCAGCGCCGAGGCAGTGCCGGCGGCCTCGCCCATGACGAAGCAGCTGCCGCTGACGCGGGCGGCCGACTGGCCCTCGTGCGTCATCGAGGCGCAGCGTCCAGCCACCAGCACGTTGCCGGCCACGCCGGGGCCGCGGCGCGGCACCATCATGCGGAACGGCAGCTGGTTGTAGCCGCGCGATTCGGGGATGGGCGGCCACATCCACTGCACGTCGCCGGCGGTGTGCATTTCCAGCGGCCAGCCGTTGACGCCGATGCTGTCCTCGAAGTCGGCGCAGCCCAGCACGTCTTCCTTGGTCAGCACGGCTTCGCCGACGATGCGGCGGGTTTCGCGGATGCCCAGCTGCGGCGCGATGTCGAGCACGTAGGCGTGCTCGAAGCCCGGCACCTTGGCGCGCAGGAACTTCAGGTACTCGGTGATCTGGCGGCGGCCTTCCAGCTCGCCGGCCGAGAGCGAGGCGGCGTCGGTGCCGTCGGCCGCGCTGCCGTCGGCGTTGGCCAGCTGGGTCACGTTGACGCGCCACTCGTAGTCATGCTTTTGCGGCCGCACGATGGCGCCGCGCCGCGGGAAGGTGAATTCGCCGCTGGCGGCGGCCTGGTCCATCAGTTGCGGAATGGTCTTCCAGGCCTCCTGGGCGCGGGCGCCGTCGACGTTGCCGACCTTGAACATCAGCGTGGGGTAGAGCATGTGGCCGTGCGCGTCGCCCTTCTCGAACGGCAGGCCGCCCCATTGCGCGATGTCGGCGTCGCCGGAGCAGTCGATGAAGACCTTGCCGCGCACCGCGCAGCGGCCGGACTTGGTCTCCAGGAACAGCGCGTCGACATTGCCGGCGGCATCGCGCGCCAGGCCGGTGGCCAATGCGTGGAACAGGATCTGTGCGCCGCTGTCCTGCACCATGCCGTCGGCGGCGCACTTGAAGGCGGCGATGTCGTAGGCCTGGGCGTGGATCTTGCCCAGGATCAGGTGCGGGTCGTTCAGTCCGTCCAGCGCGCGCATGCGGTCCAGCAGCTCGTCCGTCATGCCGTGCACGACCTGGCGGATGGCGCCGCGGATGTTGGCGTGCAGTCCGCAGAAGTTGGAGACCCCCGCCGCCGTGCCCATGCCGCCGAGAAAGCCGTAGCGTTCCACCAGCAGCACGCTGGCGCCGTTGCGGGCGGCGCTGGCCGCGGCCAGGATGCCGGCGGGGCCGCCGCCCAGCACGACGACGTCGTATTCGCCGTAGAGCGGGACCTGGCGGGCGGGTTCGGTGAGGGTCATGCTTGTCTCCTTGCTTGTCCTGCGGACTGCGTCTGGTGTTGCGAAATGCCGGGCGGCGAGGCCGCCCGTTCACGGGCCTGGTTACTGGCCCTTGATGCCGAGCTTGGTGATGAGGGGCTCCCAGCGCTTGAGCTCATCGTCCATGTAGGCGCGGAACTCGGCCGGGGTGCTGCCCACCGGGTCCATGAACTGCGCCTGCAGGCGCTTGACTACCTCGGGGTCGCGGATCGCCTGGATCAGCGCGTCCGACAGCTTCTTCTGGATGTCGGCGGGCACCTTGGACGAGATCACGAAACCGATCCAGGCCGAGCCCTCGATGCCGGGCACGCCGACTTCGGCCAGCGTGGGGATCTCGGGCAGCAGCGTGGAGCGCTTGGACGAGGTCACGGCCAGCGCCTTCAGGCGGCCGTCCTTGACCATGCTCATGACGGCGATCGGCGGCAGCGCGGCGAACTGCGTGTCGCCCGACAGCAGCGAAGTCAGCGCGGCCGGCGACGACGGATACGGCACGTGCGTGGCGCGCGCGCCGATCCGCTGCAGCAGCAGCTCCACCGCCAGGTGCGAGACGGTGCCGGCGCCGGGCGAGGGGAAGTTGTACTTGTCCGGGTTCTTCTTGAGCGCTTCCAGCAATTGGCCGACGTTGTCGATGCCGGAGTTGGCCGGCACCACCAGCACGTTGGGCTGGTGCACCGCCAGCGTCAGCGGCGCCAGGTCGGTGGCGGGCGCGTAGGGCAGCTTGTCGAACAGCAGCGTGTTGTTCACCAGCGGGCCGGTGATCGAGACGCCGAAGGTGTAGCCGTCGGGCTTGGCGTTGGCGATGGCGAAGGTGCCGATGTTGCCGCTGGCGCCCGGCTTGTTTTCCACCACCACGGTCTGGCCGAGGATGGCGCCGGCCTTCTCGCCGACGATGCGCGCCACCTGGTCGGGGCTGGAGCCCGGACCGAACGGCACCAGCGCCTTGAGCGGCTGCGACGGCCAGGCGTCGGCGGCCTGCGCCGCGCCCAGCGGCGCCAGCGCGATCAGCCCCAGCGCCAGCGCGCGCGCCGTGAAAGCGCGCGCCCGCGCCAGGGTCGAGGGGTTATGCATGCTTGTCTCCCGCAATCTTCATGTTGTTGAAATAGGTCTGTTCATTGGCGATGAAGGCCGCCACCATGGCGCGGTAGGCGGCATCGACCACCTGGTCCAGGTTCTCGAAGCCCTGGTCGTGGCGCTCGGCCAGGCGCCGCACTTTCTCGAACACCTCGGCCTGGCGCGCCGGCGCGCTGACCTGGAAGGCGTCGCGCTTGAAGCGCGCGGCGTCCTTGACGTACATGGCGCGTTCGGCCATCAGGCGCACGATCTCGTCGTCGAGCCGGTCGATGTTGGCGCGCACCTCGGCCAGGTTGGCGCACAGCGGGCGGTAGGCCGGATCGGTGTATTCGCGCAGCGGCGCGCCCAGGGTGTCGGGCTCCTGGCCCGGGGAAGCTTGCGTGGTCACTTGATGTAGTCCGGTTGGTTGCCAGGCGCGGCCCGCTGGAACGCGGGCTGCGCGGCGCAGTGTTCATAGACGGCGATCAGGCGCGGGTAGGCCGACAGGTCGCAGCCCATGCGCTGGGCGTTGGCGATCTGCGGCACCAGGCAGCAGTCGGCCAGCGTCGGCGCATCGCCGAAGCAATAGGCGCCGTGGCCATGACGCGCCAGCAGGGTCTCGACCGCGGTCAGGCCTTCGCGGATCCAGTGGTGATACCAGGCGTTCTTCTGCGCGTCGGTGGCGCCCAGCTCTTCCTGCAGGTAGCGCAGGATGCGCATGTTGTTGACCGGATGGATGTCGCAGGCGATGGCGTTGGCCAGCTCCAGCACGCGGGCGCGCTCGCGCGGCGCGGCCGGGATCAGGCGCGGCTCGGGGTGCGTGGCGTCCAGGTAGTCGATGATGGCGAGCGATTGCGACAGCTGGAAATCGCCTTCCGTCAGCAGCGGCACGCCGGCCGACGGATTCTGCGCCACGTAGTCGGCGGCGCGCTGTTCCTGTTTGCGCAGGTTCACCGGCACGATGTCGAACGGCAGGCCCTTGAGCGCCAGCGCGATGCGCACGCGGTACGAGGTGGAGCTGTTGAAGAAGCTGTGCAGTTGCATGGGCGGGCGTCCTCAGGCGATCTGCACGCTGAGCGTGCCCAGGCCGTCGACGCCGCCGACCAGCTTGTCGCCGCGCGTCACGGGGCCCACGCCTTCGGGCGTGCCGGTGTAGATCAGGTCGCCGGCTTCCAGGCGGAAGTAGCGCGACAGGTAGGCGATGGTCTCGGCCACCGACCAGATCAGCTGGCCGACGTCGCTGCGCTGCTTGTCGGCGCCGTTGACCTGCAGCCAGATGCCGGCGTGGTGGATGTCGCCGGCCTGCGCGGCGGGCACCAGCGGGCCGATCGGCGCGCTCTGGTCGAAGGCCTTGCCCAGCTCCCACGGGCGGCCGGCCTCGCGCATCTTCATCTGCAGGTCGCGGCGCGTCATGTCCAGGCCGACGGCGTAGCCCCACACGTGTTCCAACGCGGACTCGACCGCGATGTTGGCGCCGCCCTTGCCGATGGCCGCGACCAGTTCGATTTCATAGTGGAAGTTGGCGGTCTCGGACGGATAGGGCAGCGTCAGCGTGGCGTCCCGCGCCACCGGCACCACGGCGTCGGCCGGCTTGCAGAAGAAGAACGGCGGCTCGCGGTCGGGATCGAAGCCCATCTCGCGGGCGTGGGCGGCGTAGTTGCGGCCGACGCAATAGACGCGGCGCACGGGAAAACGGTCCGGGCTGCCGGCGACGGGCACGGCGACGGGGTCGGCGGGAGCAAACACGTAAGACATGAATCAACCTTTGAAGGCGGAACGGAAAGGGGGAGGGCGGGCGCGGCGGCCCGCCCGCGTCAGGCGATGCGTTCTTCGCGCCACAGGCCCAGCGCGTCCTGCACCGGGCGGTCGGAATAGCTGAACAGGGTGGCGTCTTCCAGCGCCGCCAGCTGCACCGGCAGCCACGACGGCGCCACGAACACGTCGCGCGGACCGAAATGGAATTCGGCGTCGCCGATGCGGGCGATGCCGCGGCCTTCCACCACGCTGTAGACGGTGGAGTCGGTGCTGCGATAGGTCTTGCCCTGGAAGCCGGCCGGCAGCAACTGCATGAAGGTGGCCATGGTGGGCATGGGGTAGCCGCCCGTGGCCGGATTGAGGTAGCGCAGCTTGACGCCGTCCCAGGGGTCGAGCTCGCCGTGGCGGTAGAGCGCGTCGAGCGCTTCGCGGCTGCGCTCGTAGGGGTAGTTGAAGATCGGCGAGGTGCCGCCGGCGGCGCGGTGGCGCACCGGCGCCATGTTGTGGCCGTAGCGCGCCATGCTGTCGCCTTCCGGCCGCGTGACGGGCTGGGTGGCGGACGGATAGTTTTCGGCGAAGCCGGCGTCCAGGAAGCGCAGCAGCGGAATGTCCAGGCCGTCGAGCCAGACCACCGGTTCGCCGCCGTCGACGGTCTCGGCGTTGCCGTGGTCGTGCCAGGTCCAGGACGGCGTGATGATGAAGTCGCCCGGATGCATGGTGGTGCGTTCGCCGTTGACGGCGGTGTAGGCGCCGCGGCCCTCGACGATGAAGCGCAGGGCCGACTGGGTGTGGCGGTGGCTGGGCGCGATCTCGCCCGGCAGGATCAGCTGCAGGCCGGCGTACAGGCTCTGCGTGATGCTGGCCTGGCCGGGCAGGCCCGGGTTCTCCAGGATCAGCACGCGCCGCACGGCTTCCTCGGCGGTGATGAGCGAGCCCGAGGCCAGCACGTCGTCGCGCACGTCGTCGTATTTCCAGATCGCCGGCACGCAGCGCGGCGCGGGCTGGCGCGGCACCAGGTTGTGCAGCGACTCCCACAGCGGGGCCATGTGCTTCTGGGCGATGCGCGCGTAATAGGCGGCGCGGTCCGCGCCGGGGGGGTGACCGTCGGGCATGTCTGTCTCCTGGGGGCCGGCGTCGGGGTCGGCTTCTGTTGGCCCGTCGCGGCGGGCGCGGCGGGTCACGATATGGAGACGATTATGCGTAACGAGCTATGTGTTTTGAAATGAAATTATCTTATTATCCATACCAATAACTATATGGATAAGAGACAAAAGGGGACTCCATGGACTGGACTCACCGGTTGCGCCTGCGCAACCTGAAAATGCTCCTCAGCCTGGCCCAGACCCGCAACATCAGCCACTCGGCCGCCATGCTCAACACGACCCAGCCGGGGTTGTCGAAATGGTTGAAGGATCTGGAAGACGACATCGGCCTGCCGCTGTTCGAGCGCCATGCGCGCGGCCTGCGGCCGACGCCGCACGGCGACGTGCTGATCGCGCACGCGCAGCGGGTCGAGGCGCAGCTGGACCGCGCCAGCGCCGACATGGCCGCGCTGCGCGAGGGCGGCGGCGGCCGGGTGGTGATCGGCGCTTCGGGCGCCTCGGCCTCCGACACCGTGCCGCTGGCGGTGATGAAGCTGCTCGAACGCATGCCGCAGGCCCGCGTGAAACTGGTGGAAGGCACCACCGACCGCCTGTTGGCGCAGCTGGCGCAGGGCGACCTGGACATCGTGGTGGGCCGCTCGGCGCCCGAGCACCATGATCCGGCCATCCGCTTCGAAGCGCTGTACCTGGAGCCGATCCACCTGGTGGCGCGGCCGCGCCATCCGCTGTTCGCGCTGGAGCAGCCCGGCTGGCCAGAGCTGCTGTCATACCGCTGGATCCTGTGGCCCAAGGGCACGCCGATCCGCAACGCGGTCGACGCCGCGCTGGCCGCGGCCGGCCAGGCGCCGCCGGCCGACCACGTCGAATCCAATTCGGTCACCATCAACCTCACCCTGATCAACAACAGCGACATGATCGGCGTGGCCTCGCACCGCGCGGCGCTGCGCTTCACGCAGATGAAGGCGATGCGCATCATCCCGGTGCGCTTGTCGGGCTTCGGCTCGGTGGCCATGTACTGGCGCGAGGACGCCTTCCGGCCGACCGCCGTGCAGGAGGCGATGGCCGCGCTGCGCAACACGGTGGCCGAACACGCCCCGGGCGTCACGAGGCTGTGATGGCGCCGTCCGGCCCCGGGCTGAATGCGCTGATCGCGCAATGCCGCCGGCTGGAGGCGGCGCTGCGCGACGAGGCGGGCGCGCCGGATGCGTCGGCGGCCATGCACCGCTTCGTCGCCGAGATGGATGCGCGCGCCGCGCCGCCGGGGCTGTGGTCGCCGCTGGCGCTGGCGGTGCTGACGATGGTCGGCGGCATCGGCGTCGGCATCGGCCTGTTGAGCCTGCTGCTGCGCCCGGCCGGCCCGGCGCTGGCGGCCTTCGCGCTGGTGCTGGCCTGCGCCGTCACGGCGCTGGCGCTGGCGATCGGCGTGGTGGCGTTCATGGGCGGCTACAGCCGGGGGCTGGTGCTGCTCAAGCGCACCGCGCTGACATTGGCCGCCGCGGGCGGGTTGGGGCTGATCGCGTGGTCGCAGGGCGACATGCGCGCGGTCGGCCCGGTGGTCGCGCTGCTGGGCGGCGCCGGCGCGTGGCTGCTGATGAACAGCAATGCGTTCTATGTGTTCGCCGGCTATCGCGTGGCGTTGCGGCTGATGCAGGCGCAGGCGCGGCGGCCGTAAGCCGCCGGGCCGCGGCCGTTCACTTCGCGGTGTTGGACCAGCCCTTGGACAGTTCCACCGCCTGGCTCCAGCGCCGCATGCGTGCCTCGCGCACCGAGTCCGGCCAGGCCGGTTCGAAGGTGCGCTCGGCCTGCCACTTGGAGGCGAACTCGTCCTGGCCCGACCAGAAGCCGACCGCCAGGCCCGCCAGGCCCGCCGCGCCCAGCGCGGTCGATTCCGGCACCCGCGGGCGCACCACCGGCACGCCCAGCAGGTCGGCCTGCATCTGCATCAGCAGGTCGTTGCGGGCCGCGCCGCCATCGACCCGCAGCTCGGTCAGCGCGATGCCGCTGTCGCCGTTCATGCAGGTCAGCAGTTCGGCGCTCTGCAGCGCGATGGATTCGAGCGTGGCGCGGGCGATGTGGGCGCGAGTGGTGCCGCGCGTCAGGCCCACCAGGGTGCCGCGGGCATAGGGATCCCAGTGCGGCGCGCCCAGGCCGGCGAAGGCCGGCACCATGAAGACGTCGTCGGTGTCGGCCACGCTGGCGGCCAGCGATTCGATTTCCTCGGAGCGCTGGATGATGCCCAGGCCGTCGCGCAGCCATTGCACCGCGGCGCCGGCGACGAACACGCCGCCTTCCAGCATGTAGGCCGGCCGCCAGCCTGGCTGGCCCTGGACCGGCAGGCCCCAGCCGACGGTCGACAGCAGATGGTTGTGCGACTGCACCGGCTTGTCGCCCACGTTCATCAGCATGAAGCAGCCGGTGCCATAGGTGTTCTTGGCCATGCCCGGCTTGAAGCAGGCCTGGCCGAAGGTCGCGGCCTGCTGGTCGCCGGCGACGCCGGCGATGGGAATCGAGCCGCCCAGCCATTCGGGCAGGGATTCGCCCACCACCGCGCTGCTGGGCGCGATTGACGGCAGCACGCTGCGCGGAATGTTGAGCAGCGCCAGGATCTCGTCGTTCCAGTCCTGCGTGTGCAGGTCGAACAGCATGGTGCGCGAGGCGTTGCTGGGGTCGGTGCTGTGCACCGCGCCGCCGGTCAGCTGCCAGATCAGCCAGGTGTCGACGGTGCCGAAGGCCAGCTCGCCGCGCTCGGCCTTCTGGCGCGCGCCGGGCACGTGATCCAGCAGCCAGGCCAGCTTGGTGCCCGAGAAATAGGCGTCCAGCACCAGCCCGGTGCGCGATTGCAGGAAGTCGGCATGGCCGTCCTGGCGCAACTGGTCGCACATCGGCGCGGTGCGGCGGTCCTGCCAGACGATGGCGCGGGCCAGCGGGCGGCCGCTGGCGCGGTCCCAGATCAGGGTGGTTTCGCGCTGGTTGGTGATGCCGATGGCGGCCACGTCGGCGGCGCTGGCGGCGGCGTTGCGCAAGGCCTCGCGCGCCACGTCCAGCTGGCTGTGCCAGATCTCGCCGGGATCATGTTCGACCCAGCCCGGCCGCGGGTAGTGCTGGCGGAATTCGCGCTGGCCGATGCCGCGCACCACGCCGTCGCGATCGAACACGATGGCGCGGGAGCTGGTCGTGCCCTGGTCCAGGGCTAGGACAAATTCATTCGTCGTCACTGTTTTTGGCGCCGTTCAGGTGTGCCCCGGCCAGCGGGTCGAGGCGTCTAAAGGAGAAGACCGAAGCCGCGCACAGCAGGCCGATGACGATGAAGCCGGCGATCACGTCGCCCACCGCCAGCGTTTCGGCCCCGCGCAGGGTCATGCTGATGTTCAGGGTCACCGCGGCCACGCCCACGCCCAGGCTGATGCCGAGCTGCTGCGCCATGGCGGCGAAGCTGCTGGCGCGGCTCATCCTGGCCGGGGGAATGTCGGCATAGGTTAGCGTATTTACGCCGGTGAACTGCAGCGAGCGGAAGAAGCCGCCGATCAGCAGGATGGCGATCAGCAGCCAGACCGGCGTGGCCGCCGTGAAGGTGGCGCAGACCATGATGAAGGCGCCGGTCAGCACCGCGTTCACGGTCAGCACGCGGCGAAAGCCGAAATGCCTGACGATCGGGGTGGCCACGAACTTCATCAGCAGCGCGCCGGCCGCGCTGGCGAAGGTGATCAGGCCGGCCGAGAACGGCGACAGGCCGAAGCCCACCTGCAGCAGCATGGCCAGCAGGAAGGGCGTGGCGCCCACCGCGAAGCGGCACAGGTTGCCGCCCAGCGTCGAGATGGCGAACGTGGGAATGCGCATCAGCGACAGGTCGATGATCGCGTAATCGATGCGGCGCGCGTGCCAGCCGTAGAGCAGGCCGCAGACGATGCCCACCGCGATCAGGCCCAGCAGCAGCGGCAGCGGCATGACGTCGCGGCCGATGGCTTCGAAGCCGCTGACCAGCGTGGCCAGGCACACGGCGCTGAGCAAAAAGCCCAGCCAGTCCAGGCGCGGCGCCGTTTCTTCCTTGATCTCGGCCACGTAGCGCAGCACCAGCGCGATGCCGAGCACGCCGATGGGAATGTTGATCAGGAAGATCCAGTGCCACGACATGTAGGTGACCATGAAGCCGCCCAGCGGCGGCCCGATCACCGGGCCCAGCAGCGCCGGGATCGACAGGAACGACATGGCTTTGAGCAGGTCCTGCTTGGGCACGGTGCGCAGCAGGATGATGCGGCCCACCGGCACCATCATGGCCCCGGCCATGCCCTGCACGATGCGGGAGATGACCAGTTGCGGCAGGTCCTGCGACAGGGCGCAGGCCACGGAACTGAGGGTGAACAGGCCGATGGCGGCGATGAAGACGCGGCGGGCGCCGTAGCGGTCGGCGGCCCAGCCGCTGACCGGCACGAACACGGCCACCGACAGCAGGTAGGAGGTGATGGCCACGTTCAGCCGCACCGGGGTCGATCCCAGGGCCCGCGCCATGGCCGGCAGGGCGGTCGCCACCACGGTCGCGTCCAGCATCTGCATGAACAGCGCACAGCCGACGATGAAGGGAATCATGCGTGCCGCGCGCACCGCGTCCGGGGTTGAAGGAGGAGCGGGATTGGCTGCGGCTGCGGATTCGGCGGACATGGCGGAGGGGGGCGGTGGGAGCCGGAAGATTGTAACGCCGGGTTCCGGCCCCGGGTGCAGTAAACTGGCGGCATCCGAAACCCACTGAAATTGGTGCCATGGCGACCAACTACGAATCCGAGATCACCCAGTTCCTGAAAGACTACAAGCAGTCGCACCCTGGCACCGAAGAACGCCAGCGCGAAGGCCGCGCCCGTCTTTGGGACAAGACGCAGGACGCGGAACTGCTGGAAGGCTTCCGCGCCGCCCGCGTGCCGCAAAAGCCGTACGTGTATCAGGCCGACTGATACCGTTGCGGCAGCCATGGCCCACACCCCCTCCGTCCCGGGCGATGCCCTGGCCGCGCTAGTGGAACCGTCCGTCGACAGCACGCCCGACACCGTTGATAGCGTGGCGTTCGCGCGTCTGTACGGCGAGCCGCTGTTCCAGATGCCGACGGATCTGTACATTCCGCCGGACGCGCTGGAGGTCTTCCTCGAGGCCTTCGAGGGGCCGCTGGACCTGCTGCTCTACCTGATCCGCAAGCAGAACTTCAACGTGCTGGACATCCCGATGGCGGATGTCACGCGGCAGTACCTGTCCTATGTGGAACAGATCCGCATCCACAACCTGGAGCTGGCCGCCGAGTATCTGCTGATGGCGGCCATGCTGATCGAGATCAAGTCGCGCATGCTGCTGCCGGTCAAGAAGACCGACACCGGCGAAGAGCCCGAGGATCCGCGCGCCGAGCTGGTGCGCCGCCTGCTCGAGTACGAGCAGATGAAGCTGGCCGCGCAGAAGCTCGACGCCTTGCCCCAGCTGGGCCGCGACTTCGTCACCAGCCACGCCGTTGCCGACCTGAGCGTCGAGCGCATGCTGCCCGAGGTCAGCGTCGATGACCTGCGCGCCGCGTGGGCCGACATCATGAAGCGGGCCAAGCTCAACCAGCACCATCACATCACTCGCGAACAGCTGTCGGTGCGCGACCACATGACGCACATCCTGCGGCGCCTGAACGACGTGCGTTTCATCGAGTTCGGCGACCTGTTCATGGAACGGGTGCGCGAAGGCGCGCCGGCCGCGGTGGTGGTGGTGCACTTCATCGCCATGCTGGAACTGGCGCGCGAGTCGCTGCTGGAAATCACGCAGGCCGAGCCTTACGCGCCCATCTACGTGCGCCTGGCCTATACCAGCGTCGCGGCGGTCGCGGCCTGATCCCCCCGGGCTGTGCGCCCGATCCCGGAGATTCCCCTTGAAAGTCGTCCACACCATCCAGGAACTGCGCGATCACCTGCGCGGCCAGAATCGCGTGTCGTTCGTGCCCACCATGGGCAACCTGCACGAAGGCCACCTGGCGCTGATGAAGCTGGCGCGCCAGCACGGCGACCCGGTGGTCGCCAGCATCTTCGTGAACCGCCTGCAGTTCGGGCCGAACGAGGACTTCGACCAATACCCGCGCACCCTGGCCGCCGACATCGAGAAGCTCGAGCGCGAACGCGACGTCTACGTGCTGTTCGCGCCCAACGAGCGCGAGATGTACCCCGAGCCGCAGAACTACCGCGTGCAGCCGCCGGACGACCTGGGCGACATCCTCGAAGGCGAGTTCCGTCCGGGCTTCTTCGCCGGCGTCAGCACCGTGGTGCTCAAGCTGTTCTCCTGTGTGCAGCCGAAGGTGGCGGTGTTCGGCAAGAAGGACTACCAGCAGCTGATGGTGGTGCGCAACATGTGCCGCCAGTTCCAGCTGCCGGTGGAAGTGCTGGCGCACGAGACCGTGCGCGCCGACGACGGCCTGGCGCTGTCCTCGCGCAACCGCTACCTGAGCGACGCCGAGCGCGCCGAGGCCCCGGCCCTGTACGCCGCGCTGCACAACGTCGGCCAGCGCCTGGCGGCCGGCGAGCGCGATGCCGCCAAGCTGGAGCGCGAAGCGGCGCAGCACCTGACCGATCGCGGCTGGAAGGTCGACTACATCGCCCTGCGCCGCCAGCGCGACCTCAAGCGTCCGGAAGCCGCCGACCTGCAGGCCGGCGAGCCGGTGGTGGTGCTGGCCGCCGCCAAGCTGGGCGCGACGCGCCTGATCGACAACCTGGAACTGTCCTACACGGCCTGAGCCGGTTGCGCCGCGGCCCGATCCTCCCGGGCCGCACCCCTGGCAAAATTGCCAGCTTATGCCGCCGCCGGGGGCGGGGCAGACTCTCTGCAAGTCTTCATTGCAGAGCCGTTCCATGCACGTTCCCCGCACCGACCTCGATCGCCTCCTGTCCACCCTGACGCCGCGCGAACGCCAGATCGTCGCCTATGTCGCGGCCGGCCGTCCCAACAAGGTCATCGCGATCGACCTGGACATTTCCCTGCGCACCGCCGAGGCCCATCGCGCCCGGATCTTCGCCAAGCTGGGCGTGCGCAACGCCATGCAGCTGGCCTGCCGGCTGTGCGCCCATGGGCAACTGGGCGTGTCGCCGGTGCTGGGCGCGCCGCTGCCGTGCGGGCGGGGCGCGGCGGGGCCGGCCGAGCCCCTGCATGAATGGCCCCTGCGCGAACCCGCCCAGCCCGGGCCGACGCCATTCGAGCCGACCGCGCTCGATCCGGCCCGGCCCGCACCGATCCCGCCCGCGCCGGATGGTCCCGCGCCAGTCACGCGCTATGCGCCGCGGGCGGAGCCGGTCCACGTCATTCTTGCGGATTGTTGCGCATCGCTTATCAATAAAGGGTATTGGAGTAAGTAGGCACTTACTTATAGAGCCGACCGACCATGCATGGGCCGTCACGTCGCCCGGGGCCCGCCGCAAAAACCAAGGGCCTGCGGATGCGGCATCCGGCAGGCCCTGTGGGGGGGAAGGGTCAGGCCAGGGTCGATGCCCGGCCCGCCGGGCTCAGGGGCACTGGGGCGCCTGGGCCTTGGCCAGTTCGTCGATCGGATCCAGGTCCGGCTGGCGGGTCAGGTTGTAGTTCAGGTTGGGCGTCTGGCCGCCGATGGAGCGCACGCGCAGCACGTTGTTGGCGGCGACCACGAATTCGACCCGCATGTTGCCCTTGCTGTCGAGCAGCAGGACGCGCGGCGGGCGCTCGTCGGTGGCGTCCCAGCAGCCTTGCTCGACGATCGGCGCGGCCTTCTGGGGATCGTTTTCCAGGTAGGCGGTGCGGCCGCGCCAGCGGCCGTTGGGCGCCAGGGTCAGGGTGACGCGTTGCGCCGTGCATTGCATGGCGGGCGAGAAACACGGCAGGGTGCCCATGTAGGTCTGCGGCTGCGGCACCAGGCTGTTGGCGGCGGCGCTCTGCGCGGCGGCGGGCGCCGGGACGGGCGCGGGGGCCGCGGCGGCGCCGCTGTCCGCGCCTTCCGGCATGGGCTGGCCGTCCTCGGTGGTGGCGCCCTGGGCCGCGGCGGCCTGGGTCGGGGTCTTCTTCTGGTCGGGTTTCAGCGCGATCTGCACCTGCGAGGGCGCCCGCAGCACGGTGCGGTAGCCGGCGCCGGAACCCTGGTACTGGGCGTCGGTGACGGTGCTTTCGACCGGAGGATCGTAATAGCCTTCGGTGCGTTGCTGGGCGCAGCCCGCGGCACCCAGCACCGTGCCCGCTAGCAGCAGCCCCATCATGCTGAGTTTGCGGGGGCGGGTAAGGATTTCGACGCGCGCGGCCATGGCAGCTGATCCGTAAGTTGAGTCTGTCTCCGATTTTACGCACTTATGCGAAGATTCGATACGATCCCCATCATCCTGAAAGGCGTTGCCGGCACTTTATGCACAAATTACGACACGGCTCCCGGCTGCCCGCCCGCCGCCTTGCCGCCAGCGCTCGCGCGCCGGCGCGACGGACCGCGTCGCGGGAGCGCGCATGACGCTGTGGCATGTCTTCCCGGTGCCGCTGGCGGCGTTCATCGCGCTGGCCGCGCTGGCCGGCCTGCTGGTCGGCGGCTGGCTGACGCGGGTGACTTACCGCCTGCCGCGCATGATGGAGCGCGAGTGGCAGGCGCAGTGCCAGGAGGCCGCGGGCCAGGCCCGGCCGGCCGCCGATTCCGGCCTGCTGGCGCCGGCCTCGCATTGCCCGAGCTGTGAGACCCCGGTGACCGGCTGGCGCCGCCTGCCGCTGCTGGGCTGGCTGGCGCTGCGCGGCCGCTGCGCCGCATGCGGGGCCGGGATCGGCTGGCGCTATCCCGCCATCGAGTCGATCACCTGCCTCCTGTTCGCCGCCTGCGCCTGGCGTTTCGGCGCCACGCCCATCGCGCTGTGCGCCATGGGCCTGTCGGCGGCGCTGGTGGCGCTGGCCTGGATCGACCTGGAATCGACCCTGCTGCCGGACGCGATCACGCTGCCGCTGGCCTGGGCCGGTCTGCTGGTGAATCTGTTCGACGCCTTCACGCCGCTGTCGATGGCGGTGGTGGGCGCGGTGGCCGGCTACCTGTTCCTGTGGGTTATCTTTCATGCATTCCGGCTGCTGACCGGCCGCGAAGGCATGGGCTACGGCGATTTCAAGCTGCTGGCGGCGCTGGGCGCCTGGTTCGGCGTCGGCGCCTTGCCGATGCTGCTGCTGGGCGCGTCGGTGGTCGGCGTGGTGGTGGGCGGCGCCCTGACGCTCAGCGGCCGGGCCAGCCGCGGCCAGGCGCTGCCGTTCGGCCCGTACCTGGCATTGGCGGGCGTGGCCGTGCTGCTGCTGGGCGGCGAGCAGGGCCTGGGATGGTTGCTGCATTGAACGCGCGCGCGGCCAGCGGCGGCTCGCGCCCGATGGCGCGGCGGTCCTGTCCGGTCCGCGCCGCAAACGAAGGACGAACATGTTCAAGATCGGTCTGACAGGGGGCATCGGCTCGGGCAAATCGCGCGTGGCCGACATGCTGGGCGAATGGGGCGCGTCGGTGGTCGATACCGATGAGATCGCGCGCGCGCTGACCGCGGCCGGCGGCGCCGCGATGCCCGCCATCGAACGCGAATTCGGGCCCGACGCGCTGACGCCGGCCGGCGCCCTCGACCGCGACTGGATGCGCGAGCGCGCGTTTGCGGATCCGCAGGTCCGCCTGCGCCTGGAAGCCATCCTGCACCCGGCCATCGGCCACGAAACCGAACGCCAGGCCGAGGCCGCGCAAGGCGCCTATCTGGTGTTCGTGGTGCCGTTGCTGGTCGAGTCGATCGGGCGTTGGCGCGACCGCGTCGACCGCATCTGCGTGGTCGATTGCGATCCCGACACGCAGGTGGCCCGCGTGCAGTCGCGCAGCGGGCTGACGGACTCAGCCATCCGGCGTATCATGGCGGCACAGGCTGCGCGGGCGGACCGGCTCGAAGTCGCGGACGACGTCATCGACAATGGCGGCGCGACATCGCCGGAGCAATTGCGCGTGCAG
Source organism: Achromobacter sp. 2789STDY5608621 (assembly GCF_001299375.1). NCBI lineage: Bacteria > Pseudomonadati > Pseudomonadota > Betaproteobacteria > Burkholderiales > Alcaligenaceae > Achromobacter > Achromobacter sp. 2789STDY5608621. Next base: position 10,034 of record NZ_CYTU01000045.1, on the reverse strand, counting down.
GCGAAGACCCTGCATGATCGCTGGCTCACGTTGGCGGCCACGACGGGCCGGCAAGCCCCGGGCTTGGCCGGCACCCCTGAATAATCTCGGCCCGCCGGCCGACCTCTGATGGGCCTGTTTACAAGCGTGATTGTTTACGAATATCCCTTCAATGAGCGCATCCGCGCCTACCTGCGGCTTGAATACCTGTTCGACAGGTTGTTCTTCTTTGCCCGCGAGGGGGATTCACGCCAGCACCAGGTCGCCGTCACCTCGTTGTTCGACCTGCTCGATGTCTGCGAGCGCACCGACGTCAAAGGCTCGGTGCTGCAGGACCTCGAACGCCAGCGCGTGGCGCTGGTGGGCCTGCGCGACCACCCCGGGGTGGCGCAGGACGCGCTCGAAGGCATGCTGCGCGAACTCGAAAAAGTGGCCTCGGCCCTGGCGGCGCCCGGCAAGACCGGCCAATCCCTGCGCGAGAACGAATGGCTCACCAGCCTGCGCGGCCGCCTGGCCGTGCCCGGCGGCGCGACCCAGGTCGACATGCCGTCGTACTACGCCTGGCAGCACAAGTCCGAAGCCGCGCGCTGCGCCGACCTGCAGGCCTGGCTGGCGCCCTTCACCGCCCTGAACGACGGCCTGACCCTGGCGCTGCGCCTGTTGCGCGAGTCCGGCCGCAAGACCGACATCGTGGCCGAGCAGGGCGCCTACCAGGAGATGCTGGGCGGCAAGCAGTTCCAGCTGCTGCGCGTCTGGGTCGATCCGGCGCAGGGGGTCTTTCCCGAGATCAGCGCGAACAAGTACATGATCTGGATCCGCTTTTCGACCCAGGACGGCGAATTCAAGCCCCAGCAGGTGGCGCGCAGCATCCCCTTCCAGATCACGCTCTGCAATTCGTAGTCCGGCGGGCGCGGGCGGGGGTCATCCCGCCCCGATTCCTGTTGCGGCCGATTTCAGCAGTAACGGACAATGGCTGAAATGTCGGTCGTCTAGGTCACAATACGGCTTTCTCCGTCAGTGCCGGAACCGTTCCCCATGTCCGATAGCCGTCCCGTTTCTCCGCCCTCTCGCTGGACCCGCCGCAGAATCATCGGGTTAGCGGTGCTTTTGCTGGTGGTGGCCGGCATCGCCTGGCTGGCGTTGCGGCCGGCGGCCAAGCCGGGCGGCGGCGGCCCCGGCGGGCGCTCCGGCGGCGGACGGCCCAACATGGCCGCGGCCATGGCCAACCTGGCCGTGCCGGTGCGGGTGGCCAGCGCCGTGACGCAGGACATCGACATCTTCCTCAAATCCCTGGGCACCGTGACCGCCTACAACACCGTCACCGTGCGCAGCCGCGTCAGCGGCGAACTGGTCGACGTGCCGTTCCAGGAAGGCCAGCAGGTCAAGGCCGGCGACCTGCTGGCGCAGGTCGACCCGCGCGCCTTCCAGGTGGCCCTGGACCAGGCCCGCGGCACCCAGATGCAGAACCTGGCGCTGCTGGAGAACGCGCGCCGCGACCTGCAGCGCTACCAGGCCCTGTTCAAGCAGGACTCGATCGCCAAGCAGCAGGTCGACACCCAGGCCGCGCTGGTGCGCCAATACGAAGGCACCATCAAGAGCGACCAGGCCAATGTCGACAATGCCCGCCTGCAGCTGGACTACGCCCGCATCACCGCGCCGATCAGCGGCCGGCTGGGCCTGCGCCAGGTCGACCGCGGCAACCTGGTGTCCAGCTCGGACACCAACGGCCTGGTGGTGATCACCCAGACGCAGCCGATCTCGGTGGTCTTCACGCTGCCCGAGACGCAACTGCCGGAAGTGCGCGCCGAGCTGGCCGAGGGCAAGACCCTGGCGGTGGAGGCCTACGACCGCGCCGATACCCGCCGCATCGCCTCCGGCACGCTGGCGACGCTGGACAACCAGATCGACGTCACCACCGGCACCCTCAAGCTCAAGGCCAAATTCGAGAACCAGGACGACGCGCTGTTCCCCAACCAGTTCGTCAACGTGCGCCTGCACGTGCTGACGCGCAAGGGCGTGACGGCGATCCCGACGGCGGCGGTGCAGCAGGGGTCGGCCGGCGCCTTCGTGTTCCTGGTGCAGCCGGACAACACCGTGCAGGTCAAGCAGGTCAAGCTGGGCGCCATCAACAATGGCATGGTGGCCGTGAACGAGGGCCTGCAGCCGGGCGACCGCGTCGTGACCGAAGGCACCGACCGCCTGCGCGCCGGCGCCAAGGTCGACGTGGTGGGCGGCGACGAGGTGATTCCCGCCGCCAAGGACAAGTCGCTGGGCGGGGGCGCGCCGGCGGGCACCACGCCCGCGACGCGATAAGCGGGGGGCCACGCCGTGAGCCCGTCGCGCCTGTTCATCCTGCGGCCCGTGGCCACCACGCTGTCGATGGTGGCCATCCTGATCGCCGGCTTCATCGCCTACCGCCTGCTGCCGGTCTCGGCCCTGCCCGAAGTCGATTACCCCACCATCCAGGTGACCACGCTGTATCCGGGCGCCAGCCCGGACGTGATGACGTCGCTGGTGACCTCGCCGCTGGAGCGGCAGTTCGGCCAGATGCCGGGCCTGAACCAGATGTCGTCGACCAGCTCGGGCGGCGCCTCGGTCATCACCATGCAGTTCAACCTGACGCTGCCGCTGGACGTGGCCGAACAGCAGGTGCAGGCCGCCATCAACGCGGCGTCGAACCTGCTGCCCAGCGACCTGCCGGTGCCCCCGACCTACAACAAGGTCAACCCGGCCGACGCGGCGGTGCTGACGCTGGCGATCACCTCGCCCACCATGCCGCTGCCGCAGGTGCGCGACCTGGTGGACACGCGGGTGGCGCAGAAGCTGTCGCAGATTCCGGGCGTGGGCCTGGTGAGCGTGGCGGGCGGGCAGCGCCCGGCCGTGCGCGTGCAGGTCAATCCGCAGGCGCTGGCGGCCAACGGCCTGGGGCTGACCGACCTGCGCACCGCGGTGGTGGGCGCCAACGTCAACCAGCCCAAGGGCAACCTGGACGGGCCGCTGCGCTCGACCACCATCAACGCCAATGACCAGCTCAAGTCGCCGACCGACTACAACGACCTGATCATTGCCTACAAGAACAACGCGCCGCTGCGCCTGTCGGACGTGGCGCGCGCGGTCGAGGGCGCCGAGGACACGCGCCAGGCCGCCTGGGCCGGCGACAAGCCCGCCATCCTGCTCAACATCCAGCGCCAGCCCGGCGCCAACGTCATCGACGTGGTCAACCGCATCCAGGCGCTGCTGCCGCAACTGCGCGCCGCGCTGCCGGCCACGCTGGACGTGACGGTGGTGTCGGACCGCACCCAGACCATCCGCGATTCGGTGGCCGACGTGCAGTTCGAGATGCTGCTGGCGGTGGCGCTGGTGGTGATGGTGACCTTCGTGTTCCTGCGCAGCATCACGGCGACGCTGATTCCCAGCGTGGTGGTGCCGCTGTCGCTGGTGGGCACGTTCGGCATCATGTACCTGGCCGGTTTCTCCATCAACAACCTGACGCTGATGGCGCTGACCATCGCCACCGGCTTCGTGGTGGACGACGCCATCGTCATGATCGAGAACATCGCCCGCCACATCGAAGAGGGCGAGACGCCGCTGCAGGCCGCGCTCAAGGGCGCCTCGCAGATCGGCTTCACGCTGATCTCGCTGACCTTCTCGCTGATCGCGGTGCTGATCCCGCTGCTGTTCATGACCGAGGTGGTGGGGCGGCTGTTCCGCGAGTTCGCCATCACGCTGGCGGTGTCGATCCTGATCTCGCTGGTGGTGTCGCTGACGCTGACGCCGATGATGTGCGCGCGCCTGTTGCGCGCCGAGTCCGAGCAGAAGCACGGCCGCTTCCACCAGGTCACCGGGGCCTTCATCGACCGCACCATCGCCGCCTACGACCGCATGCTGCAGAAGGTGCTGCGGCACCAGCCGCTGACGCTGCTGGTGGCGCTGGCGACCTTCGCGCTGACGGTGCTGCTGTACATCCTGATTCCCAAGGGCTTCTTCCCGCAGCAGGACACCGGGCTGATCCAGGCCATCACGCAGGCGCCGCAGTCGATTTCCTTCTCCGCCATGGCCGAGCGCCAGCAGGCCGCGGCGCGGCTGGCGCTGGAGGATCCCGATGTGCAGGCGGTGTCGTCGTTCATCGGCGTGGACGGCAGCAACGCCACCCTCAGCGCCGGCCGCATGCAGATTGCGCTCAAGCCGCAGTCCGAGCGCAAGGGCGACCTGCCGACCGTGATGGCGCGGCTGCAGGAGGCCTTCGGCAAGCAGGACGGCGTGACCGTCTACATGCAGCCGGTGCAGGACCTGACCATCGAGGACCGGGTCAGCCGCACGCAGTACCAGATGACGCTGTCCAACCCGGACCTGAAGGTGCTGAGCGAATGGACGCCCAAGCTGATCGACCGGCTGCGCCAGGTGCCGGGCCTGAAGGACGTGACCGATGACCTGCAGGACGACGGCCTGCAGACCTGGGTCGAGATCGACCGCGACGCGGCTTCGCGGCTGGGCATCACGGCGGCGGTGGTGGACGAGGCGCTGTACGACGCCTTCGGCCAGCGCCTGATCTCGACCATCTTCACCCAATCCAACCAGTACCGCGTGGTGCTGGAGGTGCAGCCGCAGTTCCAGATGAACCCGGCCTCGCTCGGCCAGATCCACGTGCCGACCTCCACCGGGGCGCAGGTGCCGCTGTCGTCCATCGCCCGCATCACCGAGGGCAAGACGGTGCTGGCGGTGAACCGGCTGGACCAGTTCCCGATGGTCACGGTGTCGTTCAACCTGGCGCATGGCGCGTCGCTGTCGGCCGCGGTCGAGGCGATCACCGCGGCCGAGGCCGAGATCGGCATGCCGGCCAGCGTCGAGACGCGCTTCCAGGGCGCGGCGCTGGCGTTCCAGAACTCGCTGTCGAGCACGCTGTGGCTGATCCTGGCGGCGATCGTCACCATGTACATCGTGCTGGGCGTGCTGTACGAAAGCTACATCCACCCGATCACCATCCTGTCGACGCTGCCGTCGGCCGGGGTGGGGGCGTTGCTGGCGCTGCTGATCAGCGGCACCGAGCTCGACATGATCGGCATCATCGGCATCATCCTGCTGATCGGCATCGTCAAGAAGAACGCCATCATGATGATCGACTTCGCGCTCGACGCCGAGCGCAAGCGCGGCCTGTCGCCGCGCGCGGCGATCCATGAGGCGGCGCTGCTGCGCTTCCGGCCGATCCTGATGACCACGCTGGCGGCGCTGTTCGGCGCGCTGCCGCTGATGCTGTCGACGGGCACCGGCGCCGAGCTGCGCCAGCCGCTGGGCCTGGTGATGGTGGGCGGCCTGCTGCTGAGCCAGGTGCTGACGCTGTTCACCACGCCGGTGATCTACCTGATGTTCGACCGCATGTCGCGGCGCTGGCGCGGCATGCGCGAGGCGCGCGCCGGGAGCGCGCCGTGATCCTGTCGGCGCCCTTCATCGTCCGGCCGGTGGCGACCACGCTGCTGTCGCTGGCGATCGTCCTGGCCGGCATGCTGTCGTTCTTCCTGCTGCCGGTGGCGCCGCTGCCGCAGGTGGACATTCCCACCATTTCGGTGTCGGCCAGCCTGCCGGGCGCCAGCCCCGAGACCATGGCCTCCAGCGTCGCCACGCCGCTGGAACGCTCGCTGGGCAGCATCGCCGGCGTGACCGAGATGACCTCCAGCAGCACCCAGGGCTCGACCCGCGTGACGCTGCAGTTCGACCTGTCGCGCGACATCAATGGCGCGGCGCGCGACGTGCAGGCGGCCATCAACGCCGCCCGCTCGCTGCTGCCGACCAGCCTGCGCAGCAACCCCACGTACCACAAGTCCAATCCGTCCGACGCGCCCATCATGACGCTGGCGATGACCTCCGACACGCTGAGCCAGGGCCAGATGTATGACCTGGCCTCGACCATCGTGGCGCAGAAGCTGTCGCAGGTGGACGGGGTGGGCGAAGTGACGGTGGGCGGCAGCTCGCTGCCGGCGGTGCGCGTGACGGTGCTGCCGGGCGCGCTGGCCAACCGCGGCGTCTCGCTCGACGACGTGCGCACGGCGCTGGCCAACGCCAACGCCAACCGCCCCAAGGGCGTGCTGGAAAACGACCAGTACCACTGGCAGATCATGGTCAACGATCAGCTCAGCCGCGCCGAACAGTACCGGCCGCTGCTCGTGGCCTGGCGCGACGGCGCGCCGGTGCGGGTGTCGGACGTGGCCAGGGTCGAGGATTCGGTCGAGGACCTGTACCAGACCGGCTTCTACAACCAGCGCAACGCGATCCTGATGATCGTGCGGCGCCAGGCCGACGCCAACATCATCGAGACCGTGGACGCGGTGCGGGCCCAGCTGCCGGTGCTGCTGGCGCTGATGCCGGCCGACGTGCAGCTGACCGTGGCGCAGGACCGCACGCCCAGCATCCGCGCCTCGCTGCACGAGGCCGAGCTGACGCTGGTCATCGCGGTGGGCCTGGTGGTGCTGGTGGTGCTGCTGTTCCTGCGGCGCTGGCGCGCGGCGATCATTCCCAGCGTCGCGGTGCCGGTGTCGCTGATCGGCACCTTCTGCATCATGTATCTGTGCGGCTTCACGCTCAACACCATCTCGCTGATGGCGCTGATCGTGGCCACCGGCTTCGTGGTGGACGACGCCATCGTGGTGCTCGAGAACATCATGCGCCACGTCGAGAACGGCATGTCGCCGATGCGGGCGGCGCTGCGCGGCTCGCGCGAGGTGGGCTTCACCGTGCTGTCGATGAGCCTGTCGCTGGTGGCGGTGTTCATTCCGATCCTGCTGATGGGCGGGGTGGTGGGACGCCTGTTCCGTGAATTCGCGGTGACGCTGTCGGCGTCCATCATGGTGTCGCTGGTGGTGTCGCTGACCCTGACGCCGATGATGTGCGCGCGTCTGCTCAAGGCCGAACCCAAGGAGCCGAAGCCGCCGGGCCGCCTGGCGCGCTGGGCCGAGGGCGGCTTCGCCTGGATGCAGGACGGCTACCGCCGCAGCCTGGCCTGGGCGCTGGCGCACGGCCGGCTGATGATGCTGATCCTGGCGGCGGCGGTGGGCCTGAACGTGTATCTGTACACGGCGGTGCCCAAGGGCTTCTTTCCGCAGCAGGACACCGGCCAGCTGCTGGGTTTCTTCCGGGTCGACCAGGGCACCTCGTTCCAGGCCACGGTGCCCAAGCTGGAGGCGCTGCGCAAGGTGGTGCTGGCCGATCCGGCGGTGCAAAGCATGACCGGCTTCGCCGGCGGGCGCGGCGGCAGCAACAGCAGCTTCATGCAGATCCAGCTCAAGCCGCTGGCCGAGCGCGGCGTGTCGGCCGACCAGGTCATCAACCGCCTGCGGGCGCGGCTGCAGAACATGCCGGGCGCGCGCATGTTCCTGGTGTCGCAGCAGGACATCCGCATCGGCGGCCGCCAGAGCCAGGGCTCGTACGACTACACCCTGATGTCCGGCGACCTGCAATTGCTGCGCACCTGGATGCCCAAGGTGCAGCAGGCCATGTCGAAGGTCCCCGAGATCACCGACGTCGACACCGACGTCGAGGACAAGGGCCGCGAGATCAACCTGGTGATCGACCGCGACGCCGCCACGCGGCTGGGCGTGAGCATGTCGACCATCTCCACGGTGCTGAACAATTCCTTCAGCCAGCGCCAGGTGTCGGTGATGTACGGGCCGCTGAACCAGTATCACGTGGTGCTGGGGGTGGACCAGAAGTTCGCGCAGGATATCGAGTCGCTCAAGCAGGTCGAGGTGATCACGTCGGCCGGCACGCGCGTGCCGATGGCGGCCTTCGCCCGCTTCGAGAACGCCAACGCGCCGCTCAGCGTGCAGCACCAGGGCCTGTTCGTGGCCGACACGGTGTCGTTCAGCCTGGCGCCGGGCGTGTCGCTGGGGCAGGCCACCGCCGCCATCGACGCCGCGGTGGCGCGCATCGGCCTGCCGTCGGATCAGATCCAGGCCGGCTTCCAGGGCACGGCGGCGGCGCTGCAGCAGACGCTGGCGCAGCAGCCGTGGCTGATCCTGGCCGCGCTGGTCACCATGTATATCGTGCTGGGCATCCTGTACGAGAGCTTCGTGCATCCGCTGACGATCCTGTCGACGCTGCCGTCGGCCGGGCTGGGCGCGCTGCTGGCCCTGCTGCTGGTGCGCACCGATTTCACGCTGATCGCCCTGATCGGGGTGTTCCTGCTGATCGGCATCGTCAAGAAGAATGCCATCATGATGGTGGACTTCGCGCTCGAGGCCGAGCGCAATCAGGGCATGGCGCCCAAGGAAGCCATCTTCCAGGCCTGCCTGACGCGCTTCCGGCCGATCATGATGACGACCATGGCCGCCATCTTTGGCGCGCTGCCGCTGGTGGTGGCCACCGGCGCTGGCGTCGAGATGCGCCAGCCGCTGGGCATTACCATCGTGGGCGGGCTGGTGCTGAGCCAGATCCTGACGCTGTACACCACTCCGGTGGTCTATCTCTACCTTGACCGTTTCCGCCTCTGGGCCGCGCGCGGGCGCGCCCGGCGCGGCGGGGCCGCTTCGATAGAACAACTATGATCCGCAACGCCAAGCCTTTCCCTTCCGTCTTCCTGCCGCGCGCCGGCATCACGCTGGCGTTGTGCGCCGCGCTGGCCGCCTGCGCCGTCGGCCCTGACTACCAGCGGCCGGCGCTGGACGTGGGCGCGGCCTACAAGGAAGGGCAGGACGAAGTGCCCGGCTGGAAGCGCGCCGAACCGCGCGATGACGCCGACCGCGGCCAGTGGTGGCGCGTCTATGACGACGCCACGCTCAATGGCCTGGTGGACGCGCTCAACACGTCGAACCAGACCATCGCCCAGGCCGAGGCCAATTACCGCCAGGCGCTGGGCCTGGTGCGCGGCGCGCGCGCCGGGTTCTTCCCCACCGTGGGCGCGGGCGCCGGCCTGACCCGCTCGGGCAGCGGCGGCGGCAGCGGCGGTTCGTCGTCCTCGTCGTCGGGCGGCGGCAACGTGTCCAACCAGTATTCGCTGACGGGCAGCGTCAGCTGGGAGCTGGACGTGTGGGGCCGCGTGCGCCGCAATGTCGAGGCCTCCGAGGCCAGCGCGTCGGCCAGCCTGGCCGACCTGGCGGCGACCCGCCTGAGCGCGCAGGCCGCGCTGGTGCAGGCCTATCTGCAGTTGCGCGTGCTCGATGAGCAGAAGCGCCTGCTGGACGCGACCGTGGCCGCCTACGAGAAATCGCTGCAACTGACGCAGAACCGCTACAGCGTGGGCGTCGTCGGCCAGGCCGACGTCGCCGTGGCCCGCACCCAGGTCGAGAGCACGCGGGCCCAGTCGATCGACCTGGATTGGCAGCGCGGCCAGTACGAGCACGCCATCGCGGTGCTGATGGGCCAGGCGCCGTCGCATTTCAGCCTGCCGCCGGCGGCGTTCTCGGTGCAGCTGCCGCAGATCCCGGTGGGCCTGCCTTCCGAACTGCTGGAGCGCCGTCCCGACGTGGCCGCCGCCGAGCGCCGCGCCGCCGCCGCCAACGCCCAGATCGGCGTGGCGCAGGCGGCCTGGTTCCCCAGCCTGACGCTGTCGGCCGATGGCGGCTTCCGCAACGGTCAGTTCGCCGAGCTGCTGACCGCCCCGGCGCGCTTCTGGTCGTTGGGGCCGGCGTTGGCCTTGACGATCTTTGACGGCGGCGCGCGCCAGGCGCAGGTCGAGCAGGCGCGCGCGTCCTACGACGCGCAGGCCGCGGCTTACCGGCAGGCGGCGCTGACCGGGCTGCGCGAAGTCGAGGACTACCTGATCCAGCTGCGCGTGATGGAGAACGAGCAGACCGTGCAGCGCCGCGCGCTCGAGGCCGCGCGCGAATCGCTGCGGCTGATGCAGAACCAGTACAAGGCCGGGCTGGTGGATTACCTGAGCGTGGCGGTGGTGGACGCCACCGCGCTCAGCAACGAGCGCAGCGCGCTCAGCCTGTATGGCAACCGCCTGGTGGCCAGCGTCAACCTGATCGTTGCCCTGGGCGGCGGCTGGAACGGGCTGCCCGCGCAAGGGGCGGGCGCGGCCGGCGGCGGATCGCAGGCCACGGCGCCCGCCGCGCCGCAGGCGG
>NZ_CYTU01000044.1:0-48394 GCF_001299375.1 Achromobacter sp. 2789STDY5608621 | reverse complement strand
AGGTCATCGTCAGGCTTTTATTCCGCAAAACCCCATAGGCTCTCGCCTGTGGGGTTTTGTCTTTGGTGCGCGCGGAAAACCCCAAAAAGAAACCCCCGTGCGGCTGACGCCGCACGGGGGTTTTTGCTGGTGGGGTTGATCTTCCGTCTGGCCTTCCATTAACGCATTTGAAGCCTTTGCAAGGCGGCCGCTGACCGTCCATTGCCGCTTTCGCAGCGTTTTCAAGACGCCGCATTGCCGCCTTCGCAGCGGTTTTCAAGACGCCGCCACGACGGCGTAATCATCGACGCCGTGATCTTCCGAACGCTGAAAACGGCCTGTCAAAATCACCTTGAGCAAGCCTGCAACCCGCGCCAGCATTGAATGTGCCCAAATAACAACGCTCGTGGGCCGGCTGGGTTTGTGCGGTAAGATTGACCGAGTCAATTGTTGGAGCGTAATCGTGAGTGATACCCAGACCCCCGCGCCCGGTACGGCATTAGACCTGCGCACGCTGACCCATGTGGCCTATGGTTTGTTCGCCCTGGGCTTTCTGACCAGTGGTTTCCTGGGCATCGCCACGCTGGCGGCCGTCGTGCTGATGTACCTGAAGCGTTCGGACGTCGCCGGCACCGTCTATGCCGCCCATTTCGACTGGCTGCTGCGCACCTTCTGGTGGGCGTTGCTGTGGCTGGCCATCAGCTGCCTGGCGCTGATCATCTATATTGGCTGGATCGGCGTGGTCGCGACGGTGGTGTGGGGCTTGTACCGCCTGATCAAGGGCTGGCTGGCCCTGCTGGACGGCGTTGCGCCGACCTCCTACGCCTGATTCCAGGTTCTCGAGCAAAAAAGGCCGGCTGATGCCGGCCTTTTTTTATCCGTTCAATACGACGTACAGCGCGACCAGCAACATGGCGCTGCCGAATACCCTGGCCTGGATGCGCAGCGCCTGCGGCGAATTGAAGCGTCCCAGGATGACCTTGCCACCGTAGATCCAGGGAAAATGGCAGAACAGGCCCAGGATCACGAATGCTGCGCTGAGCCGCCCGACCTGCAGCGACAGGCTGACGCCGGGCATGAGGAACTGGGCGAACATGACCGCGATCATCGAGTGGATTTTCGGATTCAGGATCACGCAGATGAAGCCGTCGACGAAGCCGAGCGGCCGGGTGTCGGCGGCCTGGCTTGCGGGTTTGGCCGATGCACGAAAGAAGCCCCAGGCCAGATAAAGCAGGTAGAGGACGCCCATCCACTTCAGCACGACGTGGATCTGCGGATGCTCATGCAGGGCGCCGCCCAGGCCCAGGCCGTAAAGCGCGCACAGCGCCAGGTTCGCGGCTTCGAATCCGACCCAGAAGGGCACGGACCCCCGCAAGCCGTAGCGGCCACCCGCGGTGGCCAGCAGCGTATTGCCCGGCCCGGGGCTGATGATCATGGGCACCGCATACCCGACAAACGCCATCCAGACTTCCCATCCCGTCATTGCCGCTCCTTGGCTGGCCGTGGACCGGCGCGCGTATTGGGCTGAGCACCGGCGAAGCCGCCATTAAACGGGGCTTACCGAGGCTGGCAAAACGATCTATTCTCATGCCTTCGATAACTCAGGCTAATCGAGTTCATGCGACGCTTGCCTCCGCTCGGCGCCTTGCGCGCCTTTGAAGCCGCTGCGCGTCACCTGAGTTTCACGCGTGCCGCGGCCGAGCTGTGCGTAACGCAGGCGGCCATCAGCCACCAGGTGCGGGCGCTGGAACAATGGCTGGGCCGGGAGCTGTTCGTCCGGCGTGGTCATGCGCTGGCATTGACGCATAAGGGGCAGGCTTATCTGGATGAGCTATCGCTCGCATTTGACCGCATGGCGGCCGCCACGGAGCAGGCGCGTGAGCATCGCGAGGGGCCGTTGCGGATCACGGCGCTGCCTTCCTTTGCCTCGCGTTGGCTGTTGCCGCGTCTGCCGGCGTTTCGCCAACGTCATCCCGAGATCGAGTTCCGTGTCGCCAGCTCGGCGCGCTTGTGGCCGGGCGATGATGAATTCGATCTTGGCATCCGCTCCGGCCTGGGCCGTTGGCCGGGACTGAAGTCGGACTTGATCGCGCGGGAGTATCTGAGTCCGGTGTGCCATCCCCGGTTGGCGGAAGGCCCGCCGGCCTTGTCCGAGCCCGCCGACCTGGCGAACGTCATGCTGCTGCACGACGAGCCACGCGCGGCATGGCGCCAGTGGTGCGAACTGGCGCGGGTGTCGCTGGACCTGACGCAGGGCGTGCAATTCAGTGATGCCGCGCTGGTGCTGCAAGCGGCGGCCGATGGGGTGGGCGTGGCGCTGGGGCGCTTGATGTTGGCGGCGGATGATCTGCGCGCCGGCAAGCTGGTTCGCCTGTTCGATCAGGTGCTGCCCAACGACTATAGCTATTGGCTGGTATCTTCGCGCACGGCCGCACAGCGGCCGGACGCACAGGCATTTCGCGCCTGGTTGCTCGAGGAGGCGCGCAAATCGCGCCTCTCGCCGGCGCTGGCGAAACGCTGAAGAGCCAGGCTGGGCAAGGCTTTGCGGGCAATGACTAATGTGATCGACGGCATCGCGGATGCGATGCCGTACAGGGCGTTCCGCGCAAGGGGATGAGGGGAGGCCATGGCGTGTCGGACATTGCGAACCGCGAGATATCGCGGGCCTTCGCTGTGCAACACGCATTCAGAACGGGCGCGTATCTCTCGAACGATCAAGACCGGGACGACGTTGTCCAAGCGATTGGACGCGACAGCGTTCGCATGCAAACGGATATGGAGGGGGAGGAGAGCCGTGCCCATCGCGGGTGTGGGACTGGCCGCGCAAGGCGGAAAGCCTGCGGTGGCGGGAAGCGCCGGAAGTCGGGTCCGCCCGGCGTTCAAGCCAGGGCGTCGCGACAGTATCGAGGCAGGGACGTACCGGGTACGCCCTTTGCCTGCTTACTTCAGATGTGCGTTGACCAGCTTGGTCAGTTCGAACATCGTGACCTGATCCTTGCCGAAGATCGGGCGCAGCTTGGCATCGGCGTTGATGTTGCGCTTGTTGCTCGCATCTTGCAGGTTGTGCTTCTTGATGTATTCCCAGATCTTCTTGGTGACCTCGGTGCGCGGCACGGCTTCCGAACCGATCACAGCAGCCAGTTCGGCGCTGGGAGTCAGGGGCTTCATGAATGCAGCGTTCGGCTTGCGCGCGGTCGCGGGTTTGGAGGTTGTGGCCATAATGCGGCGCTCCTTCTCTGGCTGTTGGAAAAATTGTCCTGCGGCCGGAGCATAACGTGTCTCTCCGGTAAAGACAAAGGCATTTATCCTCTGTAGCAACTAAAATATCCCGACTGTCCCCCCTCTCACGTCATTCTGTAACCTCCTATGTACGCACGTTCTCCTTTGGAATCAATTCGGCTGTTTCATGACGAATTGACGGCGCTGCGGCGCGACTTGCATGCCCATCCCGAGCTTGGCTTCGAAGAAGTCCGGACGTCCGGGATCGTTGCCGGCGCGCTCGAGGCGCTGGGAATCGAGGTGCACCGGGGTATCGGCAAGACCGGCGTGGTGGGCGTCATCCGCGGCAAGCGCTGCGACAGCGGCCGCATGATCGGCCTGCGCGCCGACATGGATGCGCTGCCGATGACGGAGGACAACGAGTTCGGGCACAAGTCGACCAAGCCGGGCCTGATGCACGGCTGCGGCCACGACGGCCATACGGCGGTGCTGATCGGGGCCGCCAAGTACCTGGCGCAGACGCGCAATTTCGATGGCACGGCCGTCCTCATCTTCCAGCCGGCCGAGGAAGGGCGCGGCGGCGCCAAAGCCATGATGGAGGATGGGTTATTCGACACCTTTCCCTGTGACGCCATCTATGCGCTGCACAACTGGCCCGGCCTGAAGCCTGGCACCATCGGCATCAATCCGGGGCCGATGATGGCGGCGGCCGACCGCTTCGAGATCCTGATCACCGGCCGCGGCGGCCACGGCGCGCATCCTTATCAGACGATCGACCCGGTGACGATCGCCGGCCAGATCATCACGGCGCTGCAGACCATCGTGTCGCGCAACGTCAATCCGCTGGATTCCGCCGTCGTGTCCATCGGCTCGCTGCAGGCGGGCCATCCCGGCGCGATGAGCGTGATTCCGCGCGAGGCCCGGATGGTGGGCACGGTGCGCACGTTCCGCAAGTCGGTGCAGGAGATGGTCGAGACGCGCATGCGCGAACTGGTCACGGCGATTGCCAGCGCCTTTGGCGGCACCGCCGAACTGACCTACGAACGCATCTATCCCGCGACCCTGAATACGCCGCAGCACGCCAACCTGGTCGCCGACATCGCCACCGAGATGATCGGCAAGGAAAACGTGGTGCGTGATCTGGTACCGTCGATGGGGTCGGAGGATTTCTCCTTCATGCTGCAAAGCAAGCCTGGCGCCTATTTCCGGCTGGGGCAGGGCGGGGCCGATTCCGGCTGCGTGCTGCACAACTCGCATTTCGATTTCAACGATGCCGTCATCCCCCTGGGCAGCGCGATGTTCTGCGCGCTGGCCGAACGGGGCATGCCGCTGGCAGATTAAGAAGCTCTCCATGTCCACGCAAAACACGAATCAACTGATCATCACCCGCCCTGACGATTGGCACCTGCACCTGCGCGATGGCGCGGCGCTGGAAGCGGTGGTGGCCGACACGGCCAGGCAATTCGCCCGCGCCATCATCATGCCCAACCTGAAGCCGCCGGTGACCACCACCGAGCAGGCGCTGGCCTATCGCAGCCGCATCCTGGCCGCGCTGACCAAGGCGGGCGGTGATGCCGACGCCTTTACGCCGCTGATGACGCTGTACCTGACCGACAACACCTCGGCCGAAGAGATCTTCCGCGCGCACGAGTCGGGCCAGGTCTACGCGGTCAAGCTGTATCCCGCGGGCGCGACCACCAACTCCGACGCCGGCGTGACCGACCTGCTGGGCAAATGCGCCAAGGCGCTGGAAGCGCTGGAGAAATGCGGCATGCCGCTGCTGGTGCACGGCGAAGTGACGGATCCGTCGATCGACGTGTTCGACCGCGAAGCGATTTTCGTGGAGCGCGTGATGAAGCCGCTGCGCCGCGCGTTCCCGGCGCTGAAGGTGGTGTTCGAGCACATCACCACCAAGGAAGGCGCTGAATACGTGCGCGATGCCGAGGGGCCGATCGCGGCAACGATCACGCCGCAGCACCTGCTGTACAACCGCAATGCGATCTTCCAGGGCGGCGTGCGGCCGCATTGGTACTGCCTGCCGATCCTCAAGCGCGAAACCCACCGGCTGGCGTTGGTGGAAGCGGCCACCAGCGGCAGCCCGCGTTTCTTCCTCGGCACGGACAGCGCGCCGCATGCGCGCGGCCTGAAGGAGCACGCCTGCGGCTGCGCCGGCTGTTATACCGCGCTGCATGCGATGGAGTTGTACGCGACCGCGTTCGACGCGGTCGGCAAGCTGGACAAGCTGGAAGGCTTTGCAAGCTTCCACGGTCCGGACTTCTACGGCCTGCCGCGCAATACCGGCAAGCTGACGCTGGTGCGCGAGAGCTATCAGATTCCGGATGAAGTGCCGTTCGGCGACACCGGACTGGTGCCGCTGGCCGCTGGCGAGACGCTGGCCTGGCGCGCGGCAGTCTGAGCATGCCGGCCGCCGCCATGTGGACATGGTGGGTGGCGGCCGCCCTCTATATATAGAGGGCGCTGAAGTCGATGGCGCGGTGACGGACCCGCCGCGGTCGCGGCGGTCCCGCTATCGCGTCAGAGGGCGCTTTCGCGGCGCGCCTCGAGCAATTCCCAACGCGCGAATTTTTCCTCGAGCTCGCTTTCCAGCTTGGACAGCTCGCTGTTGATGCGTTCGACTTCGGCCGGCGCATCGCGATAGAGGCTGCCGTCGGCGAGCTTGCCGGCCAGTTCGGCCTGCTGCGCTTCGAGCGCCGCGATGGCTTCGGGCAGGCCTTCGAGTTCGCGCAGTTCCCACGAATTCATCTTGGCGGCGCGGGCCGGCTTGGGCTTGGCGGCCTTGGCGCGGGCCGCGGCTTCGTCGGCGGCGCGCGCCGCCTTGGCCGCGTCTTCCTCCGCCGCCGCGGCAGGCGCCGGGGCGGGGCGCTGGGCCACCCATTCGTCGTAGCCGCCGACGTAGTCGCGCCAGTGGCCGTTGCCTTCGTAGGCGATGGTCTGGGTGACGACGTTGTTCAGGAACGCGCGGTCGTGGCTGACCAGCAGCACCGTGCCCGAGTATTCCTGCAGCAGTTCTTCGAGCAGCTCCAGCGTTTCGATATCGAGGTCGTTGGTGGGTTCGTCCAGAACCAGCACGTTGGCGGGACGCGCGAACAGGCGCGCCAGCAGCAGGCGGGCGCGCTCGCCGCCCGACAGGCTGCGCACCGGCGAACCGGCGCGGGCGGGCGAGAACAGGAAGTCGCCGAGATAGCTCATGACGTGCTTGCGGGTGCCGCCGATCTCGACCCACTCGCTGCCCGGGCTGATGATGTCGACCAGCGTCGCGTTTTCGTCGAGCTGGGCTCGCATCTGGTCGAAGTAGGCCACCGACACGTTGGTGCCCATGCGGGTCTTGCCGCTGTCGGGTTGCATTTCGCCCAGGATCAGCTTGAGCAGCGTGGTCTTGCCGGCGCCGTTGGGGCCGATGATGCCGATGCGGTCGCCGCGCAGGATGGTGGTGGAGTAGTCGTCCACCACGGTCTTCTCGCCGAAGCGTTTGCCGACGTGTTCCAGCTCGGCCACCATCTTGCCCGAACGCTGGCCCTCGGCCAGCGCCAGCGACACATCGCCGACGCGCTCGCGGCGCTCGGCGCGTTCGACGCGCAGGCGTTCCAGGCGCCGCACGCGGCCTTCATTGCGGGTGCGGCGGGCTTCCACGCCCTTGCGGATCCAGACTTCTTCCTGGGCCAGCAGCTTGTCGAAGCGAGCCTGTTCGAGGCGCTCGGATTCCAGCCACTGGGCCTTGCGCTCCTGCCATTGCGAGAAATTGCCGGGGAAGCTGAGCAGCCGGCCGCGGTCCAGTTCGACGATGCGGGTGGCCACCGAATCCAGGAAGCGGCGATCGTGGGTGATGATGACGGCGGCGCCCTTCCAGGTGCGCAGCATCTCTTCGAGCCAGGCGATGCCGTCGAAGTCGAGGTGGTTGGTGGGCTCGTCCAGCAGCAGCAGATCGGGTTCCTCGACCAGCGCGCGGGCCAGCGCGACGCGCTTGCGGGTGCCGCCCGACAGGCCGGCGATCTGGGCGTCCGCCGGCAGGCCGAGTTTTTCCAGCACGGCGCGCACGCGCGACGGGCGTTGCCAGTCTTCATGGTCGCCGTCGACATTGCAGACCACGTCGAAGACGGTGGCGTTTTCGTCCAGTTCCGGTTCCTGTTCGACCGTGGCCACGCGCAGGCCCGAGGTGCGGGCGATGTCGCCATCGTCGGGCACGGTGCGGCCGTCGAGCAGCCGCAGCAGCGAGGACTTGCCGGCGCCGTTGCGGCCGATGAGGCCGATGCGCTCGCCGGCCTGGATGGCGAAGTCGGCGTGGTCCAGCAGCGGATGGTGGCCATAGGCCAGCTGGATGTCGGTCAGGGTGATGAGCGTTGCGAGAGCCATGTAGTGAGGTCGTTCTTGCGGCGGATGAGCGGATCAGACCGGTATTGTCGCAGGAACCCGCGCCGGGGTTCGGGGACGGAGCGGCGACCTGTACTAGAATACGCACCGCAAGGCGGGTCGGGCGGTCGCGGTGGATGCAAGTCCATCGAGGAAGGTCCGGACTCCACAGGGCAGGGTAGCGGCTAACGGCCGTCCGGTCGCGTCTTCGGGCGCGGTCGAGGAATAGGGCCACAGAGACGAGTCTGCGGGGCGGGCGCGCCAGTCGCGCACCGATACGGCCATCTCCGTATCGCGCCGGTCGGCAACGGCCGGCGGCATCGCAGGGTGAAACGCGGCAACCTCTACCCGGAGCAACATCAAATAGGCATGCGTGCGGCTTTCGGGCCGCGAAGGGCGGCTCCGTCCAAGCATGCGGGTAGGTGGCTACAGCGGCTCAGCAATGATCCGCGCAGAGGAATGATCGCCCGCCAGGGAAACCTGGCGTACAGAATCCGGCCTATAGACCCGTCTTGCATTGGATTTCTCATCGGAGCGGGGCCGCCGGCCGGCTTTTTTCAAGCCCGGCCATCCGCCATCTGGCGCGGAACGCCCGTCAACCCTTGGCAAGCGGGCTGGGTAAAACAATGCAAAGGCATTGTTAGCCGCCACTTCTTAAGAAGCACTTTTAGATAGTGACGCAACCTCCTGATTTATTGGGAGGTTTTTCTTTTTGCGCATTTACAAGTTGCTCTAAGTCCTTGTTGTGATTGAAAAAATTGCAACCGCGCGCTTGACCGCCCCATTGCCATACCGTAGAGTGGGAAATAGTAGGAAATTGTGCAATTAAGTGGGGTAAAAGTGGTGTTTCAGGGAAGCAGCGCGCTCACGCTGGATGCCAAGGGACGGATCTCGATTCCGACCCGGCATCGTGACGCGCTGATGGCGCAGGCGGAAGGCCGCCTGACCCTGACCCGCCACCCAGACGGCTGCCTGCTGGTGTACCCGCGGCCCGAGTGGGAAAAGAAGCGCGAGCAGATTGCCGCCTTTCCCATGACGGCGCGTGCGTTGCAGCGGCTGTTGCTGGGCAACGCTCAGGACGTGGAACTGGACGGCTCCGGCCGCGTCCTGATCGCGCCTGAACTGCGCAACGCTTCCGGTATGACGCGCGATGTGATGCTGCTCGGTCTGGGCGCCCACTTCGAGCTGTGGGATGCCGCTACCCTGGCCAGCCGCGAGGCTGAGGATCTGGCCAAGGGTATGCCGGATGTGTTGAATCAGTTTTCGTTCTGAAAGAGTTATGGAATTCGAACATCGGCCCGTCCTGCTGGAGCCGACGGTGGACGCGCTGTTGCTGGCCGATTTCGGCGGCAAGGGCGCGGCACGGTCGCAGCCCGGCGACGAGCCGGCCGCGGCTACGCGTGCGGAACGCGGCGTCTTCGTGGACGGCACCTTTGGTCGCGGCGGTCACAGCCGCGAACTGCTTGGCCGCCTGGGCCCGGCGGCGCGCCTGGTGGTGTTCGACAAGGATCCCGAGGCGATCGCGGTAGCCAATGCGTTGGCGGCGGCGGACTCCCGGGTGACGGTGGTGCATGGCGGCTTTGCCACCATGGCCGAAGAATTGCGGCAGCTCGGCATCGAGAAGGTCGATGGCGTGATGCTGGATCTGGGCGTGTCGTCGCCTCAGATCGATGATGCCGAGCGCGGTTTCTCGTTCATGCGGGACGGCCCGCTCGACATGCGGATGGACACCACTCGTGGACCCACGGTGGCGGATTGGCTGGCGCAAGCCAGTGTGGATGAGATGCGGGAGGTCATAGCGGATTATGGCGAAGAACGGTTTGCTTTTCAGGTTGCAAAGGCGATTGCTGCTCGCCGCGCAACAAGGCCGCTGCGCACCACGCTCGAACTTGCCGAGTGCGTCGCCAGCGCCGTCCGCACGCGCGAAAAGGGGCAGCATCCGGCCACACGCACCTTTCAAGCTCTACGGATTTACATCAATCGGGAACTCGAAGAGCTCGCGCGCACCCTCGCGTCAGCTCTAGACCTGCTCGCCCCGGGGGGGAGGTTGGCGGTGATCAGCTTTCATTCGCTTGAAGACCGCATGGTCAAGCAGTGCATCGCGGCGGCGGCTCGTCCGGCTGCCGCGCATGCGCGCCTGCCCCTGCGCGAAAGCGAAATGCCCCAACCGGTGCTGCGTTCCCTGGGGCGCGTGCTGGCCGAGGACGATGAAGTCTCGGCCAACGCGCGCGCCCGTTCGGCGGTGCTGCGCGTCGCCGAGCGCACCGCCACGCCCCTGTCTGCCGAGGGCGGCATGGCGTTCGTGAAAATCGGTTCGCTGCCCGGCAGCGACCTGGCTCCGCCGCCGCGTCGCGGCGGCAAGGGAGGGCGCCGCTGATGGGTCGCGTCAACCTGATCGTTGCGGCTTTGCTGATGCTGTCGGCCATTTCCCTGGTCACCAGCCGGTATCAGTCGCGCCAGCTCTTCGTCGAGCTGGGCCGCGATCAGGCGCAGGCGCGCGACCTGGAAACCAACTGGCGGCGCCTGCAGCTGGAACGCGCCGAGCTGGCGCGCAATGCCCGCGTCGACGTGATCGCGCGCGACAGCCTGAAGATGATTCCCATCGTGCCGGACCGCACGCTGTACCTGAACCAGGCGCCGGTGCCGGCGAGCGGAGGGGCCCAATGAAGCGCGTCCCGTTCTTCGACAATCCGGTGCTGCGCGGGCAACTGCCCACCTGGCGCGCCCGCCTGGTGCTGATCCTGCTGTTCGGCGGTTTTACCGTGCTGGCCGGCCGCGCGCTGTTCCTGCAGGGGCTGTCCACCGAATTCCTGCAGCAGCAGGGCGAGCGCCGCTACGAGCGCACCCTGACGCTGTCCGCCACGCGCGGCAAGATCATGGACCGCAATGGCGCGGTGCTGGCCTCGAGCGTGCCGGCGCGCGCTATCTGGGCCATCCCCGAAGATCTGAAGCAGGCCGCGCCCGGCCAGCTGGACTCGCTGGCCAAGCTGCTGGAAACGCCGATCGCCGATCTGCGCCGCCGGGTCGAGGAAGACAAGAACTTCGTCTACCTGAAGCGCCAGGTGTCGATGGACGTGGCCGACAAGATCAAGCAGCTCGGCCTGCCGGGCGTGCACCAGCAGCCCGAGACCCGCCGCTACTACCCGGACGGCGACGTGATGGCCCACGTGGTGGGTTTCAACAGCGTCGAGGACCAGGGGCAAGAAGGCGTCGAGCTGACCTTCAACCAGCAATTGTCGGGCCGCCCGGGCAGCCGCCGCGTCATCAAGGATCGGCTGGGCCGCGTCATCGAGGACGTGCAGGCCGTGACGCTGCCGGTGGACGGCCGCGACCTGCGCCTGTCGATCGATACCCGCCTGCAGTACCTGGTGTTCAAGGAACTGAAGGACGCCATGGACAAGCATCAGGCCAAGGGCGCCACTGCCGTGGTCGTGGACGTCCACACCGGCGAGATCCTGGCGCTGGCCAACGTGCCGACCTTCGACCCGAACAAGCGCGAGACCTTCCACGGCGCCAACCTGCGCAATCAGGCCATCACCGACACGTTCGAGCCCGGCTCGATCATGAAGCCGTTCACCGCCGCACTGGCGCTGGACCTGGGCCGCATCACCACTTCGACCCTGTTCGAGACCGGCAACGGCCGCTTCACCTACCAGGGCAGCACGATCAGCGACGTCAGCCGCAACGGCACGCTGGACGTGGCCGGCGTGCTGCGCAAGTCCAGCAACATCGGCATGACGATGATCTCCGAGAAGCTGGAATCCCGTGAAATGTGGGATCGCTTCACCGAACTGGGCCTGGGCCAGGCCCCTCAGGTGGGATTCCCCGGCGCGGCCCCTGGCCGCCTGCGTCCGTGGGACCGCTGGCGCCTGATCGAGAAGGCCACCATGGCCTATGGCTACGGCCTGTCGGTGTCGCTGCTGCAGGTGGCGCGCGCCTATACCGTGTTCGCCCGCAACGGCGACATGGTGTCGCTGACCTTGGTCAAGCGCGACAGCGATCCGACCAGCGTCAAGATCTACACGCCCAAGACCACCGCGCTGGTGCGCGGCATGCTGGAAGCGGCCGCCGGTCCGGAAGGCACCAAAGCCGCCCAGGTCCAGGGCTACCGCGTGGCCGGCAAGAGCGGCACCGCGCGCAAGATCGTCGACGGCAAGTACAGCATGCAGCGCTACCGCAGCTCGTACGTGGGCTTTGCCCCGGTGTCCGATCCCAAGATCGTGGTGGCCGTCTCGATCGACGAGCCCACGGTCGGCGGCTATTACGGCGGCGCGATCGCCGCGCCCGTGTTCTCCCATATCGTTGGCGGGAGTCTGCGGCTGATGGGGGTGCGGCCGGACGCGCCCTTCGAATCGACAATTGTTGCTGGTATCAAGGAGCCAGGCAGATGAGCGCCAAAGGCTTCCTCTCATCCCCCGCCGCCACGGTCGAACAAGCCGTGGCGTGGTTGCATTCGCGCGTGTCGTTGACCGCGCACCTGAAGCTGGACTCCCGCGAGATCGAGCCGGGCGATGTGTTCGTCGCCTGCCCGGGGCTGTCCAGCGATGGCCGTCTATATATAGAGAAAGCGTTGGCGCTGGGCGCCAGCGCGGTGTTGTTCGAAGCGCCCGCGACCGAGGCCATCGAGGCCGCGGCGGCCGCTGGCGATACGCCGATGCTGCCGGTGACCGGCCTGCGCGCCCTGCTGGGCGAGCTGGGCGACACCTGGTACGGCCGGCCGTCGTCGGCGCTGGCCGTGGTGGCCGTGACCGGCACCAACGGCAAGACCTCGTCGGTGCAATGGATCGCCCACGCTCTGGGCCGCAACGACAAGCCCTGCGGCACCATCGGCACCCTGGGCGCCGTGCTGCCCGACGGGCAGACGCTGGGCGGCAGCCTCACGACCCCCGACGTGCTGACCGTGCACCGCCTGCTGGCCGCCATGCGCGACGCCGGCGCCAAGGCGGTGGCGATGGAGGCGTCGTCGATCGGTATCGAGCAGGGCCGCATGGACGGCGTGCGGGTGGCGCTGGCCGCCTACACCAACCTGACCCGCGATCATCTCGACTATCACGGCACCATGGAACGCTACGAGGCCGCCAAGGCGCGCCTGTTCCGCTGGCTCGGCCTGAGCGCCGCGGTGGTGAACGCCGACGACGAAGCCGGCCGCCGCCTGATCGCTTCGCTGCCGTCCGACCTGTCGGTGATGGGCTACAGCCTGAGCGCGGATCCGGCGATTCCGGCCGCGATGCGCGCGCGTGACCTGCAGGCCACCGCGCAAGGACAGATCTTCACCCTGGTGTCGCCGCATGGCGAGGCGCAGATCGTGACGCGCCTGCTGGGGGCGCACAACGTCTCCAACCTGCTGCTGGTGGCGGGCGTGCTGTACAAGCTGGGCCTGCCGTTCGCGCAGATCGCGCGTGAGCTGGCCGCGACCGATCCGGTCGATGGCCGCCTGCAGACGGTGGAACCCGTTGCCGCCAGCACCCAGGCCAATGCCGGCCGCGGCGCGCTGGTGGTGGTCGACTATGCCCATACGCCCGACGCGCTGGCGCGCGCGCTGACCGCGCTGCGTCCGGTGGCGCAGGCGCGCGCCGGCCGCCTGGTGTGCGTGTTCGGCTGCGGCGGCGAGCGCGATCCGGGCAAGCGTCCGGAAATGGGCCGCATCGCCGCCGAGCTGGCCGATCACGTGGTGGTGTCGAGCGACAACCCCCGCAGCGAATCGCCCGAGGCCATCGTGGCGCAGATCCTGGCGGGCATTCCGGCCGAGGCTGGCGCCGACGTCCAGGTCGACCGCGCCCGCGCCATCATGCAGACCGTCTGGGCCAGCGCGCCTGAAGACGTGGTGCTGCTGGCGGGCAAGGGTCACGAAACCTACCAGGACATTGGCGGCGAGAAACTGCCGTTCGATGACCGTGAGTGGGCGCGGCTGGCGCTGCTGCTGCCGCTGGTCAAGGGCGTGTCGACGGACACCCGGCGCATCGGCGCCGGCGAGCTGTTCGTGGCGTTGGTGGGCGACAACTTCGACGCCCACAACTACCTGGACCAGGCCGCCGAGCGTGGCGCCTGCGCCGCGGTGGTGGCGCATGCCGTGCCGGATTCGACCCTGCCGCAACTGGTGCTGGGCGATACCCGCGTGGCGCTGATGCGCATCGGCGCGGCCTGGCGCGCCCGCTTCACCCTGCCTGTGGTGGCGGTGACCGGCAGCAACGGCAAGACCACCACCAAGGAAATGATCTCGGCCATGCTGGCGGGTTGGCGCGGCGAGGCGGGCCGCCTGGCGACCGCCGGCAACCTGAACAACGACATCGGCGTGCCGCTGACGCTGCTGCGCCTGCGTCCGGAACATCGCGCCGCCGTGTTCGAGCTCGGCATGAACCATCCGGGCGAGATCGCCCAGCTGGCCGCCATCGCGGCGCCGAGCGTGGCGCTGGTGACCAATGCCCAGCGCGAACACCAGGAATTCATGCACACCGTGGAAGCGGTGGCGCTGGAAAACGGCGCCGCCATCGCGGCGCTGCCGGCGGACGGCGTGGCCGTCTATCCCGGCGACGAGCCCTACGCGGCGATCTGGGACAAGCTGGCCGCGCCGCGCCGCGCGCTGCGTTTTGGCCTGCAGCCCGGTCTGGATGTCTATGCCGAGCAGATCCTGGCGGACGTCGATTCGACGCGCTGCCGCGTGGTGACGCCGATGGGCAGCGCCGACCTGACGCTGCCGGTGCCCGGCGTGCACAACCTGCGCAATGCGCTGGCGGCGATCGCCAGCGCCATCGCCGCGGGCGCGCCGCTCGATGTCGCCGTGCGGGCGCTGGCCGGTTTCAGCCCGGTCGCGGGCCGCATGCAGCACAAGAAATTGAGTGACGGAACGTTGCTCATTGATGACACCTACAATGCCAACCCCGACTCGGTTCGCGTGGCCATCGATGTGCTGGCCCGCATGGCCGGCACGCGTGTCCTGGTACTGGGCGACATGGGCGAAGTCGGGGACAACGGCCCCGCCATGCATGAAGAGGTGGGCAATTACGCGCGCGAGCTTGGCCTCGACGCGCTCATCACGCTAGGCGATGCCAGCCGGGCGGCCGCTGCCGCCTACGGCACGGGCGCGCACGCCTGCGCATCGGTAGACGAAGTCGTTGCCGCATTGCGCGGCCTGCGCGCGTCCTGCGTATTGATAAAGGGATCGCGCTTTATGCGCATGGAGCGGGTAGTGACGGCTTTTATTTCCAATGACGGACAAGCGTCCAAGGGGCAGGGGGACAACCATGCTGCTTGAGATCGCCCGTCTGCTTTCCGATGATGTGCGCGCGCTGGGCGTGTTCGAGTACATCACGCTGCGCGCGGTGCTGGCGTGCGCCACGGCGTTGCTGATCGGCCTGGTGGCCGGTCCGCGCGTGATCCGCAAGCTGACCGAGATGAAGATCGGCCAGGCCGTGCGTTCGTACGGTCCGGAAACCCACCTGGTCAAGACCGGCACCCCCACCATGGGCGGCGTGCTGATCCTGATTTCCATCGCCATCAGCACGCTGCTGTGGGCCGACTGGACCAACCGTTTCGTGTGGGTGGTGCTGCTGGTGACGTTCGGCTTCGGCTGGATCGGCTGGATGGACGATTACCGCAAGGTGGTCTATCGCGATCCGGAAGGCATGCCGGCGCGCCAGAAGTTCTTCTGGCAGGCGACCATCGGCCTGGTGGCTGCGGTCTATCTGGCGTTCGCCGTGTCGGCGCCCGCCAACACCGAGCTGTGGCCGCTCTTCAAGGCCTGGGTGGGAAGCGGCTTCACCATGTCGCTGCCGACGCGCGCCGACCTGATCGTGCCGTTCTTCAAGACCGTCAGCTATCCGCTCGGCGTGCTCGGCTTCGTGGCGCTGACCTGGGCCGTGATCGTCGGCACCAGCAACGCCGTCAACCTGACCGACGGCCTGGATGGCCTGGCGATCATGCCCACCGTGATGGTCGGCAGCGCGCTCGGCATCTTCGCCTACGTGGTCGGCCGCGTCGACTATTCGAAGTACCTGCTGTTCCCGTACATCCCCGGCGCGTCGGAATTGATGGTGCTGTGCGCGGCGATCGGCGGCGCGGGGCTGGCATTTTTATGGTTCAACGCGTATCCGGCGCAGGTCTTCATGGGTGACGTCGGCGCGCTGGCGCTGGGCGGCGCGCTGGGCACCATCGCGGTCATCGTGCGCCAGGAGATCGTGCTGTTCATCATGGGCGGCGTGTTCGTGGTCGAGACCCTGTCGGTGATGATCCAGGTGACGTGGTTCAAGTACACCAAGCGACGTTATGGAACAGGTAGACGCATATTCCGCATGGCTCCGCTGCATCATCACTTCGAAGTGGGCGGCTGGAAGGAAACCCAGGTGGTCGTGCGTTTCTGGATCATCAGCATGATGCTGGTGCTGATTGGCCTCTCAACCCTGAAGTTGCGATGAATACGATGGAAACCTCCCGCGCCGATGCGCCGCTCGTCCTGATCCTCGGATTGGGCGAGTCGGGTGTCGCCGCCGCACGCTGGAGCGCCCGCCAGGGCGCCCGCCTGCGGGTGGCCGACACGCGCGCGGAGCCGGGCGGCCTGGCGGCGCTGCAAGACGCGCTGGCGCAGGCCGAGGTGGAATACCGCCTGGGCTGCGACACGTCTTTCGATGTCGCGCTGCTGGATGGCGTGGACCAGGTCGTCATCAGCCCGGGACTGGCGCCCGAAGGCGCGCCGGCCGGCGATCTGCTGCGCGAGGCCAAGGCCCGCGGCATCGAAGTCATCGGCGAGATCGAATTGTTTGCGCGGGCGCTGGCCGAGCTGGCCGAGACCCGTGAATACCGTCCGCGCGTGCTGGCCGTGACCGGCACCAACGGCAAGACCACCGTCACCGCGCTGACGCGCGACCTGCTCGAGGCCAGCGGCCTGTCGGTGCTGGCCGCGGGCAACATCAGCCCGGCCGCGCTGACCGCGCTGATGGGGGCGCTGGACGCCGACGACCTGCCGCAGGCGTGGGTGCTGGAACTGTCGAGCTTCCAGCTCGAGACCACGCACACGCTGATGGCCGATGCCGCCGTCGTGCTCAACGTGACGCAGGATCACCTGGACTGGCACGGCGGCATGGACGCCTACGCCCGCGCCAAGGCGCGCCTGCTGAAGATGGCGCGCATCGCCATCGTCAACCGCGACGATCCGTATACCGTGGACATGGTGCCGTCGCTGGACGCCATGCCCGTGCGCAGTTTCGGCCGTGACGTGCCGGCGCTGGTCGGCGACATGGGCCTGGAGCTGGGCCAGGGCGTGGCCTGGCTGGTCGCGGCCGAACCGGTCGATTTCGACGAGCCCGTGGCGCCCGTGCGCCGCAAGAAGGACGCGCCGGAGCCGGTGCGCGCCAAGGGCCGCATGAGCCGCCTGATGCCGGTCGATGCGCTGCGCATCCGCGGCATCCACAATGCCTTGAACGCGCTGGCCGCATTGCAGCTTGCGCGCTGCCTGGACCTGGGTTGGGGCGCCATGCTGCGCACCCTGCGCGAGTACGCGGGCGAGCCGCATCGCGCCGCCTTCGTGCGCAACATCGGCGGCGTCGACTACATCAATGACAGCAAGGGCACCAACGTCGGCGCCACCGTGGCCGCGCTGGAAGGCCTGGGCCAGCCGGTGGTGCTGATCGCCGGGGGGCTGGGCAAGGGGCAGGACTTCTCGCCGCTGATCCCGGGGGTGTCGCGCCATGCGCGCGCGGTGCTGTTGATCGGCCAGGACGGTCCGGAGATCGGCCGCGTGCTGGCCGCGACCGGCGTCGACTGCATCGCCGTGGACTCGCTGCGCGACGCCGTGCGCCGCGCCGCCGACCTGGCGCAGCCCGGCGACGCCGTGCTGTTGTCGCCCGCCTGCGCCAGCATGGACATGTTCCGCAATTACCCGCACCGCGGGCAAGTGTTCGTGGAAGAGGTCGAAGACCTGGCCCGCGACCGGGGAGAGGTGGCATGAGCCTGATCGCCGATCTCACCGCCAGCGTCAACGCCGTACGGCCCGGCCGTACCCGCATGCGTAACTTCGACATGCCGCTCGCGATTGCGGCGTCGACCTTGCTGCTGCTCGGCTTGCTGATGGTGTATTCGGCGTCGATCGCGCTGGCCGACGGCCCGCGCTATGCCTCCTATGGCCGCTATTACTTCGTGATCCGCCACGGCCTGTTCGTCACCGCCGGCCTGGTGGCGGGCGCCGTCGTGCTGGCGATTCCGATCCGCGTGTGGCAACGCCTGGCGGTGCCGCTGTTCGTGGTGGCGATGGTGCTGCTGGTGGCGGTGCTGGTGCCCGGCATCGGCCGCGAGGTCAACGGCGCGCATCGCTGGATTCCGCTGGGTCCGCTGAATTTCCAGCCGTCCGAACTGATGAAGCTGGCCGCGCTGCTCTATGCCGCCGATTACACGGTGCGCAAGCAGGAACACATGCAGGCCTTTGCCCGCGGCTTCCTGCCGATGGCGTTCGCGCTGGCCGGCGTCGGCATGCTGCTGCTGCTCGAGCCCGACCTGGGCGCCTTCATGGTGATCGTGGCGATCGCGATCGGCATCCTGTTTCTGGGCGGCATCAACGGCAAGTACTTCAGCAGCCTGCTGGCGGTGCTGGTCAGCACCTTCCTGATGCTGATCTGGCTGTCGCCGTGGCGCCGCGCGCGCCTGTTCGCCTACCTGGATCCCTGGAACGAAGACAACGCCTACGGCAGCGCCTACCAGCTGTCGCATTCGCTGATCGCCCTGGGACGCGGCGAATGGCTGGGCGTGGGCCTGGGCGCCAGCGTCGAGAAATTGCACTACCTGCCCGAAGCGCATACCGACTTCCTGATGGCGGTGGTGGGCGAGGAACTGGGTTTCGCCGGCGTGATGCTGGTGATCACGCTGTTCGCCATCATCGTCTATCGCGGTTTCGACATCGGCCGCCAGGCCATTGCCATGGAACGCACGTTCGCGGGCCTGGTGGCGCACGGCGTGGCGATGTGGTTCGGGGTACAGGCCTTCATCAACATGGGCGTGTGCCTGGGGCTGCTGCCGACCAAGGGCCTGACGCTGCCGCTGATGAGCTATGGCGGTTCGGGCGTGGTGATGAATCTGTGCGCCCTGGCCATGCTGATACGGGTCGATGTGGAAAACCGCATCATGATGCGCGGAGGACGGGTATGACCGCGTCGTCGCGTACCATCCTGATCATGGCCGGCGGCACCGGCGGCCACATCATGCCCGGCCTGGCCGTGGCCGATGTGCTGCGCCAGCGCGGCTGGCGCGTGATGTGGCTGGGCAACCCGGACAAGATGGAAGGCAAGCTGGTGCCGCCGCGCGGCATCGAACTGGTGCCGCTGCGTTTCGCCGGCGTGCGCGGCAAGGGCGTGACGGCGCTGCTGAAGCTGCCGTTCCTGCTGGTGCGCGCCTTCGCCCAGGCCTGGGCGCGGCTGTCGTCGGTGCGTCCGGACGTGGTGCTGGGCATGGGCGGCTATGTCGCCTTCCCCGGCGGCGTCATCGCGACGCTGCGCGGCACGCCGCTGGTGGTGCACGAGCAGAACGCGGTGGCCGGCACCGCCAACAAGTGGCTGGCCAGGATGGCGCGCCGCGTGCTGAGCGGCTTCCCCGGCGTGCTGCCCAAGGGCGAAGCCATGGGCAACCCGGTGCGCGCCGACCTGTGCGCCTTGCCCGATCCGGCGCAGCGCTATGCCGGCCGCAGCGGTCCGCTGCGGCTGCTGGTGGTGGGCGGCAGCCTGGGCGCCCAGGCGCTCAATACCGCCGTGCCGCAAGCGCTGGCGCGCCTGCCGCAGGAAAACCGTCCGGTGGTGGTGCACCAGGCCGGCGAACAACATTTGCCGGCGCTGCAGCAGGCCTACGCCCAGGCGGGCGTGGCGGCCGACTGCCGCGCCTTCATCGATGACATGGCCGGCGCCATGGGCGATGCCGACCTGCTGGTCTGCCGCGCGGGCGCCATGACGGTGTCCGAAGTGGCCGCCGTCGGCGTGGCGGCGCTGTTCGTGCCGCTGCCGCATGCCATCGATGACCATCAAACCGCCAACGCGCGCTTCCTGAGCGACGCGCAGGCCGCATGGCTGCAGCCGCAGAACGCCTTCAGCCCCGAGTGGCTGGCGGACTGGCTGGGGCAGCGTTCCCGTCAAGAACTGCAAGCCGTCGCAGAACGGGCCCGCGCGCACGCGCACCCGGAAGCGGCGGCGCATATCGCCGACGTCTGTGAACAAGCAGCGGGGCGTTCATCATGAAACACAGAATCCAGCATATCCATTTCGTAGGCATCGGCGGTTCCGGCATGAGCGGCATCGCCGAGGTGCTGCTCAACCTGGGCTACACCATCAGCGGCTCCGACCTGAATGAGTCGGCCGTGACGCGCCGCCTGGCCGGCCTGGGCGTGAACATCGCCATCGGCCACGTCGCCAGCAACGTCACCGGCGCCGGCGCCATCGTCACGTCGACGGCGGTGGCGGGCGACAACCCCGAAGTCATCGCGGCCCGCGCCGCGCGCATTCCAGTGGTGCCGCGCGCCATCATGCTGGCCGAGCTGATGCGCCTGAAGCGCGGCATCGCGGTGGCCGGCACGCATGGCAAGACCACCACCACCAGCCTGGTGGCCAGCATCCTGGCCGCGGGCGACCTGGACCCGACCTTCGTGATCGGCGGGCGCCTGAATTCGGCCGGCGCCAACGCGCGGCTGGGGCAGGGCGACTACATCGTGGTCGAGGCCGACGAGTCCGACGCCTCGTTCCTGAACCTGCTGCCGGTGATGGCCATCGTGACCAACATCGACGCGGACCACATGGACACCTACGGCCACGACGTGGCCCGCCTCAAGAGCGCGTTCATCGAATTCACCCAGCGCCTGCCGTTCTACGGCAGCGCGGTGCTGTGCACCGACGACGCCAACGTGCGCGAGATCATGCCGTTCGTGTCGCGTCCGATCACCTCCTACGGCCTGAACGAAGACGCGATGGTGCGCGGCTACGAGGTCCAGGCCGACGGCACGCGCATGCGCTTCAACGTGCAGCGCAGCCACCGCGACACGCTGCTGCCGCCGCTGCAGGTGGAACTGAACCTGCCGGGCCTGCACAACGTGCGCAACGCGCTGGCGGCGATCGCCGTGGCGACCGAGCTGGGCGTGGCCGATGAAGCCATCTGCGATGCGCTGGCCTCGTTCAAGGGCGTGGGCCGCCGCTTCACGCAGACGGGCGAATTCCCGGTGCCGGCCGCGCATGGCGGCGGCACCTTCACGGTGATCGACGACTACGGCCACCATCCGGTGGAAATGGCCGCCACACTGGCCGCCGCCCGCGGCGCCTGGCCCGACCGCCGCATCGTGCTGGCGTTCCAGCCGCACCGCTACACGCGCACCCGCGACTGTTTCGAGGATTTCGTGCGCGTGCTGGGCACGGCCGACGCGGTGCTGCTGACCGAGGTCTATTCCGCCGGCGAGCCGCCGCTGGTGGCCGCCGACGGCCGCGCGCTGTCGCGCGCCCTGCGCGTGGCGGGCAAGGTTGAGCCGGTGTTCGTCGAGGACGTGGCCGACCTGCCGCAGGCGGTGGTCGATTTCGTTCGCGATGGCGACGTGGTGATCGTCATGGGGGCGGGCTCGATCAGCAAGGTCCCGGCCCAAGTTGGAGAATTGGCATGAGCGCGAAATTCGGCAAGGTGGGTGTGTTGTACGGCGGCCGTTCCGCCGAACGCGAAGTGTCCCTGATGTCCGGGGCCGGCGTGCACCAGGCGCTGCTCAGCGCCGGCGTCGACGCGCACCTGTTCGACACGGGCGAACGCAGCCTGGCCGAGCTGGCCGCCGAAGGCTTCGAGCGCGTGTTCATCGCGTTGCATGGCCGCTTCGGCGAAGACGGCTCGATCCAGGGCGCGCTGGAATTGCTGGGCATTCCCTACACCGGCAGCGGCCCGCTGGCCTCGGCGCTGGCCATGGACAAGACCATGACCAAGCGCGTCTGGCTGCAGCACGGCCTGCCCACGCCGGAATTCGAATTGCTGGACGCCGACACCGAGCTGCGCCTGGTGCCGGACCGCCTGAGCCTGCCGCTCATCATCAAGCCGCCGCACGAGGGCTCGACCGTGGGCATCACCAAGGTCGTGGGCTATTCCGACATGAAGGACGCCTACGCCCTGGCCGCCAAGTTCGACGCCGAGGTGCTGGCCGAGCAGTTCATCCAGGGCCGCGAGCTGACCGTGGCAGTGCTGGGCAGCGGCAAGACCGCGCGCGCGCTGCCGGTGATCGAGATCGCCGCGCCCGGTGGCAACTACGACTACGAGCACAAGTACTTCTCCGACGACACGCAGTACTTCTGCCCGGCGGCGCTGCCGCCGGCCGTGGCCGAGGAAGTCGCCGACATCGCGGTGCGCGCCTATCGCGTGCTGGGTTGCGAGGGCTGGGGCCGCGCCGACTTCATGCTGGACGCCGACAACCGCCCCTGGCTGCTTGAAATGAATACCTCGCCCGGCATGACCAGCCATTCGCTGGTGCCGATGGCGGCCCGCGCCACCGGCATGAGCTATGCCGAGCTGTGCGTGGCGATCTTGGCCGACGCCTCGTGCAAGTTGCACAGCGCCGCCCGCAATACTTGACCCGGACATTCTGTGTGGAACGACGCTCGCACGACCAACCTGATCGCCAACACGCTCGCCGTGCTGGCGGTCTGCGCCATGCTCCTGGCGGGCGTGGTGTGGGTGGCGCAGCGTCCGTATTTCACGCTGTCGGCGATCGAGCTGGAGTCCACGCCGGACACCGAGCTGCACTATGTGTCGCCGGGCGCGGTGCGCGCGGCGATCGCGGGGCGCTTCAAGGGCAACTTCTTCACGGTGGACCTGGACGACGCGCGCGAGATCTTCGAGTCGGTGCCGTGGGTGCGCCATGCCACCGTGCGGCGGATCTGGCCCAATGTGCTGCGCGTGCGCATCGAGGAGCAGCAGCCGCTGGCGCTGTGGAACGAGAACCAGATGATCAACACCTGGGGCGAGGCGTTCACGGCCAACACGGGCGAGGTGGACGACGAGACGGTGCTGCCGCAGTTCTCCGGGCCCGAGGGCACCGAGTCGCTGGTGGTGCAACGCTACGCCGAACTGGCGCGCTGGTTCGCGCCGCTCGATATGCACGTCAAGCAGCTGGAGCTGAGTCCGCGCTACGCCTGGCGCGTGGTGCTGTCCAACGGCATGCTGCTGGACCTGGGCCGCGATCCGGGCGCCGATGCGCCGGATCCGCACGGCCTGCCCGGCGCGCTGCCGTTCGCGGCGCGCATTCAACGTTTCGTGCAGGCCTGGCCCGCCGTGGCGGGGCGCCTGGAAGGGCGCACCATCACACAGGCCGACCTGCGCTATCCCAATGGTTTCGCCCTGGCGCTGGCCCCGTTGCCTCCGTCAGCAAACAAACCCAAATCCACACCGAAACCTCCCAAGAAACGCTAACGCCATGACCCGTGACATCAAGGACCTTATCGTCGCCCTCGATATCGGCACCAGCAAGGTGGTGGCTGTGGTGGCTGAAATCCTGCCCGAAGGGCGATTCGAAGTGCTCGGCCTCGGCCAGCATGAATCGCGCGGCATGCGCAAGGGCGTGGTCGTCAATATCGAGACCACTGTGAATTCGATTCAGCGCGCGCTTGAAGAAGCCGAGCTGATGGCGGATTGCAAGATCCGCGACGTCTACACCGGCATCGCCGGCAGCCATATCCGCAGCTTCAATTCCAGCGGCATGGTCGCCGTGAAGGACAAGGAAGTCACCGCCACCGACGTCGCCCGCGTCATCGAGACCGCCAAGGCGGTGAATATCCCGACCGACCAGCAGGTGCTGCACGTGCTGACGCAGGAGTTCATCGTCGACGGCCAGGAAGACATCCGCGAGCCGATCGGCATGAGCGGCCTGCGCCTGGAAGTGCGCGTGCACATCGTGACCGGCGCCGTCAGCGCCGCGCAGAACATCGTCAAGTGCGTGCGCCGCTGTGGCCTGGAAGTGCAGGACCTGATCCTGCAGCCGCTGGCCTCGAGCCTGGCCGTGCTGACCGCCGACGAAAAGGAACTGGGCGTCGTGCTGGTGGACATCGGCGGCGGCACCACCGACGTGGCGATCTTCACCGGCGGCGCGATCCGCCACACCGCCGTGCTGCCGATCGCTGGCGACCAGATCACCAACGACATCGCGGCCATGCTGCGCACGCCGACGCCCGATGCCGAGGAAATCAAGCTGCGCTACGGCGTGGCCAAGCAGGTGCTGGCCAGCCCGGACGAGTCGGTGGAAGTGCCGGGCCTGGGCGACCGCGGCCCGCGCCAGGTCAAGCGCCAGGCGCTGGGCGCCGTGATCGAACCGCGCGTCGAAGAGCTGTTCACGCTGGTGCAGCAGGTGGTGCGCGACTCTGGCTACGAGGACCTGCTGGCTTCCGGCGTGGTGCTGACCGGCGGCTCGGCGCAATTGCCCGGCATGATCGAACTGGCCGAGGACGTGTTCCTCAAGCCGGTACGCGTGGCGGTGCCCGAATACGAAGGCAGCCTGGCCGACGTGATGCGCAATCCGCGCTTCTCGACCGTGATGGGCCTGCTGCAGGAAGCGCGCATGCAGCGTGTGCGCGGCCGCAAGGTGGCCGCGCAGACCGGCAATTTCAAGAGCCTGCTGGCGCGCATGAAGGAATGGTTCATGAATTAAAGAGGGGGGCAGGTTGGGGCCTGCTCCTTGGCACGATCCGCAGCGGTAGGGCGGGTCGGGCCAGAAAGGGGAGGCGTCTCAAACCCGTTGCGGACCAAAGCAGTCGGCTTCGGCTTTGAGGCGATTCACAAAATATAGGTTGTTGGGGAATTTTTGTGATTTGCAAATCGGACTTGTGAGGGAGTCATCATGATGAACTTTGAGATGCTTGAGAACAACACCAAAGGGACCGTAATCAAGGTCGTTGGTGTGGGCGGTGCGGGCGGCAATGCCGTGGCGCACATGATTCGCAGCGGCGTGCACGGCGTGGATTTCATCTGCGCCAACACCGATGCGCAGGCACTGGCGGCGACCAACGCCCCGGTGCAGATCCGCCTGGGCCGCACCGGCCTGGGCGCGGGCGCCAAGCCCGAACAAGGCCGCGCGTCGGCCGAAACCGCGCGTGAAGAGATCCGTGCCGCCCTGAACGGCGCGCACATGGTCTTCATCACCGCGGGCATGGGCGGCGGCACCGGCACGGGCGCAGGCCCGGTCGTGGCCGAAGTCGCCAAGGAGCTGGGCATTCTGACGGTGGGCGTGGTCACCAAGCCCTTCACGTTCGAAGGCAACAAGCGCCTGAAGATGGCCGAGGACGGCATCGCCGAACTGGCCAAGCACGTGCATTCGCTCATCGTGGTGCTCAACGAGAACCTGTATGAGCTGATGGACGAGGACGCGACGCAGGAAGACTGCTTCCGTTCGGCCGACGACATCCTGCACAATGCTTGCGCGGGTATCGCCGAAATCATCAACGTCGAAGGCAACGTCAACGTCGACTTCGAAGACGTCAAGACGATCATGGGCGAGCAGGGCCAGGCCATGATGGGCACGGCATCGGCTTCGGGCGCTGACCGCGCCCGCGTCGCCGCCGAGCACGCGATTGCCTGCCCGCTGCTGGAAGGCGTGGACCTGAACGGCGCGCGCGGCGTGCTGGTCAACATCACCGCCAGCCGCTCGCTGAAGATGCGCGAAACGCGCGAAATCATGGAAACGATCCGTAGCTACGCTTCGGACGACGCGACCGTGATCTTCGGCACCGCCTACGACGAATCGATGGGTGAAAACCTGCGCGTGACCGTGGTTGCGACCGGCCTGGGCCGTGCGCAGGCGCGTCCGCAACTGGTGCAGACCACCGCTGAAGTGCTGCGCACCGGCACCGACAACATGCCCATGGGCACGATGCCGGCCGCCGGTCAGGGTGATTACCGCAATCTGGACATGCCGTCTGTCATGCGCAACCCGCGCAGCCAGGCATCGGCCCAGGTGCGCGCGCTGGAAAGCTCGGGCATGGATCATTTCGACATCCCGGCGTTCCTGCGTAAGCAGGCGGATTGAACCTGGAGCCTGGTTTCAGGCTCTACATGCACTCCCTCATCTCCGGCTTGCCTGTCCCCGCAGGCAAGCCGGAGGCGGAGCGGCCCGTGTTTCCCTTGCACGGCTTGAATAGGGGACGGTTTTATCGGTCGGTCCTGACGCTTTGATGGCGTTGAGAACCGGACAGAGTTACAATACGTCAGTTACGCCGGCAATCTCTTGTCATCTTGCCGGCTTCCTGGCTCAAAATACCTTAGTCTCATGTTCCGACAGCGCAGCATTCAGAATCTCGTCCGCACGACAGGCGTCGGCGTCCACTCCGGACGGCGGGTCGAGCTCACCCTGCGCCCGGCGGCGCCCAATACGGGCATCGTGTTCCACCGCGTCGATCTGCCCGAAGTCGTCGACCTGCCCGCGCAGGCCACCGGCGTGGGCGATACGCGCATGGCCTCGGTGCTGCAGCAGGGCAACGTGCGCGTGTCCACGGTGGAACATCTCATGTCGGCGCTGGCCGGCCTGGGCATTGACAACCTGCATATCGACCTCACTGCCGAAGAAGTCCCCATCATGGACGGCAGTGCGGCAACCTTCGTGTACCTGTTGCGCTCGGCCGGCATCGTCGAGCAGAACGCGCCGAAGCAGTTCATCCGCGTGTTGAAGACGGTGGAAGTGCGCGAGGGCGAAGGCCGCAACGAGAAGTGGGCCCGGCTCGAACCCCATGAAGGGTACGCGCTGGCCTTCTCGATCGACTTCCGCCACCCCGCCATCGACTCGACCGCGAATTTCGCCGAAATCGATTTCGCCACCCATTCGTACGTGCGCGAGATCGCGCGCGCCCGCACCTTCGGCTTCGTCAACGAAGTCGAGGCGCTGCGCTCGATGGGCCTGGCCCGCGGCGGCAGCCTGGACAACGCCATCGTCATGGACGAATACCGGGTGTTGAACAGCGACGGCCTGCGCTACGACGACGAATTCGTGAAGCACAAGATCCTGGACGCCATCGGCGACCTGTATCTGCTGGGCAAGCCGCTGGTGGCGCGCTACGTGGCGTGCAAGTCGGGCCACGGCCTGAACAACCAGCTGGCGCGCGCGCTGCTGGCGCAGCGCGACGCCTGGGAACTGGTGACCTACGAATCGCAAGCCGAAGCGCCGCAGGCGTTCCGGCACGAATGGCAGCTGGCCTGAGGCTGGTTTGTCGTCGCTGATG
Source organism: Achromobacter sp. 2789STDY5608621 (assembly GCF_001299375.1). Classification (NCBI taxonomy): domain Bacteria; kingdom Pseudomonadati; phylum Pseudomonadota; class Betaproteobacteria; order Burkholderiales; family Alcaligenaceae; genus Achromobacter; species Achromobacter sp. 2789STDY5608621. The sequence continues at coordinate 21,644 of NZ_CYTU01000044.1, read as the reverse complement.
GCCGGTGCGCCGGGGACAGTCCCCGGCTGACATCCGGCCATTTTCATTGGATGGCGCCGGTCGCCATCCTTGTGCCCGCCAGCGCCGTCCAGGTGCAATCCGCGGGGCGCGCCACACCCGGACATCGGTCCGAAGGCGCCATCCCGATGGCGGGCGTCCGGACAAGTCCGGTTATCTCAGCTACCCTTGTGGTGCTTCAATAGCTTGGCGACCGCGTCGGCCAGCGGGCCGGGGCGCAGGTTGTCGTGCAGGGTCTCGAAGGCGCCCAGCGCGGTTGTTCCGAGCGGCTGGGCCTCCTTGGGCGGCAGCGGCTTGCGGGCGCCGGGCTTGGGCAGGCCGGCTTGTACCTTCACCGCAATTTCGTTAAGGTTCCAGCCTTGGTCCGCCAAGGCCTGCGCGATGCGCGGGGCCAATTGACGCATCTTCGCCGCGTGCGCGGCACTGGGCACCACCAGTTGAAGGCGCTGGTTTTCCAGCTTGCCGACCTGGCAGACGGAGCCCAACGGGGCGGGCAGGATCGCCGCCACCGCATATTGGATTTGCAAGTGCTTGCGGGCGGTCGCCAGTACCCCGGCGCCCCGCATGTCATGACCCAGCCATCCCAGGGCGGTATTTTCCCCTCGCCGGCTGGAACTGGAACGTTGACGGTATGAAGTGGGTCTATTCATCCCGGCTCTGAGAATTAGGAAGCAAACCTTGAAAATCGTGATTATGCACGCCCGCGACGGGCAGGACGGGCATTTCACCCTGGGAGGCGCGCGCTTGGCGTTGTTTCTGGGGGGCGCGCTGATGACGGCCGCCATCTTTGGCGCCGCCCTTCAGCGCTACATTACACCCATCCTGCCCGCCGTACACACGGTCGGCTGGCCGCTGTCGGAACAGCCGGGACGCGATGCGGACTTCCTGCGCGGCAACATGAACCTGCTGGCCGCCAAGGTGGGCGCGCTGCAGGCCAAGCTGGCCAGCATCGATGGCCTGGGCCAGCGCGTGGCCAAGGTGGCGGGCGTGGCCTACACCGACCCCGAAGTGGCCAAGCAGCTGACGTCGGTCCCGGCCGACCCCCAACATGCCCCCGAGGCCACCCAGGTGATGGACGATCTGTTCACCGAGGGCACGCCGCCCAGCGCCGCCTCGGCCGAAGCCCTGGGCCGCCAGCTGGACGAGATCCAGGAGCGGCTGGCCCTGCAGACCGACAACCTCAAGCTGCTGGACGCGGCGCTGACCCGGCGTTCGGCCGACCAGGCCCGCATGCCGACGGCGATGCCGATCACCGATTACCCCTATCTCAGCTCTTCCTACGGCTGGCGCCGCAACCCGGTGACCGGGCGCTCGGCCATGCATGAGGGGCTGGACTTCGCCGCGCCGCCGGGCACGCCGATCCTGGCGGCCTCGGGCGGCGTGGTGCTGGAAGCCAAGTTTCAACCCGGCTACGGCAACATGGTCGAGATCGACCATGGAGACGGTCTGATTACACGCTATGCCCACGCCTCGTCCCTGATGGTCAAGCAGGGGCAGTTGGTCGAGCGGGGCCAGCAGGTGGCGCGGGTCGGTTCGTCCGGCCGTTCCACCGGGCCGCACCTGCATTTCGAGGTCCGCCTGGCCGGGCAGCCGCTGGATCCGCGGCTGTTCCTCGGGCCGCAGCAGAATGCCCCGCCGACGGTGGCGCAAGCCGGCGGCGGCAGCGCCGCGCGCTGACGCCCGATCCGGGCTACAGTGCCACCCTGGCCATAGGTCCAGGCTATTACGCGCCAGGTGCGTTAAACTGGTTCGTTTCCCAGCGGACCCCCGCTCAACCAAATAAATCAAGTCACGGGCGACGCCGCCCTGGCCCCATGCGGGCGCGGCGGGGCTCGTGCGGCCGACATACGCATGGTTTCTCTGCTCAAAAAACTCATAGGTAGCCGCAACGACCGGCTGCTTAAGCAGTATCGCAAGCTGGTAACCCAGATCAATGGGCTGGAGCCCAAGATCTCCGCGCTCTCCGATGCGGAGCTGGCGGCCAAGACCGCGGAATTCCGTTCCCGCCATGCACAGGGCACGTCGCTCGACGACCTGCTGCCCGAAGCTTTCGCCGTCGTGCGCGAGGCTGGCAAACGGGTATTCGGCATGCGCCACTTCGACGCGCAGCTGCTGGGCGGCATTGCCCTGCACAGCGGCAAGATCGCCGAAATGCGCACGGGTGAAGGCAAGACGCTGATGGCCACGCTGCCGGTCTACCTGAACGCGATCGCCGCCAAGGGCGTGCACGTGGTCACGGTGAACGACTACCTGGCCCGCCGCGACGCCGAGTGGATGGGGCGCCTGTATCACTTCCTGGGCCTGTCCACGGGCGTGGTGGTGCCGCAGCAGCCGAACGAGGAAAAGAAGGCCGCCTACGCCGCCGACATCACCTACGGCACCAACAACGAATTCGGTTTCGACTACCTGCGCGACAACATGGAATACCGTGTTGACGACCGGCGCCAGCGCGGCCTGTTCTACGCCATCGTCGACGAAGTGGACTCGATCCTGATCGACGAGGCGCGCACGCCGCTGATCATCTCCGGCCAGGCCGAAGACCACACCGAGCTCTACATCCGCATGAACGCGGTGCCGCCGCTGCTGACCCGCATGGCCAGCGAGCCCAAGCCGCAGGAACCGGAACCCGAGGGCGACTACTGGGTCGACGAGAAGAGCCAGCAGGTCTACCTGTCGGAAGCCGGCCACGTCAACGCCGAAGGCATCCTGGCGCGCCTGGGCATCCTGCCCGAGGGCGAGTCGCTGTACGACCCGCGCCACATCGCGCTGATGCACCACCTGATGGTGTCGCTGCGCGCCAATACGCTGTTCTTCCGCGATCAGCAGTATGTGGTGCAGGACGGCGAAGTCATCATCGTCGACGAATTCACCGGCCGCCTGATGGTGGGCCGCCGCTGGTCCGATGGCCTGCACCAGGCGGTCGAGGCCAAGGAAGGCGTGAAGATCCAGCACGAGAACCAGACGCTGGCGTCGATCACCTTCCAGAACTACTTCCGCATGTACGAGAAGCTGTCCGGCATGACCGGCACGGCCGATACGGAAGCGTACGAATTCCAGGAAATCTACGGGCTCGAGACGGTCATCATCCCGACCAACAAGCCCATGATCCGCAAGGACCAGAACGACCAGGTCTTCAAGACGGATGCGGAAAAGTACAACGCCATCCTCGAAGACATCCGCGACTGCCACGAACGCGGCCAGCCGGTGCTGGTGGGCACCACCAGCATCGAGAACTCCGAGCTGCTGTCGGGCCTGCTGAAAAAGGCCAAGCTGCCGCACGAAGTGCTGAACGCCAAGCAGCATGCGCGTGAAGCCGAGATCGTCGCCGAAGCCGGCAAGCCGGGCCACATCACCATCGCCACCAACATGGCGGGCCGCGGCACCGACATCGTGCTGGGCGGCAGCGTCGACAAGCAGATCGACCTGATCCGCGCCGACGAATCGCTGTCCGAAGCCGAAAAGACCGCGCGCATCGAGAAGGTTCGCGCCGACTGGAAGCCGCTCAACGAGCAGGTGAAGGCCGCTGGCGGCCTGCGCATCATCGGCACCGAGCGCCACGAATCGCGCCGTATCGACAACCAGCTGCGCGGCCGTGCCGGCCGCCAGGGTGACCCGGGTTCGTCGCGCTTCTACCTGTCGCTGGAAGATTCGCTGATGCGCATCTTCGCGGGCGACCGCGTGCGCGCCATCATGGAGCGCCTCAAGCTGCCCGAGGGCGAGCCGATCGAGGCCGGCATGGTGACGCGTTCCATCGAGACCGCGCAGCGCAAGGTGGAAGGCCGCAACTTCGACATCCGCAAGCAACTGCTGGAATATGACGACGTCGCCAACGACCAGCGCAAGGTGCTGTACTCGCAGCGCAATGACGTGCTGGAAGCGGCCAGCGTCGGCGCCACGGTCGAGAACCTGCGCGACGCCGCGGTGGTCGACCTGTTCAACACCTACGTGCCGCCGGAATCGGTGGAAGAGCAGTGGGACATCCCGGCCCTGCAAAAGGCGCTGGAGGCCGACTGGCAGGTCCACCTGCCGTTGACCGAGATGCTCGAGAAGGAAGCCAACCTGACCGACGAGGATCTGCGCGAACGCGTGATCGCGGCGGCCCGCGACATCTATCAGGGCAAGGTCGACCAGGTCGGCACCGAGTCGTGGTCGCAGTTCGAGCGTTCGATCATGCTGCAGGCGATCGACACGCACTGGCGCGAACACCTGTCGGCGCTGGATTACCTGCGTCAGGGCATCCATCTGCGCGGCTATGCGCAGAAGAACCCCAAGCAGGAATACAAGCGCGAAGCCTTCGAACTGTTCTCGGGCATGCTGGACCGCATCCGCGACGACGTGGTGCGCGTGCTGATGACGGTGCGCGTGCAGTCGTCCGAACAGGTCGAGCAGGCCGAGGCCGAAGCCGCCCAGTCCCACGTGCAGAACGTGCAGTATCACCACTCCGACTACGACGAGGCCCTGGCCCAGTCGGCCGAGGACACGGGCGCCCAGCCGGTGCGCAACGTGCTGCCCAAGGTGGGCCGCAACGATCCGTGCCCGTGCGGCAGCGGCAAGAAGTACAAGCAGTGCCACGGCAAGCTGGTCTGAGCGGATAACGCCATGCTGCATGCCGTCGGCCAGACCGAGTTCGACCACGCCGTGGTCATGGTGCGGGACCGGCTGGATGCGCTGGCGCCGCACTTCGAGCGCCAGGGTTTCCACCTGAGCGATAAGGCGGTGCACAACCTCGGTTCGTGCAACCGCCTGATCGTGCTCGAAGGCACCTACGTCGAACTGCTGGGCTGGCCGCCCGGCGCGCCGCCGGCGCGCAAGGAAATCGCCGATTCGCCCTTCGGGCTCGAGGCGCTGGTGTTCCGCACCTATGACGCCGAGGCCACGCGCGAGCGCCTGCTCAAGGCGGGCTTCGCCGTCAATCCGATGCAGGAACTGTCCCGTCCCGCCATGCTGGATGGCCAGGAAGTCGAGGCCCGTTTCCATACCGTGCGTTTCGCCGAGCAACCGCTGCCCGGCATCCGCATGTATTTCTGTCGTCACCTGACGCCCGAGTGCGTCTGGTCGCCCGAGCTGATGGCGCATCCCAACGGCGCCCGCGGCCTGCTGCGGATCGACGCCCGCGCCGCCCAGGCGCGCCAGGTGGCCGAACGGCTGGCGCTGGTGGCCGGCGTGACGGCCGAAGCCGCCGCGGGCGGCTGGGACGTGCCGCTGGCCAATCTGCATATCCACGTGCGCGAGGACGCCACGGCGGTGACGCCGGTGCTGTCCACGCTGACGCTGGAAAACCGCGACGGCGCTCATTACACGCTCGACACGGGCGTCTGATCCTGACTTCCGCGCGCGGTTGGCGCGCGGGTCTTTTCCCTGTCTGATCTCCCCGTTCCCAAATTTTTGGGGACGGATTGTTGTCGCGCGTCTTGCGGGCAAACCCGGGTTGTGGCGCAAAGTGTATGCACTTTAGTATGCACTTCATCCCCACCCGGAGCGCCCAGGCGGCCGACACTCTCATGACGCCATCCCGACCCGCAGCCCGCACCATGGCCGGCCAGGCCGAGCTGTACAACGCCGTCAAGGCGATGGCGGTGAGTTTCGAGTTCAAGCCGGGCGAACGCATCAACGAAGTCGAGCTGGCCCGGCGCCTGAACGTGAGCCGCACGCCCTTGCGCGAGGTGCTCAACCAGCTGATGGTGGAGGGCTTCCTGACCCGTTCGGTGAACCGCGGCTTCATTGCGCGGCTGCTGGACGCCAAGCAGATCCACAGCCTCTATGAATACCGCGCGGTGCTCGAGGCCGGCATCGTGCGCGCCGCCTGCGAGCGCGCCACCGACGAGGAACTGGCGGCGCTGCGCGCGTTTGTCGAACGCTCGCGCGACGTGCCCGAGGACAGCGACGCGACCCGCCTGCTGGAGCTGGACGAGGCATTCCACCTGACGCTGGCGCGCTATTCGCGCAACGAGGAATTCGTGCGGGCGCTGGAAAGCGTCAATGCCCGCATCCATTTCGTGCGCTGGATCGACATGCAGCAGGGCCGCCGCAGCCATACCCAGGGCGAGCACATGCGCATCGTCCAGGCGCTGGAGCGGCGCGACATCGACGCCTTGCCGGACATGATGCGCAGCCACATCGGCCGGCGGCTGGACCAGATCACCGATGTCATTCGCACCGGCTTTTCAACGATTTACATGCGGGACCAGGCCGAACCCGCCACGGTAGCGCCGGCCAACACCACAACAGCAGGGGAAAAAACATGACCTACACAACGATGCGGCGCGCCTTGGCGGCCGTTTGCGCGCTTGCCGCGCTGGGGGGCGGATTGGCCGCCGCGCCCGCCCGGGCGGAAGACAAGCCGCTGATCCTGGTGGTGCCGTATCCGCCGGGCGGCAGCACCGATATCCTGGCCCGCATCCTGCAGCCGCGGCTGTCCAAGGAGCTGGGCGGGCGCGCCGTGGTGGTGGAAAACCGCCCGGGCGCCGCCAGCCAGATCGCCACCGCCTTCGTGGCGCGGGCCGAGCCCGACGGCAGCACGCTGCTGGTCAGCTTCGACAACCACGGCATCAATCCGGCGGTCAAACCCAAGCTGCCCTACGACACCTTCAAGGACTTCGTCGCCATCACCCAGACCGTGCGCTTTCCGCTGGTGCTGGGCGCCAACCCGGGCGTGCCGGGCGACAACCTGAAGGACTTCCTGGCGGCCGCGGCCAAGCAGCCGCCCAACAAGTTCAACTACGCCTCCACCGGCGTCGGTTCGCTCAATCACCTGGCGCCGGAGGAACTCAAGCGCCTGTCGAAGGTGGAGCTGCTGCACGTGCCGTACGGCGGCGGCGGACCGGCCATCCAGGCGGTGGTGGGCGGTCAGGCCAACATGACCTGGCTGAGCTTCGCCGCGCTGCGCGGCCAGATCCAGGCCGGCAAGATCAAGCCGCTGGCGGTGGCCGGCGAGAAGCGCCTGCCCGACCTGCCCAACGTGCCGACGGTGGCCGAGTCCGGTTTCCCCGGGTTCGTCGCCTATTCGTGGAGCGGCATGTTCGCCCCCAAGGGCACGCCGGAGGCGACCGTGAAGAAGCTGACGCAGGCCTTCAACACCGTGCTGGCCGATCCGGACGTCAAGAAGAAGCTGGAAGAGGCGGGCTTCGAGATCGTGGCGTCGAACGGCCCGGCGCTGGATGCCTACGTGAAGGCGGAATACGACCGCTGGAGCAAGTTCATCAAGAGCAGCAACATCAACCTGGATAACTGAGCGGCCGGCGGCGGGGCGCGATCGCGTCCCGCCCGGTCCGCGCATCGCGTGGAGAAGACATGGATACCTTGACCGGCGCCGAAGCAATGGTGCGGATGCTGCAACACAACGGCGTCAAACATATTTTCGGCCTGTGCGGCGATACCAGCCTGCCGTTCTACGACGCGCTCTACCGGCTCGATCATGGCATGCAGCACATCCTGACCCGGGACGAGCGCAGCGCCGGCTACATGGCCGACGCCTACGCCCGCGTGACCGGCAAGGTCGGCGTGTGCGAAGGGCCGAGCGGCGGCGGCGCGACCTATCTGCTGCCCGGGCTGGTGGAGGCCAACGAGTCGTCCATCCCGGTGCTGGGCATCACGTCCGACGTGGCGGTGGGCTCGCGCGGCAAGTACCCGCTGACCGAACTGGACCAGGAGGCCCTGTACCGGCCGCTGACCAAATGGAACCGCACCATCGACCGCGCCGACCAGATTCCCGGCATGGTGCGCGCGGCGTTCCGCGCCATGACCACCGGCAAGCCCGGTTCGGCGCACCTGTGCTTCCCGTATGACGTGATGAAGCAGCAGGTCGATGGCGCCGATGTCTGGGCCCAGCCGGAACACGCGCAATTCCCCTCGCTGCGCTACGCGCCGGATCCGGCCGACGTGGCGCGCGCGGCGCAGCGCCTGGTCGGCGCGCGCGCGCCGGTCATCATCTGCGGCGGCGGCGTGGTGATCGCCGGCGCCAGCGGCGCGCTGCAGGAACTGGCCGAGAGCCTGAAGGCGGCGGTCTGCGTGACCGTCAGCGGCCAGGGCAGCCTGGCCGACACGCATCCGCTGAACGCGGGCGTGGTGGGCTCGAACGGCGGCGTGATGGCGACGCGCGACGTGGTGGCCGCGGCCGACGTGGTGCTGTTCGTCGGCTGCCGCGCGGGGTCGACCTCGACCGAGCACTGGCGCTTCCCGAACCGCGACGTGCCGATCCTGCACATCGACATCGATCCGATGGTGATCGGCGCCAACTACCTGACCGAAGTCGGCATGGTGGGCGATGCCAAGCTGGCCCTGCAGGCGCTGGGCGCCGAGGTGCAGGCGCGCCTGGCGCACCGGCCGTCCGACGCCGCCGACGGCGCGGTGCTGGCCGGCCGCGCCAAGGCCGCGCGCCGCGCGCAGCTGGAGCCGCTGGCGAACAGCCTGGATGCGCCGATCCGCCCCGAGCGCGTGGTGCAGTCGCTCAATCGCCTGTTGCCCGACGACGCCGTGGTGTGCGCCGACCCCGGCACGCCGTGCCCGTATTTCTCGGCCTATTACGACGTGTCGCGGCCCGGCCGCCACTTCATCACCAACCGCGCCCATGGCGCATTGGGTTTCTCGATGTCGGCGGCGCTGGGCGCCTGGGTCGGCCGGCCGAACGCCAAGTGCGTCTCGGTGATGGGCGACGGTAGCTTCGGCTTCACCGTCGGCGAGCTCGAGACCATCGTGCGCCACAAGGCGCCGCTGCTGATGATCGTGTTTTCGAACTCGGTCTATGGCTGGATCAAGGCCAGCCAGAAGGCCGGCTACGACAAGCGCTACTACAGCGTGGACTTCGACCGCACCGACCACGCCCGCATCGCCGAAGCCTATGGCGTGAAGGCCTGGCGGGTCGAGGATCCGGCCAAGCTGGACGCGGCCATCAAGGCGGCCATGGAGCACGACGGCCCGGCGCTGATCGACGTGGTGGCGCAGCCGCTGCAGGATGCGGCGGCGCCGGTCAGCCAGTGGATGGGCTGAGGCGCAGGCAAGACAGGGCGGGGCCATTGGCCCCGCTTTTTTTATGGGGATCCCGTTGCGAAGACTGGCATCCCGCGGTCAATGCGTGGCGGGCGTCGGCACCAGGTGATTGACGCCGGTGCAGAGGTCGGCCTGGTCCACGCCATAGATGTGCAGGGACACCGCGACGCCGGGGCCGGCATTGCCGAGCCGGTGGATCTGGCGCAGGCCCGGGGCGGCGGTGACGACGTCGCCCGGCCGCCGGCTGACCTCGCCGCAGGCAATGGCCGCGGCGGCGACCGGGTCCCAGCGGTAGTGGGTTTCGGCCAGTTCACCCTGCAGGACCTGGTAGGTGCACCAGGTCTTGTGACCATGCACCGGGCTGAATTGCCCCGGGCGCCAGATCAGGTAGGCGACGGTGAAGGCGCCATGCGGATCGGCGTAGGCGATGTGGCGGGTGTAGGTGTCGGCGCGGCCGGCGCGCAGGTCTTCGGGCAGGGCGCGCAGCATATCGCCGGCATTGGCGACGCTGCTGGCCAGCTCGCGCAGCAGGGCGCGGGCCGCGTTCATCTGGGCGGCCTGCACCGATTCGCACAGCGAGCGCAGGTCTGCGGTGGCAAGTTGGACGGAGGTCATGGGCAGGCCCCTGGATGACAAGGTTTCATCTTAGGGATTTGCGCTGGAATGCCTTTGCCAAATTCGGCCGTCCCGGCCCGAACATTAGAAAAAATTTCCACCCCCGCGGCGGCCCGCCGCTCCTATACTGGTCCGCTTCACGGCACCACTCTGGAGAGTCAGGCATGGATCTGGGGATCAGCGGCAAGACGGCATTGGTATTCGGCGGCAGCCGCGGCATGGGCCGGGCCTGTGCCCTGCAATTGGCGCGCGAGGGCGTGGCGGTGACCATCGCGGCGCGCAATCCGCAGACACTGGAGCAGGCCGCGACCGAGATCGCGCGCGCCACGGGCATCGGCGTGGGCTGGGTCTCGGCCGACCTGACGCTGCCCGAGGGGCGCGACGCCGCGCTGGCCGCGTGCCCGCACCCCGATATCCTGATCAACAACGCCGACGGCCCCATGCCCGGCGATTTCCGCGACTGGAGCCATGACGACTGGATCGCGGCGCTCGATTCCATGATGCTGGGCCCCATCGACATGATCCGCCGCGTGGTCGACGGCATGATCGAGCGGCGCTTCGGGCGCATCGTCAACATCGTCTCGCGCAGCGTCAAGGCGCCGCACGCCGAGCTGGGGCTGTCCAACGGCGCGCGCGCCGGGCTGATCGGCTTCGTCAGCGGCCTGGCGCGCCAGACCGTGCGCCACAACGTCACCATCAACAACCTGCTGCCGGGCGCCTTCGCCACCGACGCGCAGGCGCGCCACATCCGCGGCATGCTGGAGGAAGGCGGCAAGACCTTCGAACAGCTGTGGGACGAGCGCGGCCGCGCCAGCCCGGCCGGCCGCTACGGCCAGCCCGAGGAGCTGGGGGCGCTGTGCGCCTATGTCTGCTCGGCGCACGCGGGCTACATGACGGCGCAGAACATCCTGCTCGATGGCGGCGGCTACCCCGGCACGTACTGAATCCGCGCCCCGGGCGGTCCGTGGGGCCGCTTAGGGTGTTCCGCGGCTGGACGCGGGCGGGGTGTCAGGGCAAGATTGCGGCGATATCGCTTGAGGAATCCCCATGGACCAGACGGACATCAAGATCTTGGCGTTGCTGCAGAAGGACGCCACCTGCTCGGTCGCCGAGATCGCCGAGCAGGTCAATCTGTCCGTCACCCCCTGCTGGCGCCGCATCCAGAAGCTCAAGGACGATGGCGTCATCGCCCGCAACGCCATCCTGCTGGACCCGCGCGCGCTGGGGCTGAACCTGACCGTGTTCGTCTCGATCAAGACCAGCCAGCACAACGAGAAATGGACCCAGAGCCTGATCAACGCGGTCATGGCGCTGCCGAATGTGGTCGAGTTCCATCGCATGGCCGGCGACATCGACTACCTGCTCAAGGTGGTGGTCGAGGACATGGCGGCCTATGACCGCTTCTACCGCCGCCTGATCGCCGCGGTCGACCTGCTGGACGTCAGCGCCAGCTTCTCGATGGAAGTCATCAAGAGCACCACCGAACTGCCGCTGGACGCGCTCTAGGCGGACCGGCCGGCCGGGCTGCCGGCGGCCGTCCGGCCGGGGTGAAAGCGGTCCTTGGGGCGGAGCGCAATTTTTTTTCCCTGGCGCCGCCTTCCGGCGAATACAAATTTCTTTCGGCGTGTTGCGCGCGGCCCATCTCGCAATTCTTTTGCGCGGCAGGCGGCGTAGCATATCCGTCATTCCCGCCATGGGAATGAACCCGGGATATCAGAGGACCCTATGTCGTTGGCAGTACCCGCCGGCTGTGCCGGATTGGCGAAGGCGCAACCCGCGTCGGTGGAAGAGCTTTTGGTGGGATGGAACGGCACCGACGACCTGTGGGTGTTCGCCTACGGCTCCCTGATCTGGCATCCCGGTTTTGCCTGGCGCGAACGGCGCCTGGCCACGGTGCGCGGCTATCACCGCTCGCTGTGCCTGTGGTCGCACGACCATCGCGGCTCGCCCGACAATCCCGGGCTGGTGTTCGGCCTGGATCGCGGCGGCTGCTGCCGCGGCGTGGCGTTCCAGATTGCCGCCTGTGACGTGCCTGCGGTGTTCGAGGCGCTGTGGCGCCGCGAGATGGTCACCGGCGCCTACACGCCGCGCTGGCTGGCCTGCCATACCGAACAGGCGCCGGTGCGCGGGCTGGTGTTCCTATTGAATCGCGCCTGCCAGGAATACGCCGCCGACCTGAGCGACGACCGCCTGCTGGCGTCGGTGCGCAATGCGGTCGGGCATTCGGGCCCGTGCCTGGATTACGTGGTGGAAACCGAGAAGGCGCTGCGCGCCCACGGCATCGATGATTGGCGCCTGGGCGAACTGGTGCGCCGGCTGGGCCTGCAGCCCTGCTGAACGGGCGGCCCGCCGGCGGGCCATTGGAACGCCCTGCGGCGGGCGCCTGGGAAAGTCCCGCGGCGTCGCGCCGGGCCGTCAGAAGGCCCAGCGGCCGAACATGAACAGCACGTTGCCCGCGCCGCGCGAACCGGGAATGTAGGTGGCGTACAGCATGGTGTCCTTGTAGCCGGCCGAGACCAGCGGCAGCACGCCGGGGAAGGGCACGTAGCTCATGATGTCGTGGCGCGCGGTCAGGAAGACCGTATAGCCGGCGCCCAGCCGGAAATTCTCGCTGACCCGTCCGATCTTCAGGAAGCCATAGCCGGCGATCGGCTCGACCTTGCTGTGGGAATCCAGGAAGGCCATGGCGTACAGGCCCTGCCAGTCGCCGTCTTCGTCGTAGATGCTGCGGCCATAGCCGCCGCCCCAGGCCAGTTCATTGAAGCTGTTGATTTTTTCGCGGCTGTACATGGCGCGGTTGTGCCAGGCGTAGCCGCTGAAATAGAGGTCGTTGCCGCCTTCGGACCAGATCTGGTCAAGGCGCTGACAGGCGGATTGGGCCCACGACGGCAGGTTGTCGCAGGCGTGCGCGGCGGCGCTGAAAGTGGAGAGCAGCAGGCAAAAAAGCGCTGCCCGGAGTCTGGCGGTCATTGCAGGGACAGAAAATGATGACAACCTCGTTACTGTAACGGAGCAGTCGCCATATTGACTGTCATGCCGCTGTCAAATAAGCGTTCAGGACATCCCGTGAAACATTCGTGCGTGGGTCCGTTGCAGACGCGCTACAGCAGGAAAATCGTGGCCAGGCCCAGGAAGATGAAAAACCCCAGGGAGTCCGTCGCGAAGGTCAGCAGGACCGAGGATCCCATGGCCGGATCCTTGCCGAAGCGGGCCCGCACCATCGGCACCAGCACCCCGACCGAGGCGCCCACCAGCATGTTGCAGACCATGGCGGCCATCATCACCAGGGCGATCGACAGCGAGTGCGAAATCACCCAGGCGAACAGGGCCGCCACCAGGCTGCCGCACAGCCCCACCATCAGGGTCACGAACAGTTCGCGCTTGACCAGCTGCCACAGGTTGCGGCCGGTGATCCGGCCCATCGCCAGGGCGCGGATGATCAGCGTCATGGTCTGGTTGCCCGAGTTGCCGCCGATGCCGGCGACGATGGACATCAGGAACGCCAGAATCACGATCTGGCTGACCGTGCCTTCGAATTGCGAGGCCACGAACGACGCCGTGGCCGCGGTACAGAGGTTGAACAGCAGCCAGGGGGCGCGGTTGCGCAGCGCGGTGCTGACCGGGGCGAAGATGTCTTCCTCCTGCAGGCCGGCGCGCGACAGGGCCTGTTCCTGCGAGTCTTCGCGCATCACGTCGACCACGTCGGCGATGGTGACGCGGCCGATCAGGCGGCCCTGGTCGTCCATCACGGGGGCGGACACCAGGTCGTAGCGTTCGAACGCGCCGGCGGCGTCGGCATCGGAATCCAGCGGGTTGAGCGTCAGGAAGTCGGCGTTCATGACCGCGCGAACTTCGGTTTCAGGTTCGCTGACCAACAGCCGCGATAGCGGCAGGATGCCCTGCAGCTTGTCCTGGCGGTCGACCACGAAGATCTGGTCGGTGTGGTCGGGCAGTTCATGCAGGCGGCGCAGGTAGCGCAGCACCACTTCGAGCGTGACGTCCTCGCGCACCCGGACCATCTCGAAGTCCATGATGGCGCCGACGCTGTCTTCCGGATAGCCCATGGCTTCCAGCAGCTGCGCGCGCTCTTCCTCGGTCAGGCCCTTCTGGACCTCGGCCACCACGTCCGGCGGCAGGTCGGGCGCCAGGTCCGCCAGTTCGTCGGCGTCCATGTTGCCGGTGGCGGCTACCAGGTCCTGGCGGTCCATCGCCTCGATCAGCGATTCGCGCACCCAGTCTTCGACCTCGAGCAGCACGTCGGCGTCGTGCTCGGGGCTGACCAGCTTCCAGATCGTCTGGCGTTCATCCTTGGGCAGCAATTCGAGGATGAAGGCGATGTCCGAGGGGTGCAGGCCGTCCAGCAGGGTCTTGAGCTCCGCCTCGTGCTGGCGGTGCACCAGGTCTTCGACCAGGTTGGCCTTGGCGTCGCCTTCTTCCTGGCGATGCACCAGGTCGGCGACCAGCTGCTGGCGGCGCAGGCGCTCCTGGACTTCCGCCAGGGCGTGCTGCGCGTCTTCCGGGTCGAGGCGGCGGGGCGTCGCGGGCGGTTTCTGCGCGGCGGCGGACTGCGTCATGCGATACGGCTCAAAGAATGGGGAGAGGGCGGCTGCGCCGCGCTTCGTCGGTGGCGACGTAGGTCAGCGTGGCTTCGGTGACCTTGACGACTTCGGCATCCAGGCGCTGGCGTTCCGCGTAGACCTCGACCGAGACGGTGATGGAGGTCTTGCCGGTCTTGATGATGGAAGTATAGAAGCTGAGCAGGTCGCCCACGAACACGGGCTGCTTGAACTGGAACGCGTTGACGGCGACCGTGGCGACCCGGCCGGCCGCGCGGCGGGCGGCGGGAATCGACCCGGCGATGTCGACCTGGGACATGATCCAGCCGCCGAAAACGTCCCCGTGGATGTTGGCGTCCGCGGGCATCGGCATGACGCGCAATACCGCGTCGCGATTGGCGGGCAAAGTCGTGAAGGGGGTTTTGGTGCTGGAGGTCATGCGGCCGGCTCCAATGCAAGGCAACCAGCCGATTATGCAGGAAAAACGGGGCGCCGGCGCGGGCCGGCGCCCCGTCGGGACGCTTTATCGAAGCGGGTGTGGATCAGGACGCCAGCTTGACGATGCCGTAGCCGCCGACCAGCAGCCAGACGTACAGGATCAGGCCCAGCGCCATCACCCGCGGACCGGCCTTGCGGATGTTGGCGAAGCGGGTCTCGATGCCCAGCGCGGTCATGGCCATGGTCAGGGCGAAGACGTCCAGGCGGCGGATGGCGGCGACCACGTCGGCGGGGATGATGTTGAGCGAGTTGATGATGGCCAGGACCAGGAAGCCGACCGCGAACCAGGGAATCGGCAGCCTGGCGCCCTTGGCGTTGCCGCCGGCATGGCTGGCGGCGCTGCGCAGGTACAGGCCGAGGATCAGCAGCACCGGCACCAGCAGCGCGACGCGGGTCATCTTGACGATGGTGGCGACTTCCGTGGTGGCGGGGTCGATGTTGCTGGCCGCGCCGACCACCTGCGCCACTTCGTGGATGGTGCCGCCGATGTAGATGCCCAGCGACTGGGTGTCGAACGGCAGCCAGCCGGCGTGGTACAGCACCGGGTACAGGAACATCGACAGCGTGCCGAACAGCACCACGGTGGCGACCGCCACGGCGCTCTTGTGCGGCTGCGCCCGCAGGGTCGGTTCGAAGGCCAGCACGGCGGCGGCGCCACAGATGGCGCTGCCGGCGGCGGTCAGCATGGCAGTGTCACGGTCCAGCCCGAGCAGGCGCTGGCCGACCCAGGTGCCGATCAGCAGCGTGCCCACCACCACCGCCACCGAGACCGCCAGGCCCGGCAGGCCGACGGCGGCGATCTGCTGGATGCTGATGTTCAGGCCGTAGAAGGCCACGGCGATGCGCAGCAGGCGGCGCGCGGTGAAGTTGACGCCCACGCCCCAGTCGACCGGCATGGTGCCGCGCAGGAAGTTGCCGTACAGCATGCCACAGACGATGCCGACCACCAGCGGCGAAAAGCCCAGCTGGCGGATGGCGGGCAGGTCCGCCAGCTGCATGACCGCGGCCGACATCAGGCCGACGAACAGGACGCCGTTGAGCTTGTCGCGCCAGGGCGTGGCCGTGGCGGCCGGGGAGGCTGGCGCGGCGGGGGCGGCGGCCTGTTGGGGGACGGTGGTGCTGGCGGTGCTCATGGCGGGCCTTTGTGCATATCTAAATAACTGGACGAAATATTAATTTCATAGCCGTTATTTGGAAAATTTTCATTTTTGATATGAAATATCGGAAATTCTGATAATCAAGCCGCCGTGGCGGCCCCGGCCTGGAACGATCCATGACGCCCGATCAATTGCTCACCTTTGCCACGGTGGCCGATGCCGGCAACATCAGCCGCGCGGCGCAGCAGCTGCACCTGTCGCAGCCGGCCGTGTCGGGCCAGCTGCGCGCCTTGCAGGAATGGTTCGGCGAACCGCTGTACCGCCGCAGCGGCCACGGCATCGCCCTGACCGAAGCGGGCGAGCGCCTGGCCGAGCAGGCGCGCCAGCTGCGCCAGGTGTATCGCCAGGCCCAGGCGGTGCGGGAGTCCTGGCGCGGCCTGGAAACCGGCGCGCTGCGGCTGGGGGCCAGCACCACGCCCGCCAGCTACCTGCTGCCCGCCCTGGTGGCGGATTTCCGCCAGGCGTTCCCGGCCGTCAGCCTGCACCTGTCCGATGGCAATACCCGCGAGATCGTCGAGCGCCTGCCCGCGCTGGACCTGGCCTTCATCGAGGGCGACGTGCCGACGGGCCTGCCCGCCGATACCGCGGTGCACGCGTGGCGGCAGGACGAGGTGGTGGCGATCGTGCGCGCCGATCACGCGCTGGCCGGCAAGGGCGCGGTGACGCTGCGCGACCTGGCGCTGTCGGCGCTGGTGATGCGGGAACCGGGGTCAGGCGTGCGGCGGCTGGTCGAGCGGGCGTTTGCCGATGCCGGCCTGGCGCCGTCGATCGGGCTGGAGCTGGCCGGGGTGGAGGGGGTGAAGCAGGCGGTGCGCGCCGGACTGGGCGTGGGTTTCGTGTCCGCCATGTCGATGCGGCACGAGGACGGCGCGCTGGCCGCGTTGCGGCTGTTGCCGCGGCCGCTGACGCGCACGCTGAGCATCCTGGTGCCGCACGCGGATGCCGCCGCCCGCGCCGCCCAGCGCTTCCTGGCGATGTGCCTGGCGGTGCGGACGGGGCAGGGGGGCGGTTTCTAGCGGGAGGTCAGGGCTTGGCCAGGCGCTTGAGCGCCAGCTGCACCCAATAGGTGCCGCCCAGCGCCAGCAGGTCGTCGTTGAAGTCGTAGCTGCCGTTGTGCAGCATGCACGGGCCCAGGCCATGGCCGGCCGCGCGGTGGTCGCCGACGCCGTTGCCGATCCAGACGTAGCAGCCCGGCAGTTCCTGCAGCATGAAGGCGAAGTCCTCGGCGCCCATGGTGGGCTGCACGTGGTCGTTGACCTTGTCGTCGCCGACGATGTCGCGCATCACGTCGGCGCAGAACGCGGCTTCCTCGGGATGGTTGATGGTGGGCGGGTAGTTGCGCTGGAAGGTGAACTCCACTTCGCAATCCATGGCGGCGCAGGTGTGGCGCGAGATCTCTTCCATACGGCGTTCGATCAGGTCCAGCACCTCGAGGGTGAAGGTGCGCACCGTGCCGCGCAGTTCGGCGTGGTTGGGCACCACGTTGTCGGCGCTGCCGGCGTGGATCTGCGTGATGCTGAGCACCGCGGCGTCGAGCGGATTGCGGTTGCGCGTGATGATGGTCTGCAGCGATTGTGCCAGTTGCACCGCCGCCATCACCGGGTCAATGCCCAGGTTGGGCATGCCGGCATGGGTGCCCTTGCCCTTGACCACGATGGAGAATTCGTTGCTGGAGGCCATGATGGGGCCGGCGGTCACGCCGAACTGGCCGGGCGCCATGCCGGGCCAGTTGTGCATGCCGAACACGGCTTCCATGGGGAAGCGCGTGAACAGGCCGTCGTCGATCATGCGCTTGGCGCCGCCGCCGCCTTCCTCGGCGGGCTGGAAGATCACATAGACCGTGCCGGCGAAGTCGCGGTGCTGCGCCAGGTAGCGCGCGGCGGCCAGCAGCATGGCGGTGTGGCCGTCGTGGCCACAGGCGTGCATCTTGCCGGCATGCTTGCTGGCGTGGGCGAAGGTATTGGCTTCCTGCATCGGCAGGGCGTCCATGTCGGCGCGCAGGCCGACGGCGCGTTCGCCGGGACGGTCGCCGCGGATGATGCCGACCACGCCGGTGCCGCCGAGGCCGCGATGGATTTCAATGCCCCATTCTTCGAGCTTGGCCGCGACCACGTCGGCGGTGCGGAATTCCTCGAACGCCAATTCGGGATGCGCGTGGATGTCGCGTCGGATCTGGGAGATATCGTCGCGCCAGGCGACGATGGGATCGAGGAGTTTCATGGGAAGAATCAGGCGGAATTTGGGAACGCAACAAGGTTATCATCAATCAAAAACCAATTTAATGGAGACAAACACCATGACCCGTCCGTGGCTTGCCCATTACCCGAAAGGGGTGCCCGCCGATATCTCCATCGACGGCTATGCGTCGCTCACCGACCTGCTGGACCGGGCCTGCAAGCAGTACGCGACCCGCATCGCCTGCACCGCCATGGGCAGCGACATCACCTATGCGCAGCTTGACGCGCATGGCCGCGGGTTCGCCGCCTGGCTGCAGAGCCTGGGGCTGCCCAAGGGGTCGCGGGTCGCGCTGATGATGCCCAACGTGCCGGCCTACCTGGTGGCGCTGCTGGGCACGCTGCGGGCCGGCCACGCGGTGGTCAACGTCAACCCGCTCTATACCCCCGATGAACTGCAGCGACAGTTGCAGGACAGCGGCGCGGCGGTCATCGTCATTCTGGAGAATTTCGCCCACACGCTGCAGAGCGTGACCGACCGCGGTCAGCTCAAGCACGTCGTGGTGACCGGACCGGGCGACCTGCTGGGCGGCCTGAAGGCGCCGCTGGTGAACCTGGCGGCGCGCTATATCAAGAAGCTGGTGCCGGCGTGGCATATCGACGGCGCGCAGATGCTGCCGAAGGTGCTGGCCAGGGGAGCGGGCCTGCCGTTCACGGCGCCGGTCATCTCGATGGACGACCTGGCGGTGCTGCAATACACCGGCGGCACCACTGGCGTACCCAAGGGCGCCATGCTGACGCATCGCAACCTGACGTCCAACGTGATGCAGATGGAAGCGGTGGCCTCGCCCGCGCTGCATGACCTGGCGGGGCAGCAGATCACGATCCTGAGCGCGCTGCCGCTGTACCACGTGTTCGCCATGACGGTCTGCGGCCTGTACGGGCTGCACGCCGGCATGCGCAACGTGCTGATCATCAATCCGCGCGACCAGCCATCGCTGATCGGCGCGTGGCGCAAGACGCCCATCAATGTGTTCCCGGGCGTCAATACGCTGTTCAACGCGCTGGTCCACAACGAGGATTTCGCCAAGCTGGATTTCTCCGGCTTGCGGCTGACGCTGGGCGGCGGCATGGCGGTGCAGCAGGCGGTGGCCGAGCGCTGGCTCAAGGTCACGGGCCGGCCGCTGGTCGAGGGCTATGGCCTGTCCGAAACCTCGCCGGTGGCCACGGTCAATCCGACCGACACCGACGCCTACTCCGGCGCCATCGGCCTGCCGCTGCCGTCCACCGATGTCGCGATCCTGGATGACGCGGGCAACGAGGTGGCGCTGGGCGAGCGCGGCGAAGTGGCCATCCGCGGGCCGCAGGTCATGGCCGGCTACTGGCAGAAGCCGGAAGAGACCCGCCACGCCATGACCGCCGACGGCTTCTTCCGCACCGGCGATATCGGCATCATGGACGACAAGGGCTACACCCGCATCGTCGACCGCAAGAAGGACATGATCACGGTGTCCGGCTTCAAGGTCTATCCGAACGAGGTCGAGGCGGCCGTGGCGCAGATGCCGGGCGTGCTCGAATGCGCCGCCATCGGCGTGCCGGACGAGCATTCGGGCGAGGCCGTCAAGGTGTTCGTGGTGAAGAAGGATGCGTCGCTGACCGAGGCCCAGGTGCAGCAGTGGTGCAAGGACAAGCTGACCGGCTACAAGCGGCCGCGCTTCGTCGAATTCCGCGACGAGCTGCCCAAGAGCAACGTCGGCAAGATCCTGCGGCGCGAATTGCGTCCGGACGCCGAGGCCGCCGCGCCGCAGGGCCAGGCGGCCTGATCGCGCGGGCCGCGCGGGCGGCCGGGCCTCAGCCCGGCTGGTCCAGGTGCGGGGCGATCATCTCGTGCAGGGCGCGTTCGATGTCGGGATTGCCGGCCACGACGCGCCCGCCGATGGGCCAGGAGTCCTGCTGGTGCATGTCGTTGCAGGCGCCGCCGGCTTCGCGCACGATCAGCGTGCCCGCGGCCACGTCCCAGGGCGCCAGTCCCATTTCCCAATAGCCGTCGTAACGGCCGCAGGCGGTCCAGGCCAGGTCCAGCGCGGCCGCGCCCATGCGCCGCACGCCGCGGGCGCGGTTGATGGCGTCATGCAGCATCGGCATGTACTGGCTGGCGAAGGAAAAGTCGCGGAAGGGAAAGCCGGTTGCCAGCACGGCGTCGTCCAGCGTGCGGGTGCGCGAGCAATTGATGCGGCGGCCGTTGAGCCAGGCGCCCAGGCCATATACGGCGGTGAACAGCTCTTCGCGGCAAGGGTCGTAGACCACGCCGGCCACGGGCGTTTCGCGGGCCAGGCGTTCGGTGGGGGACACCGCGGTGCCGGCGTGCGCGATGAGCGCGATCGACACGGCGTAATGCGGAATGTCGTGCAGGAAATTGGTGGTGCCGTCGAGCGGGTCGATGTACCAGGTGGCGGCGCCTTGCGCCTGACCGCCGGTCTCTTCGGCGACGATGCCGAACTGGGGCGTGCGCGCCTGCAATTCCTCGATGATCGCGGCCTCGGCCTCGCGGTCGGCCTGGGACACGAGATCGTTGCGCGCCTTGCGATCGATCACGAGATCGGCGCGATGATGCGCGTAGGATTGCAGGATGGCCGCGCCGGCATGGGCTGCCGTGACCGCGGCGTCGAGCGCGGCGCACAGGTCTACGGGCGAGGCGAGCGAGCGGGGCGGGTCATAGGTTTCCATGAAACCAGTGTAAGCCCAGCCATGCGTCAAATCCGTGGCGGCGCGGCAAAAGCCCGGACGCCCGTGGCGCGCATCCAACGCAGCCGGCCGCGCCAGCCGATAATCCATCTTTTCCGATCGCCGCCGTTTCCATGTCTTCGTCCTACGTGCCCCTGACCCCCGCGGTCGCTGAATTCGATGCGCAGGGCCGGCTCTACAGCCCGGCCTATGGCGACGTGTACCACTCGCCGTCGGGCGCGCTGGGCCAGGCCGAACACGTTTTCCTGCGCGGCAACGGCCTGCCTGAACGCTGGCGCGGACGCGGCGCCTTCACGGTCTGCGAGACCGGTTTCGGCCTGGGGCTCAATTTCCTGGCGTTGTGGCGTGCGTGGCGCGATGATCCGCAGCGCTCGCGCACCCTGCACGTGGTGTCGCTGGAGGCGCACCCGTTCGGCCGCGCGGACTTGCAGGCCTTGCTGGCGCGCCATGCGCCCGAACCCCTGGCCGCGCTGGCGGCGCAACTGGCGGCGCAGTGGCCGGCCTTGCTGCCCGGCCTGCACCGGCTGGAATTCGAGGGCGGCGTGGTGACGCTGACGCTCGGTTTCGGCGATGCGCAGGCGCTGGCACCGCGGCTTGCGGCGCGGGTCGACGCGTATTTCCTGGATGGTTTCGCGCCGGAGCGCAATCCGCGCATGTGGCAGGCCGCCTTGCTCAAGGACCTGGCGCGGCTGGCCGCGCCGCAGGCTACGGTGGCCACCTGGGCCTGCACCGGCGAATTGCGCCAGGCCCTGCGTGATGCGGGGTTCGATGTCCGGCGGGCGCCGGGCTATGGCGGCAAATGGCACATGACGGTGGGCACCGCCACGCCCGGCGCCGACGCCGCGCCGGCCGCGGCGGCCGAGGAGGGCCGCCACGCGCTGGTGGTGGGGGCGGGC
>NZ_CYTU01000043.1:0-49320 GCF_001299375.1 Achromobacter sp. 2789STDY5608621 | reverse complement strand
CCTAAGTTTTCGGTAACTGCCAAGCCTGAAACTATAACACAACTTTTGCAGATTATGCAACCGGCTTTTGCCTAATTTGCATCCTATCTTGCAACCCCGCTGTTTCGCGAATCACTTCACTTCGCAGCAGCCCCGGATCGCCCCAGAGGTTGGTTACCGCCCAGTCGGCTTGCAACGTCGTTCAGACCACCCTACCGGGTAAACCCTGATTTGTCGTCACCAGCCAAGCCCAAGACTATAGCACAATTTTTGCAGGTTATGCAACTGGCTTCTGCCTGATTTGCACCACCTTTTGCAAAATTCGCTGACCGCTGGTTCGAGAGAGTCATTGCTGGCTCACCGCCTTGCTGCCCTGCGGCAGATCTGCTTGCCGTAGCGTTCAGATCCGTTGCACTTGCCTGGCCTCGCTGCTCAAAACTGCTTGAACTGCGAAGGAGCGAGACTATAGCACAGAATTTTCGCTTGTCACGCCAGCATGACACTCATTTTGCAGAAAGATGATGATTTCCGTGTGCCCCGGCTCTCGGATCGCTCGCGGTGACTGGCTCGCGGGCCGGTTCCAGCCTTCCTCAGTACAGGATGGCCGGCACGGCACATTTTTTTTGGGGGGGGGCACAGACATGCGCATTCGCGCCCGCCGGCCCCTCTCTTCGCCTCTCTCTATATAGGAGGAGCCGTGTGTCCCTGCTGGATCAGGGCGAATCGCATCGACCTGGTCGAGCGCCTGGCCTATGGGCGCCCCGTCGGCTGCTGACGGCTAGCCATCGGTCTGGGGTTTCCCTATGAATTCACCCGGGTGGGAGATCTCTATAGGGATAGCCTCTCCATATAGGACTTATCGCGGGAGTGAGCATCGAGCAGCCATATCTACCGTCGGAAGCACGCATCTATATATAGAGAGGGAGGGGGAAACGAGGCGTTCGCCCTCGGTTGGCGAGCCCCTCCCCCCAGCTGTGTGCCACCCCCAGCTGTGTGCCACCCCCAGCTGTACGCCATTAGCCGGCAACGCGCCCTTCCATGCTGCACGTCCGCCCACCAGTGGTCAATGAACGCCGCAACCACCTGTCTATATATAGTGGCAGGAATGGGAATCAGGAACTGCCGCCGGCTAGGGCGGGGACCGGGAAGGCATATTCCCTCCCACCCCAACCACCCTGCCTCATCACCAGCGCAGGGTGTCGATGCGGGTGACCCGCTTGAGCGATTGCTCGACGGTGGCCTGGTTCACCAGCCATTCCGGCGCGCCCACGTCCTTCAGCATGTGGACATCCATTTCATCCGCCAGGTTGCGCAGGACCCTGTCGGCACGCCGTTGGCGATAGGCACGCCAGAGACGGACGATGAAACCGCCCGGCGGCACGGCCGCGCGGTTGGCGCCGGAGACGGACGCTTCCGGGGTGCGCGTCACTGGTTGTGAAACCGGGATAGCCGGCGCCGCGGACGACGACACGTCAGGCATATTTGCCCGCTTGGGCGCCGGGCAGGCCGCGCCGAAAGCGGGAGAGGTCTGGATGCAGGTTTGGGCGGACATGGCTGGGCTCCTCGATTTAGTCCGTTTTGGTAAGCGTATTCGCCCAAATCGCGCCTGAAAATCGAATTGTTTTACCCAGGACGGTCAGTTAAGCTAACCAATCGAAGCATTCTCTCCGTGGGCTGGCCAGGCCCTCGACGGAATGTCCGCGAAACTTCCTGGCGTCCCGCCCCCCCCCCTTTCCCATGCGCCTGCCCCTGAATACCCTGCCCGCCTTCCGCGCCGTCGCCGAACTGCAGAACCTGCGCGCGGCGGCCGAACGCCTGCATCTGACCCACAGCGCGGTCAGCCAGCAGATCAAGGGGCTGGAAGAACAACTAGGCTTCCCCTTGTTCGAGCGCAGCGGGCGCGGCATCGTGCTGAACCCGGCCGGCGCGGCGCTGCTGTGCCGCGTGCAGAGCGCGATGGTGTTGCTGGACGAAGGCCTGATGGCGGCCTCGGCCGCCGCGACCGGCAGCGCGCAGCAGTTGCGCGTGTCGGTGCTGCCCTCGTTCGCGCAGCGCTGGCTGCTGCCGCGCATGACGCGCTGGCACAAGCGCCACCCGGACCTGTCGCTGCAGATCGAGACATCGCAGCAGGTAGTGGATCTGCTGCGCGATGGTTTTCACGCCGCGCTGCGATTCGGCCGCGGCCCGTGGCCGGGCGTCGAGTCCGAACCGCTGTTCGATATGCCGTTGCCGCTGATCGCGTTGGCCTCGCCCGAAACGGCGGCGGCCTTGCCCGACAACACGCCCGAGACGCTGGCGCGCCAACCCCTGCTGGGGGATCGCGACATGTGGCAGCACTGGTTCAACGCGGCCGGACTGAGCGTGCCGGTGACGCCGGTCGCCACGTTCAACGATGCCGGCATGATGCTGCAGGCCACTGAACAGGGCCTGGGCATCACTCTGGGACGCGAATTGCTGGCCGCGGACGCGATCTGCGCCGGGCGGCTGGTGCAGGTGTCACCGGTGACCGTGCATTATGAGCAGGCCCAGACCTATCACCTGGTCTACCGGCCCAGCCTGCGCGACTGGGAACCGCTGGTGGCGCTGAAGCAATGGCTGCGCGACGAGCTGGAACGCTCCAGCAAGAGTCTGGTGACCGCCGCTGCCCATGACGCAGCCAAGACGACGCGCGACAAGAAGGAATGACCCGCCGCCGGACGTGAACGTGCCGCGGCGGGAACCGGATCAGGCGACCTTGCGGGTCGCGGGCGGCACTGCCCGCATGCTGTCGGTCTCGTTGAAGCGCTGGTGCCACGCGAACGCCTCTTCCAGCAGATGGGGGGTCTGACCGCCGCGCTCGCAGGCCCGGTCGAAATAATCCTGCAGGGCTTCGCGATACGACGGGTGCACGCAGTGCTGGATGACGGCGCGGGCGCGTTCGCGCGGCGCCAGGCCGCGCAGGTCGGCCAGGCCGCATTCGGTGACCAGCACGTCGACGTCATGCTCGGTGTGGTCCACGTGGGACACCATCGGCACGACGCTGGAGATATCGCCGTTCTTGGCCATGGATTTCGACACGAAGATCGCCAGGTGCGCATTGCGGGCGAAGTCGCCGGAACCGCCGATGCCGTTCATCATGTGCGTGCCGCCAACGTGGGTCGAGTTGACGTTGCCGTAGATGTCGAACTCCAGCGCGGTATTGATGGCGATGATGCCCAGGCGGCGCACGATCTCCGGCGCGTTGCTGATCTCCTGCGGGCGCAGCACGATGCGTTCGCGGTAGTGGTCGATATTGGCGAGGATCTTCTCGTACACCGGCTTGGACACCGTGATGGACGAGGCCGAGGCGAAGGCCAGCTTGCCCTGGTCGAGCAGCTTGATGGCGCTGTCCTGCAGCACTTCGGAGTACATCGTCAGCCCGTCGAAATCCGACGATTCAAAACCGTGCAGCACGGCGTTGGCGATGGTGCCGATGCCGGCCTGCAGCGGCAGCAGTGAATTGGTCAGGCGGCCGGCGTCCACTTCGCGGCGCAGGAACGCGTTGATGTGCGCGGCGATGGCGTTGGTTTCGACATCCGGGGGCAAGGCGTTGGAGGGGCTGTCGGGCTCGTGCGTGATGACGATGGCGGCGATCTTTTCGGGATCCACCTCGATGAACGGCTGGCCGATGCGCTGGTCGGCCGTCACCAGGCCCATGGGCTCGCGGTTCGGGCGATCGGCCGGCACATAGATGTCGTGCAGGCCCTCGATCGCGGCCGGCACGCCCAGGTTCAGCTCGATGATGACGCAGCGCGCCTGTTGCGCGAACGAGGCCGAGTTGCCCACCGACATCGTCGGCACGATCGCGCCGGTCTCGGTGATGGCGGCGGCTTCGATGATGGCCACGTCGACCGGGCCGATGTGGCCGGCGCGCAGTTGCTCGGCCGTCTCGGACAGGTGCTGGTCGATGAAGGCGATCTCGCCCTGGTTGATCTTGCGCCGCAGGGTGGTGTCGACCTGGAACGGCATGCGGCGCGCCAGCGCGTTAGCCTGCGCCAGCACCTTGTCGGTGTCGTGGCCCAGCGAGGCGCCCGTGATGAGGGTGATGGCGAGCGGTTCGCGCCCCGCCCGTTCAGCCAGCGCGGCCGGCACCGACTTACAGTCGCCGGCGCGGGTGAAGCCGCTCATGCCGACGGTCATGCCGTCCTGCACCAGCAGGGCCGCCTGTTCGGCGGACGTGATCTTGGCGCGTAGCCCGGGATGGCGGATACGGTCGGTATGCATGGTGTCTCCAGATTCAAAAGCCGGCGGCTCGCGGCCGGACGCGGCGGTGCTGCCGCTCGCATCCAGGCGCCGTCTAGCGCGGCGTTTCCTGATGCCCGAAGCGCCTGGCAGGCCGGCTTCGGGACGAATTTTCCGCAGTATAGGAAGCGCCAGCCAAATCTCGTAATGACTTAAAATCATCCGATCCAGTCGTTTTTTTCCTTATTTGAATGTTCCGCACCTTGCAGAGGAGATGAGCCTTGGACGTGCGCGCCTTGCGGTACTTCGTCGAGACGGTCCGGCACGCCAGCTTCACGCAGGCGGCCAAGGCGCTGTTCGTGACGCAGTCCACCGTCAGCAAGATGATCCGCCAGCTGGAAGAGGAAGCCGGCACGCCGCTGCTGGTGCGCGACGGCCACACGGCGCGCCCCACCGACACTGGCCGCGTGATGTACCAGCGCGGCCTGCAGGTGCTGGAAACCATGCGCCAGCTGAGCGAGGAAATGCGCCAGACGGCGGAGTTGCAGCGCGGTTCGCTGGAGGTCGGCATCCCGCCCATGATCAACCTGCTGTTCACGCCGGTGGTCAAGCGCTTTCGCGAACTGCACCCCGGCATCCACCTGACCCTGCGGGAAGGCACCGGCCGCGCGGTCGAGGACCTGGTGGCAGGTGGCGAACTGGAAGTGGGCGCCACCATCCTGCCGATCGCGCCCGACAGCGGCCTGGCGGCGCAGGCCTTCGGCAGCTATCCGATCTGGGTGATCGGGCCGCCCGACGCGGCCTGGGCCGGCAAGACCTCGCTGCCCTTGAGCGCGCTGCGCGATACCCGCCTGCTGATTCCCACGGACGATTTCGCCATGACGCGGCGGCTGCGCCAGGCGTTTGCCGATGCCGGGCTGCAACCCGGCATCGCGGCGCAGAGCGCGCACTGGGACTTCCTGGTGGCGATGGCGTCGGCCGGCCTGGGCGTGGCGCTGCTGCCCGAACCGCTGATGCTGCGGATGAAGACGCGCGGGCTCAGCACCGCCAAGCTGGCCAAGTCCGGCCTGCAATGGGAGGTCGGCCACATCTGGCAGCAATCCGGTTACCTGTCGTACGCCGCCCGCGCCTGGCTGGAGGTCTGCGACGCGGTGCTGGGCGGGCCCCGGCGGGCCCGGGCCGATAAGCGCGCGGCGCAGTCCTGAAGCCGCAGCCGCGAGGCCCCGCCCGCCTGGCGACGGCCACCGGGATTCCGGCTCAAATCCGCCCCCGTTTTTTGGTTTCCCACGCCCACGGATCGGCGCCGGCGAAGGCCGGAATCTAACGGGGGACATAGCTGAGTTTTTGTTGCAGCGGACCGGGCCGCGGCTTGTTATGCTGCCGCCTCGACGCGATCCCATCGCCCCAAGAATCATGATCCCGAACCCGCAACATCCGCTCTTGCGCGCCCTGCCGCGCCGCCGTTCTTTTGCCGCGCTGATCGCCGGCCTGCTGCTGGCGCTGTGCCTGGCGCCCGCGTTCGCCGCCGCGCCCGCGTCGCCCGCCGAAACGGACGCCATGCTGGCCGGCGCCCGCAAGCAGCTCGACGACATCCGCAAGCGCGTCCCGGACGAGACCGACGACGCCGACCTGCTCAAGCAGCGCGGCGATGCCCTCGACATCCAGTCCAAGGCGGATGCCACCGCCGATGCGCTCACGCCGCAGCTGACCAGCGTGACCGCGCGCCTGAGCGAGCTGGGCGCGCCGCCGGAGGGCGTCAAGGAAGCGCCCGACGTGGCGGCGCAGCGCATGCAGCTGGAAAAGAACAGCCGCGCGCTGGACGCGCAGATCAAGCTGGCGCGGCTGCTGTCGGTCGATGCCGCGCAGACCGCGGAACAGATCTCGGGCCTGCGCCGCACGCAATTCCAGGCGCGCCTGGGCGAACGGCGCGACTCGTTCCTGTCTGGCCAATTCTGGGCCGAATTCCGCGAGGAATTCCCCGGCGACCTGGAGCGCCTGGTGGCGCTGCGCAACGATCTGGCCACCGCCGTCGGCCAGACGCCGAAATGGGGCTGGCTGCTGCTGGCCGCCGCGGCGGCGCTGGCGATCGCGCTGCGCGTCTGGATCGGCCGGGTGCTGTTGCGGCTCACGGCCACGCGCGTGCCGCCCGGACGCCTGCGCCGCTCGTTCCTGGCGGTGGCGCTGTTGACGCTGGCCGTCGCCACGCCCGGGGTCATCGCGCTGCTGATCCACATCGGCCTGGACTGGAATTCACAGCTGTCGGAAAGCACCAGCGCCCTGCTGGCCAATCTGGTCGCCACGGTCTGTTTTGGCGGCTATGTGTCGGGCCTGGGCTATGCGCTGCTGTCCGCCAACCGGCCGTCATGGCGGCTGCCGCCGATCTCCGACAAGGTGGCGCACCGCCTGCGCTGGCTGCCCGGCGTGCTGGGCGTGATCGTCGTGATGATCTGGCTGGCCGAACGGCTGCCTGTGCTACTCAACGCCAGTCTCACCACCACCATCACCCTGACCGGCATCGTGGCCGTGTTCGTGATGATGACGATGGCGGTGGCGCTGTCGATCGGCCGCCGGCTGCGGCGCCGCGCGTTGCGGGAAGACGGCCCGCCGCCGCCCTTCTGGACCTCGCTGCTGCTGACCGCGACCGGCACGGTGCTGGCGATCAGCCTGGCCAGCCTGCTGGCTGGCTACGTCGCCTTCGGCAGTTTCCTGACCAAGCAGGTGCTGTGGGTCGTGATCATCCTGGCGTCGGCCTACCTGCTGGCCGTGCTGATCGAGGACGGCTTCAGCACCCTGCTGGGCACGTCGCACCGCGAAGACAGCGAAGGCCCCAGCCTGCGCGACCAGGCCGCCGTGCTGCTGTCCGGCGTGGGCCGCGTGGCGGTGGGCCTGCTGGCCCTGATCCTGCTGCTGGCGCCGTTCGGCGAAGGGCCGATGGACCTGCTGCAGCGCTTCGACCAGCTGCGCAAGGGCCTGGCCATCGGCGAAGCGCAGATCCGTCCGGGCGCGGTGCTGCAAGCCCTGCTGGTGCTGGGCCTGTCGCTGCTGGGCGTGAAGATGCTCAAGCGCTGGCTGTCGAACCGTTACCTGCCGACGACGGAACTGGATCCGGGCATGCAGCTGTCGGCCGCGACGCTGTTCGGCTATGCCGGCTTCGTGCTGGCGGTGGCGCTGTCGCTGTCGGCCGCCGGCATCGGGCTCGAACGGGTGGCGTGGATCGCCAGCGCGCTGTCCGTAGGTATCGGTTTCGGCCTGCAGGCGGTGGTGCAGAACTTTGTGTCGGGCCTGATCCTGCTGGCCGAGCGGCCGGTCAAGGTGGGCGACTGGGTCTCGCTGGGCGGCGTGGAGGGCGACATCCTGCGCATCAACGTGCGCGCCACGGAAATCCAGATGGGCGACCGTTCCACGGTGATCGTGCCGAATTCGGAGTTCGTGACCAAGACGGTGCGCAATGTCACGCGGTCCAACCCGCTGGGGCTGGTGCAGATCAAGTTGCCGCTGCCGCTGTCAACCGATGCGCAACGGGTGCGCGAGCTGATCCTGCAAGCCTTCGCCGACCATGAGGATGTGCTGGAGACGCCGGCGCCGAATGTGTTCCTGGATGGCATCGAGGGCGGCAACCTGGTGTTCAACGCCAAGGGCTATGTCTCGTCGCCACGCTCGTCCTACGGCGTGCGCAGCGCGCTGCTGTTCACGCTGCTGCAGCGGCTGCATGACGCCGGGCTGGAGGTATCGTCGCCGCCCACGATGCTGCTGGCATCCGCGCCCCAGACCGCGGCCTTGCAGCAGCCCGGCGCGGCCGAGGGGCCGGGCGCCGCGGCCACGCCCGCCGCAACGCCCTGAACGCCTGGAACCGCGATCGCCGCACACGATCATCAACCCGGCGAATAGAAGTCGGCCAGGCCCTGCCGGTCCATGCGCGGATTGCGCAGCGTCGGCGCATTGACCATGGCGTTCTGCCCCGACATCACCGGGTAGGCCTGCGCGACCGGCGCCGGCGCCATGTACTGGGCGCTGGGCGACTGCGGCTGGGCGGGCGCGTACTGCGCTTGCGTCGGCGCGACGGGCGCGGTCTGCGCGACGTTCTGCGAGGGATTCTCGAAGCGGTGATCCGCCGTGGTCAGCGAGGGATTGGTGCACAGGCCCTGCGCGGTGAGCGCGGCCTTGGTCCGATCGTCGGTCTGGCACAGGATGTCCACGGCGGCCGTCTCCAACCGGCGCGACCGGTCCGGATCCTTGGTCGACGCGGCCGCCTGCATGGTGCGCTCGAAGTTGCGCCGCAGACTGCACTTCTGGTCCTCGACCGGGAACGCCACGTTCATGCCGAAGCCGACCACCGAGCCGCCGCCGCCCGCCGACACCATGCAGCTGTCGGAAGAGAACGAACCATAGAAGCTCTGTGCGCCGATCGGCGGCGCGGTCCGCAGGGTGCTCGATCCACTGTTGTTGGAATTGAGCGTGATGCCCTGGTTGTTGCCGGCATTGGTGGAGCCCGACGAGGCCGAGGTGGTCGCGGCGGAAGAACTGGTCTGGGCGCCCGCGGAAAAGGCCACCAGCGACAGCGACAGAGATAAGGCAAGCGCAAGGGTTTTCATGATGTCCTCTCGACCGGACGGCCGAAGCCGTCCGGATTGCGTGCTGCTCAGTGACCGAAACCGCCCACGGGGCCGATGCCATGGATCGACGCGGTCGCGCCGATCGCACCGGCGTTGAACGTGCCGGTCGCCGTGGCATTGGTGGTGGTGCTGCCGAACGTTGCGCCGCCATTGGCGATGCTGTCGCCCACCATGATCGGCGCGTTGCCATGGATCTGGCCGTAGGTTTCGCTGGTCGCGTATTGCCGCGTGCTGGTGACCGCGGTGGTGCCATCCGGGCTGAAGGATCCGCCCGCGGTGGCGACGCCTCCCGTTTCACCGAACGACGTCTGGCTCGACGAGCCATAGCCGTTGATCTGGGTCGAAACCACGGAAGTACCCGTGGAGACCGAGGACACCGTCCCGGTGATGGTGCCAACATGGCCAGACGCGGAAATGCTGGGCTGGCCCGGTCCGCTCGCATAGGCGGCCGAAACCGCGACGAGGGACAACGCTGCGACTGCTGCGAGCTTTTTCATTTGAGCTCCTCCTGATCCGCCCGATGCGGATGAACAGGTGCCGGTGGCCGACCGGCGCGGACCTTTACCACCCCGACGCAGTACGCCCATACGGCAACGTGGCGTTTGGGACTTTCGTATTGGTACGGAATGATTGCTCCGGACTAAGGACGTCGATATCGGTTAAACGGGCGACCGCCCTCCAGAGACGGAGCGCGAAGACGTAAAAGATGGCGTGGAATCTGCGAACACCGCGACGCGGGCCATGCATATGGAGGAGTCGCGGCGCGCGCCGGGCGAAATTGCTGCGCCGCATCTCAGCTCATAGGATGGGGCGCCGCCGCGCGCTCTCGCGCGATTTACCTAGCGCGCACGGCGGCGGGCGGCAAGGAGGCAACCTTTAGGCTGACTGTCAGGAGAGTGTGACGGCCGGCGCGACCGGCCCGGATTCAACGCGGACCAGGCGCGACGATGCGATCGAGCAGGCGCGCCGATTCCCACCGCGCCAGCGCCAGATCCACCGCGACGAGCAGCAGCAGCACGCCGAGTTCGGCCAGTTCCATCTCGGCCCACAGGTGATAGCAGGCCAGTAGCGCGATGCCTGCCGCGCCGGCCAGCCAGCAAGGCCAGGCCGGCGGCAAGACGGCCGGCGCGGCCGCGCGAGCCTGCCGCAGCACCAGCCAGGCGATGAGCGGCAGGCCCAGCATGGACAACGGAATGTAGATCGCAATGGCCGACAACACGGCGACCACGCTGAACTGGGTCGGCGAGGCCAGCGCCATGATGGCGAGCGCGGCGACCCCGGCATACCAGAGCAGGCGGGCGGCGACGAGGCGCGGCAGCGAAAGGACGGATCGGTTCATCGGGACGGAATTTTGGGCCATACTACTCCGCCCGGCCGGCCCCTGCCCGGCCTCTTTATCCGGAGACACCATCATGATCCAGGAGATTGCCAGCATCCATGTCCGCGAAGGACAGGAAGCCCTGTTCGAGGCCGGCGTGGCGCAGGCCAAGCCGCTGTTCCTG
Organism: Achromobacter sp. 2789STDY5608621; assembly: GCF_001299375.1. Classification (NCBI taxonomy): domain Bacteria; kingdom Pseudomonadati; phylum Pseudomonadota; class Betaproteobacteria; order Burkholderiales; family Alcaligenaceae; genus Achromobacter; species Achromobacter sp. 2789STDY5608621. The sequence goes on along the minus strand of NZ_CYTU01000043.1, from coordinate 39,026 downwards.
CGGGCCCGCGGCTGCCACGGCATGGAGCTGTACCGCAGCATCGAGCAGCCGCAGCGCTACACGCTGGTGGTGGATTGGGAAACCGTCGAAAACCATATGGTGGATTTCCGGGAATCTTCCGATTTTCAGGAGTGGCGCAAACTCGTGGCGGGCTTCTTCGTCGAGCCGCCCCAGGTGCACCACGAGCAAAAGGTGGTCTGAGGTTCAGGCCGCGTCCGGCGGATCGTCATACTTGCGCGCGCTGCCGCGAAAACGATCCGCGGGATACTTCACCGCGTTCCGGGCCATCTTGGCCTGGACCGCGGCCGCGATGTCCACGCCCAGCTGATCCGCCAGGGCCACCAGGTACATCTGCACATCGGCGATCTCGTCGGCCGCGTCCGCCAGCAGCGCCGCGGACGGCTGGCGCGACTCCTGTTCGGTCAGCCACTGGAACAGCGCCAGCAACTCGCCCGCTTCCCCCGACAACGCCATCGCCAGGTTCTTGGGCGAATGGAAGCGCTGCCACTCACGTTCGGCGGTGAAGGCCCGCAGGGCCTGTCGGATATGTTCCAGGTCGGACATGATGGTTCCGTTGAAACGTGGCGCGGCCTCAGGCCACGGCCAACCTCGAACTGGCCGCCAATGCGACGGCCACCGTGGTGCGCACGTCGGCCAGCGCCCGGTGGGTGGGCTCGGATGCGCCCACGTGCCGCGCCAGCACGTCCAGCTTGTGCGAGGGCAGCTCGGGCCAGGCGCGCCGCGCCAGCACCAGCGTGCAATGCGTGGCGTTGGCGAACGGCAGGCCGGTCTGGAGCGCGGCGGCTTCCAGGAAGCGGCGGTCGAACGAGGCATTGTGGAAAAACACCGGCAGGTCGCCGACGAAGTCCAGGAACGCCGCGAAGGCCTGCGCCACGGGCACGCCCTGGCGGTCGACCTCGGACTGGGTGATGCCGGTGAGGCGGGTGATGAACGGCGGCACCGAGGCGCGGGTGCGCACCACCTGCGCGTATTCCTGTTCGGCCGCGCCGCCCGCGCCGACGCGCACCGCGGCGAATTCCAGGATTTCGCACGACGCGGTCGACAGCCCGGTGGTTTCCAGGTCGGCCACCACGAACGGGCCGCGCAAGGCGTTCAAGGCGGCGGCAACGGCCGCGGACGGCTGCCCGGAGGCGGCGCGCGGCGCGGCGCCGGCCGGCCGCGCACGGCGATAGTAGAAGGCCATGGCCTCAGCGCGCCGCGGACAGCGGCGCGAACCGCGGCGAGCCGTCGGCCAACTGGCCGAAGAACAGGTCGGCCGGGCGCACCCACAGGCCACGCGCGTGCGGCCACAGGTGTTCGTAGACCACCATGGATTCCTCGGTCTCGGAATGGCGGGCGGTATCGATATAGCGATACAGGCCGCCCTTGTAATGGCGATGGGTGGCGAGAGCCAGGGCTTCGGATTCGGTCATGGGGAATTGCCGCAAAAAACACGGCCCGGGCCGGAAACTTCCTGCCTGGGCCGACGGGTTCGTACAAGACCGTATTTATAGCGCACTCGGGCGGCGGGCGCGCCGCCGCCCTCGCATCAGTAACGCACATACTCCAGCACGGGCTTGGGCGGCAGCGGCGTATTGGCGGCTTGCCGGGCCCGCACCGACGGCGCCACCGGCTTGACCGCCGTCCTGAGCGTCGGGCTGCCGCCGTGCAGTTCATGCGCGGCCTGCAGCGCGGACGCCGCCTCGGCCGTCATCTGGGTGATGTCCTCGGTCACTTCGCCCAGCTTGGCCGATTGCGCCAGCGAGACCTCGACCACTTCGCCCATGATCTCGGTGACCCGCCGCGACGACGCGACGATGTCTTCCATGGTGGTGCCAGCCGATTGCACCTGGCGGGCGCCGCTGCCGATCTGCTCGACCGACGTGGTGATCAGCCCTTTGATTTCCTTGGCCGCGGCGGCGCTGTTCTGCGCCAGGCTGCGCACCTCCGCCGCCACCACCGCGAAGCCCTTGCCATGCACGCCGGCGCGCGCCGCCTCGACCGCGGCATTGAGCGCCAGGATATTGGTCTGGAACGCGATGCCGTCCATGACGCCGATGATTTCCGAGATACGCTTGGAACTGTCGGTGATGGCGCCCATGGTGCGGACCACGCCCGCGACGGTCTTGCCGCCCTCTTCGGCCACCCGGCAGGCGTCCTGCGCCAGGGAATTGGCCTGGCTGGCGCGCTCCGCGTTTTCGGTCAGGCCCTGCACCGCCACCCGCAGCGTCTGGGCGGCGGTAAACCGCTTGGTGATGTCGGTGGCGAATTTCACCACTTTGAACGGCCGGCCCTCGGCATCGAAAATCGGGTTGTAGCTGGCCTCGATCCAGACATGGCGGCCATTCTTGCCGATGCGCAGGTATTGGCCGGTGTCATGCTGGCCGCTGCGCAGTTTGCGCCAGAATTCGGCATAGGCGCCGCTGCGCGCCTCTTCGGGCAGCACGAACATGCTGTGGTGACGCCCGCGCACTTCGTCCTCGTGATAACCGACGGCGTTCAGGAACAGATCGTTGGCGCGGATGATGGTGCCGTCCAGTTCGAACTCGATAATTGCCTGCACTTTGGAAATGGCCTCGAGCTGGCCCTCGGTATCCGCCTGGCGCTGCTGTTGCTCGGTAATGTCGGTGGCGTACTTGACCACCTTGAAGGGCCGGCCGTGTTTATCGAAGATGGGGTTATAGCTGGCCTGCAGCCAGACGTCGCTGCCATCCCTGCGAATGCGGCGGTAGCGGCCCGCGTCGTGCGCGCCCTGGCCCAGCTTGTCCCAGAAGGCGAGGTATTCGGCGGATTCCCGGTCCTCGGGCACCACGAACATGCGGTGATGCTGCCCCAGGACCTCGTCCAGCTCATAACCCATGGTGTCGAGGAAATTCTGGTTGGCCATCAGGACATGGCCTTCGAGATCAAACTCGATCACCGCCTGCGCTTTGTGAATTGCCGCGATCTGCCCGTATAGATCCGCTTTCTGCATGCCGCGCTCGCCGCGCAGCAGGCGTTTGAGGGTAAGCCATTGCATGTTGACGTCTCCCGCAGGGAATGGGACGAGTGTGCTGAAAATCGATAGAGAAACCTTGGCTTGTCTGAAGCAGTTGCTTGGCGCGTCCCAGGAATCAAGCGCCGCATGCCGCGCCGCATGCACACGCTTGCCTGCAGGTCCATCGCCCGGGTAGCGACGGCAGGTCAAGAATTACAGAAAACGGAAGAATGTATCCAGTCGAAAATATTTAATCCTAAAAATGAGCTGTTCTCAATATATTCATTGATGACTGACTAAAAAAAACTCGGCAACGGATATTTCACCGCGTTTCACGATTAACGCCCGTCTGATTTTTCGTTATTGATCCGGGTTAATACGAATCCGCCCCCGTATTTTCAGATATAAGTCAGAGGAATAATGGGGCCGCGCCGGCGGCGGCCCCATTTAATTAACACGGCAATAAATACGCACCGGATCCGAATCCCCCGAATGCGGTGACCACGGCCTGGAATCGTTATTCAGCGTCCAGTTCGCGATAATGGCGGAATATGCCCTCGCCGAATGGCAGGCGCCTGCCGCTGGCGAAATACGCCTGCAACGCCGGCAGTTCCGCGACGCGCCGATGCAAGGCCATGACCTTGGGAAACTTCATCGCCTGCGTGCCCATGCGCCTGGGAAAGGCGAACAGCAGGCCGTCGACCAGATGGAACAACGACAGGTCGGCATAACTCCAGCGCTTGCCGCCCGCCAGCCACGCGTCGGGACCGGCCAGCACCCGCTCGAAATATCCCAGGAACTTGGGAATGCGTTCCTCGCGGAAACCGCGGGCGCGCCGCGCCGCTTCCTCCTTCTGGTCCTCGTAATAATCGCTGGCCGAAATCGGGTGATGGGTATCGTGCGCCTCGGCCACCATGTCGGCGATGGTCAGCTGCAATTGGTTGACCCACAGGCGTCCCGACACCGTGGCGGGCGCCAGGCCGTGCTTTTCGCCGAGGAACAGCAGGATGTTGGCGGTTTGCGCCAGGGTCATTTTCCCGGCCACCAGATACGGCGGCGCGAAAGGCGGCTGCTTGCGATCGGACAGCATGTCCTGGATCAACGCATCTTCGCCAATGCCGGGCTCGCGCGCGCGTTCACGGTAAGGAATACCGCCGGCTTCAAGCGCCAGGCGCACGAATTCTCCGCGGCCGGGAATGCCGTCCCAATACCAAAGGTCGTATGTCATGCGTTCTCCTTGCCGGGGCAAAGCTACGCGGGAAAGACGCTGATCTCGCCTTCGTGCCGCGCGGCGTGCTGCCCGTGGCTTTGCTGATACTGGCGCGGAGATAGTCCGAAATGCGCGCGGAAATCGCGTGAAAAATGCGCGCCGTCGGCAAACCCGCAATCCAGCGCGATTTGCGTGATGCTGCAGGCATTATTAAGCAACAACCAGCTGCCATATTCCAGCCGCAATTGCCGCTGGAACGCCATCGGCGACATGCCGGTGGCCAGGCGGAAGGCGCGCTCCAGCTGGCGCCGGCCCACGCCGACATAACGCGCGATGGCATCCAGCGGCGGCGGATTGTCGATGCGCTGCTCGATGAAATGCGCCGCCTGGCGCACCCGCAGGTCCTGGATGCCGGACAGGTCGGTGCGGAAATGCGCCTGCGGCACGCGGCCCGGCCGCGCGCCCTGCAGCATCATGTGGCGCATGGCCTGCTGCGCCTTGTCGCGGCCGCAATGCCGCGCCACCAAGTACAGACCCAGGTCGATGGCGGCGGTGGAGCCGGCGCAGGAAATCAGGTCGCCCTCGTCGACGAACAGGCGGTCGACCACCGCGCGAGTCGCGGGAAAGCGCTCGCGGAAGGTTTCCAGCACGTTCCAATGCACGCACACCGTGCGCGGCCCGATCACGTCGGCCTGCGCCAGCGCAAAGGTGCCGGTGCAGATGCCGAGCAGGCGCACCCGCAGCGCCGCGGCGCGCCGCAGCCAGTCGCGCAGGGGCTCGGGCATGCGGCCGCTGGAATAGTCGTTGCCGCCGCAAATCGCGACGTAGTCGAACTGCGCCGGGTCCTCGGGCAGGCCGGCTTCGACCTCGATCGTCAGCCCGGCGCTGGAGCAGCGCGGCTTGCCGTCCCAGCTCATCACCCGCCACGCGGTATGGATCTGGCGGCTGCGGCCGCCATGGTCGCCGGCCAGCCGCAACACGTCGACAAAACCGGCGAACGCCGCGAGCGTGAACTGGTCCAGCAGCACGATGCCGATGGTCAGGGCGGGTTTTCCCTGAGGCAGGTGTGCTTCGCCGTCTTCATAGGAGAGCGGCAAGGACGGGGGTGGCGCGGCGACGGACATGACGCAATTATTCAAGTTTATGTCCCGCGTCTTCAAGCTCGTTTTCCCGAGCATCGCCCAAGATGTGCCTGTGGTACTTGAGTCAATGAATCGCGGATCGACAAATCTACAAGGGGAATCCGACATGGCAACAAACACCCGCAGCGCGCTGGGCGCGGCGGCGCTCGGCGCGGGGCTGCTCCTGGCTTCGCACGCGGCGCTGGCGCAACAGCAGAAAATCACCGTCGCCTGGTACGGCGGCAACTGGGGCGACGCGTTCCGCGCCTGCGTGGCCGAGCCCTTCACCAAAGCGACCGGCGTCACCGTGGTGCCGGAAGTCGGCACCTCCACCACCACCCTGGCCAAGCTGCAGCAGCAGAAGGGCGCGCCGACCATCGACGTGGCCTGGATGGACGGCGGCATCAGCGAGCTGGCGCAGCAGGCCGGCGTGCTGGACGCGCTGGACGCCAGCGCCATTCCCAACCTGAAGAACGTCATCGAGCAGGGCGTGTACCGCGACGGCAATGCCGCCTTCGCGGTCAGCACCGGCTATTACTCGCTCGGCATCACCTACAGCACCAAGGAAGTGACGCAGCCGCCGACCAGCTGGAAGGACCTGTGGAAGCCCGAGTATGCCGGCGCGGTGGCGGTGCCCTCGCCCGCCAACTCGTCGGGCGTGCCGTTCATCTTCTTCCTGGCGCGGGTCTGGGCGATCGACCCGTCGAACCTGGCGCCGCTCTATTCCAAGCTGGCCTCGCTGGACACCGCGCTGTTCTTCGACAGCTCGGGCGCGGCCACCAACGCCTTCCAGAGCGGCGAAGCGGTGATCGGCGCGCACTTCAACGTCGGCGCCTGGGACCTGATCGACAAGGGCCTGCCGATCGGCTTCACCGTGCCCAAGGAAGGCGTGTGGGCCACCGACGCCCGCCTGCACCTGGTCAAGGGCGCGCCCAACAAGGCCGCGGCGCAGAAGTTCATCGACACCGCGCTGACGCCGGACGCGGCCGCCTGCCTGGCGACCAAGCTCTACCTCGGCCCGGCGGTCAAGGACGTACAGGTCTCCAAGGACGTCGCCCGCAAGCTGCCCTGGGGCGCCGACGGCTCGGTCAAGAACCTGAGCCTGTTCGACTGGAACATCATCAACGCCCGCCGCGCCGAGGTCACCGACGCGTGGAACCGGCAGGTCGCCCGCAAGCGCTGAGCAAGGTCCGTTCCCCATGTCCGCTTTGCTCACCATCGAAGGCGTGTCGATGCGCTTCGGCGCCTACCAGGCGCTGGATCGCATCGACCTGGCGATCCAGCAGGGAGAGTTCGTGGCGCTGCTGGGCCCCAGCGGCTGCGGCAAGACCACGCTGCTCAAGTCGATCGCCGGTTTCCTGCAGCCGGAATCGGGCCGCATCCTGATCGACGGCCAGGACGTCAGCCGCCTGCCGGCGCATCGCCGCCCGCTCAACACCGTGTTCCAGAACTATGCGCTGTTCCCGCACATGACCGTGCTGGAGAACGTCGCCTACGGTCCGCGGCGCCAGGGCGCGTCGAAATCCGACGCGGCGGATCGCGCCAGGGATGCGCTGGACATGGTCGGCCTGGCCGACTTCGGTCCGCGCTATCCCCGCGAAATGTCCGGCGGCCAGCAGCAGCGGGTGGCGCTGGCGCGCGCCATCGTCAACCAGCCCAAGCTGCTGTTGCTGGACGAGCCGCTGTCGGCGCTGGACCTGAAGCTGCGCAAGCGCATGCAGCTCGAACTCAAGCATCTGCAGGCCCGTCTCGGCATCGCCTTCATCTTCGTCACCCACGACCAGGAAGAAGCGATGACCATGGCGGACCGCGTCGTGGTCATGCACGCCGGCCGCATCGAGCAGGTCGGCGCCGGCACCGACATCTACCGCCAGCCGGCCACGCGTTTCGTCGCCGAGTTCATCGGCGATGCCAACTTCATCGCCTATACGGTGGCCGATGACGGCGCCTTGATGCTGGATGCCCAGGGCCTGCGCGTGCCGCTCGCCCAACGTCCGGCGACGGCGCGCGGCCTGGCCGTGCTGCGGCCCGAGGACCTGAAGCTGTGCCAGCGCGCCGATGCCATGCTGACGGGCACCGTGAGCGACGTGATCAACGTGGGCAGCCACAGCATGATCCACGTCGACATCGGCGGCCAGACCCTGGTGGCGCGTCACGGCGGCCTCGCGCCCGGCGGCCTGCATGCCGGCGGCGAGGTGGCGCTGGCGTTCGCGCCCGAACACCTGCACCTGATCGGCGGCCAGCCATGATGCGGCGCGCCTGGCTCTCCCCCGGCCTGCTGCTGGCGGCCCCGGTGCTGTTCTTCGCGGCCTTCTTCCTGGCGCCGCTGGCGGTGGTGGCGCTGGCCAGCGCCACCGGCGGGCCCGACGGCCTGACGCCGACGGCCGCGCAATACATGAAGGTGCTGGCCGACCAGTACCACTGGGACGTGATCCTGGTGACGTTCCGGCTGGCCCTGTTCACCACCCTCGCCTGCCTGGCGCTGGGCTATCCGCTGGCCTGGTACCTGGTGCGCGTGGTGCGCTGGCAGGCCTGGCGCCGCGCCTGCGTGATCCTGCTGGTGGTGCCGCTGTTCACCAGCAACATCGTGCGCGCCTTCGGCTGGATGGTGCTGCTGGGCCGCAACGGCCTGGTCAACCAGGGCCTGATGGCGACCGGCGCGGTGGACCGGCCGATGCGCTTCATCGGCACCGAGCTGGGCATCCTGATCGGCATGGTCTACGTGCTGCTGCCGTTCGTGGTGCTGGCGGTCGGCAATGCGCTGGCGCGGGTCGACCCGGCCTGCGAACAGGCCTCGGCCGACCTGGGCGCGAGCCCGGCGGCGACCTTCTTGCACGTGACCTGGCCGCTGACGCTGCCCGGCGTGGTGTCGGGCGCCATCATCGTCTTCACGCTGGCGGTCAGCGCCTACGTGACGCCGGCGCTGCTGTCGGGCGGCCGCGTCACGGTGCTGTCGATGCTGATCTTCCAGCAATACAGCACGGTGTTCGATTTCCACTACGGCGGCGCGCTGAGCATGGTGCTGCTGGTCTTCACCCTGATCCTGGTGGCGCTGGCCAATCGCGCCGCCACCTTGCCGGGAGCCGCGCGATGATCGCCCGCCACCTGATCCGCCTGACCGCGCTGGCCGTGCTGGCCTACCTGGCGCTGCCGCTCGTGGTGATCCTGGGCGCGTCGTTCACCGCCACGCCGTACCTGGCGTTCCCGCCGCAAGGCTGGACGCTGGAGTGGTACCGCACCTTGCTGGTCGAGGCCGGCTATGTGGCCGCGTTCACCACCAGCACGGTGCTGGCGCTGGCCGCCACGGTGGCCGCGGTGCTGCTGACGGTGCCGGCGGCGCTGGCGCTGGCGCGCTACGAGTTTCCGGGCAAGGCCGCGCTGACCTCGGTGCTGATGTCGCCGCTGGTGCTGCCGCACATCGTGCTGGGCGCGGCGCTGCTGCAGTTCGGCGCGTACTTCGGCCTGACCCGCAGCTTCCTGTCGCTCCTGATCGGCCACGTCGTGATCATCGCGCCGTTCGTGCTGCGCTCCACTCTGACGCTGCTGACGCCGGAACAGCGCGCGCTGGAGGAAGCCTCGGCCGACCTGGGCGCCAACCCCTGGACCACATTCTTCCTGGTGGTGCTGCCGCAGATCCGTCCGGGCATCGTGACGGGTTCGATCTTCGCCTTCATCTCGTCATGGATCAATGTGGAGCTGTCGATTTTCAACACCACGGCGGACCTGAACACCATCCCCGTGAAGCTTTTCAATTACGTGCAATACACGATTGATCCGACCATCGCAGCCGTATCGGGCGCCACGATCGTGGCTGCGGTCGTCGCCATCGTGATCCTGGATTTGACCGTCGGGCTGGACATGCTGTCCGAACGCGGCAAATAACTTTCCTCTTTCCCCTATCTACCGCCTGGAGTCACTGTCATGCGCAAGCAAGACGCGTTCGATGTCATCTATACCCATACGGAAGGCGAGCCCCTGTGTATCGTCCACAGCGGCATTCCGTACCCCGCCGGTTCCACCATCCTGGAAAAGCGCGCGTTCCTGGAGCAGCACTATGACTGGCTGCGCAAGGCGCTGATGCGCGAGCCGCGCGGCCACAAGGACATGTTCGGCGTGTTCCTGACGCCGCCGTCCAGCCCCGAGTACGACGCCGGCCTGATCTACATCGACGGCACCGAGTATTCGCACATGTGCGGCCACGGCACCATCGCGGTCAGCATGGCCATGGTGGCCAACGGCCTGGTGCCGCGCGGCAAGGACGGCATCACCCGCATCCGCTTCGAGACCACCGCCGGCCTGGTGGTGTCGGAAGTGGCCTCGGAAGGCGACAACGTGCTGTGGACGCGCTTCGAGAACGTGCCGGCCTACGTCGCCGCGCAGGACATTCCGGTGGAACTGCCGGGCTACGGCAAGCTGTCGGCCGACATCGTCTGGGGCGGCAACTACTTCGGCATCGTCGACCTGTCGAACTGCGACCTGCGCATCTCGCCGGACAACGGCACCGAACTGTCGCGCATGGGCCTGATCGTGCGCGACCAGCTCAACGCGCGCCACCGCATCCAGCACCCGACCGAATCGCACATCAACAACCTGAACTTCATCACGTTCTGGCACCAGCCGACGATCGAGAGCGCGTTCTACAAGAACGTGCACGTGTTCAGCGCCGGCCAGCTCGACCGCTCGCCCGGCGGCACCGGCACCAGCGCGATGATGGCCATGTTCGAGGCGCGCGGCAAGATGGGCCTGAACCAGCCCATCAAATCCGAAGGCCTGCTGGGCAGCGGCACCTTCGAAGGCTGCCTGCTGGGCGAGGTCGACCTGAACGGCACCCGCGCGGTGCGGCCGACGGTGAAGGGCACGGCCAGCATCCTGGGCACGGCGCGCTGGGTCATCGACAAGAATGATCCGGTGGGCGCGGGGTTCCTGATCCGCTGAGAAGGCGCGGCGGCCGGCGTGGGCTGGCCGCCGACCACCGCCGCGCGCTTGGCGAAAGATAGGACGAGAGGAATGGCTCAAAGGACTTGTCGCGTCGTCGTGCCGCACATAGGCTATCCAGGTCGCCCACGCCTTTGGAATTCTCTACATGCCACGCCGTCCAACGCCATCCCAACGGCCCCCCGTACGGGAACACTGCCAATCGGATCCTCCTCCAGAGCTGCCGCCTCCCTATCTACCCAGCGTCGATCAGCGGGACGAAAACGCCTGGCTCAAGCGGCTCGAAGCGATAAGCCGGGCCAGCAAGGCGGATCCATCCCGCCTGCTCACCCCTGGCGAGGTTCTGGCCGCGCTCGCCGCGGAGCGCGCCAGACGACCTTGAGGCCGCTGACATGTTCTACGTCGTGTTCACGCCGGACGCGCTCCGCGACATCGTCAACATGCAACGGTATTTCAGCGCGGCGGGGACTTCCGCAACAGCGGACGGCTATGTCGACGGCGTGATCCAGGCCTGCCTGGACCTGGCCCATTTTCCAAGACGCGGAGCGCGGCGCCATGCCGCCAACCCCAATCTCCGCTTCCTGCATCATCAGAAGCGATGCACCATCGCCTACTCCTTGAACGATGACGGGTCCGTGACCATTATGGGCGTGTTCTATGGCGGCCGCGACTATAGCCACCTGCTCCACGAACCTGCCAGGCCATACCGCCTGAGAACCCACCGGAAACTTGCGGCAATCCCGCCGCCGGGCTTAGGATGGAGTCACGGCCAGACCGTGCGCTGGCGCCAGGCGTCCGGCGCGGGCTCGGGCCGGCGCTTGAACCTTGCCAGCGATTCGGGAGCACATCGTGAAGAAAGTTGCTGAGATTCTCAGGGAAAAGGCCAACCCGCCCGTCGTGACCGTCACGCCGGACTCGTCCGTGTACGACGCCATCAAGACCATGGCCGAACGCAGTATCGGCGCCGTGGTGGTGGCGGAGGGCGACGAGGTGCTGGGCATGCTCACCGAGCGCGACTACGCCCGCAAGATCGTGCTGCAGGATCGCTCCTCGCGCACCACCAAGGTCCGCGAAATCATGACCGACTCCGTCTTCTACGTGCGGCCGGAAGACACCCGCGAGCACTGCATGGCGCTGATGACCGAGCGCCACTTCCGCCACCTGCCCGTCATCCAGGACAAGAAGCTGGTCGGCCTGGTGTCCATCGGCGACCTGGTCAAGGACGTCATGAGCGAGCAGAAATTCATCATCACCGAGCTCGAACGGTACATCTCCGGCGAACACGGCTGAATCGCGGCAAGGCCCGGATCGTCCGCCTCGCGGCTACCCCGCCGCGAGGAGCCGCGACGCCGGCACGATCAGGCCGAGTCCGGCCGCCAGCAGCAGCACGAACACCATCCGCTTGACGGTCTTCATCGACCCGGCGGTGGCGTAGCGGCGCGCGACCCAGGTCACCCCGATCACGACCGGCAGGGCTTGCAGGCTCAGCCAGAACGACGTGGCCATGAACGTGCCCTGCCCCGTCACCAGCGCCAGGCGCACGACCGCGTTCAATGAAAACAGCACCAGCAGGCTGTTGCGGATGGACGCCAGCGGCAGGGGCTGGCGATACAGGTGATAGACCATGGGCGGGCCGGCGCTGGAGAACAAGCCACCCAGCACGCCCGAGACCCCGCCGAACAGCACGAACGAGGCGCGCGATGACAGGCGCTCCAGGGGCTGAGTGCGCGCCACCAGCAGCACGGCGCAAGCCAGGATGGTCAGGCCCAGCAGCAATTGCAGCAGCACCGCCATGGCGCCGCTGATCCAGGCCAGCGCCACCACCCCCAACGCCACGCCGGCCAGGCTGCTGACCAGCGCCGGCGTCATCAGGCGCCAATTGACCTGCGGCTTGGCCCGCGCCAGCGTGACCACGGCGTTGACCAGGGACAGCACGCTGACCACGTTGGCCACTTCGGACACGGATGCCAGCTGGAACACGCCGGACAACCCCAGCAGCACCAGGCCGAAGGCGAACCCCGTCATGGTCTGGGCGTAGGTCGCCAGCGCCACACAGGCGAGGAACAACACGTGTTGGAAGATGCTCATGCTGGGGCGGAGCCTGACCTGCCTCGGCTCGGCCCCGCCGCGCGGGATCGCGGCCAGGAGCGGAACGACTGGGGGAACGGCGTATTCAAGGGGCTTGGAACGCCGGCGATCATAGCACCGGGCCCGGCGGCGTCCGCGGGCCTTCGCATACATTTCGTAATAATCAGATGCGCTCATGCACCCCGCCGCCGACGCGCCGCCGCTATCCTTGCGGCCCAGTAAGCCAGCCACGCCCGGCCCGGCCGCGCCATCCCGGCGCCGCCCCGGACGCGGCGCGCCCGCCCTCTCGCATGACACCCAAACAGACCACGATCAATACGGTGACGTTGACCTGCTCGACCTGCGGCAGCGCGCAGTTCACCAAGCTGGATACCAACGAATACCAGTGCAGCCATTGCCACGCCGTCACCCTGGTCGAGGACAACGTCGCCCAGCGCCTGGAGAAGATCCTGCGCGGCATGCAGCAGCCGGCGCCCGCCGCCAAATTGCAGCCGGGCGCGATCATCGCGATCGCGCTGGTGGTGCTGGCCGCGATCCTGGTGCCGCTCACCGCCACGCTGTTCAACAGTGGCTCATCGACCCGCGCCCCCTCGCGCGCCGCCCCGCCGCCCATCGACGCCGCGCTGGTCAAGCTGACGGACGTGCAGGAAGTGCGTGGCCGCGGCCGCAACCAGCTGGTGATGCTGATGCGCAACGAGACCGGCAAGAAGATCGATGCGCCGCGCGTCACCGCCACGTTCTATCAGGGCGAACTGACGCTGTCGTCCACCTCGGGCTCGCCGATGGCGCGCACGCTGCTGCCCGGCGAATACACCCCGGTGACGATCTCCCTGCCCGACACCGCCTACAGCCGCTATGTCCTGAAGCCGGCCACGCCGTCGCTGGCGAACAGCAGCGCCCGCGACGTCGCCGCCGACAAGGTGCAGCTGGTGCGCAACGATGGCGTCTACCGCCTGGTCGGCCTGCTGCGCAACAAGGGCGCGGTGGCCGCCGGCAGCACGCAGATCTCGGTGATGCTGTACGACGAGGACGGCAAGCTGCTGGGCATCGGCAACGGCTACGGCTCGGCCAGCCCGCTCGCCCCCGGCGCGGTGACCTCGTTCGACGTGCGCTGCGAGATGCTGGCCGAAGGCAAGGTCGGGTCCTACGATTACATGGTGCAAAGTGAAAGCTGACCGTTCCCCCGCGCGGCCCCTGTCGCGGCCCGCCCGGGCCGGGCTGGTGCTGATCATCCTCGCCGCTGGCGGCTACGCCCTGGCCAAATACAACGGCCTGTTGCCCTGGGACGCGCCCAAGCCGGCCCAGGCCGCGGCGGCGCCTGCCACGGCTGCGCCAGCGCCCGAGGGTCCCGCCAGCCGCATCGTGCGCGTCAGCCCCGCCAATCCCCGCATCATCGACCAGGTGCGCCTGACCACGGCCGAACTGCTGGACCCGGATTTCGCCCTGTTCGACCCCGCTTCGCTGACCTTGTCGGCGCCACGCCGCCTGCTCAATGAGATCGAGCGTCCGCTGCTGCTGGCCGAAGTGGTCAACCGCAGCGACAAATACGTAGCGCTGTCGCCGGGCATGGAGATCTCGGTGTTCGACGGCTCGCGCCCCCTGCGGCTGCGCCAGGAATGGTCGCTGCCGGCCATGCTGTACCCCGGCGAGCGCATTCCGGTGCTGCTGAACGGCGAGAACTTCGAGCGCTATTCCGAGGTCAAGACCGACTGGAAGCCGGCCAAGCGCGCGGCCCTGCCCGGCACCCGGCCGGCGCTGGACATCAGCGTCGAAACCACCGAGGCCGGCGTCGGCACCGGCACGCTGAATTTCACCTACCGCTACCGCTACAAGTACGTCATGGTGCATGGCCGGGTGCGCAACGACGACCACGTCGACGTCGACAACGTCAAGGTCTGGATCAGCCTCTACGACGCGCAGGACAAGCTGACCGGCGCGCGTTATTCGGAGCTGCGCCTGCCCAAGCTCAAGCCAGGCGAGAGCGCCCCGTTCCAGCTGGACGTCAAGCAATACGGCGCCAACTTCGCCCGCGTGGGCGTGGTGTACGACGCCAAGGCCAACTGATCCGCCGCCCCGGGGGCCCGCCCGACAGTCGCGCGCGGCTCCCGGCGTCAACACGGGCTCCCGCTGCCCGAACGCGGGCACGGGGCCTGCCGCAGCGGCCCTCCCATCCTCGCGCCGGGGCGCCGGCCACCAAATCGTCCCCGTTTTCACGCTCCCAAGATCGCCCCGTCCCGCGCCTGGCTGCGCCCCGGCGTGGCCCGCAGACAACGCCTATCGACTCAAGTCTTATATAAGATATAAGACATTTGCTAGCGGCCCCCTCTTCCCTCTACAATTCCGGCGACAACCCTTCTTCCAACCCGACTTTAAGCAGGCCTCAACATGCTGGATACTTACCGCCAACACGTTGCCGAACGCGCGGCTCTGGGGATTCCCCCGCTGCCCCTGACGGCAAAACAAACCGCTGAACTGATCGAACTGCTGAAGAACCCGCCCGCGGGCGAAGAGCAGAACCTGGTCGAGCTGCTGACCCACCGTGTTCCGGCCGGCGTGGACGATGCCGCCAAGGTCAAGGCCTCGTATCTGGCCGCCGTGGCCCTGGGCACCGAAGCTTGTGCCCTGATCAGCCGCGCCAAGGCGACTGAACTGCTCGGCACCATGCTGGGCGGCTACAACATTGGCCCGCTGGTCCAACTGCTCGACGACAAGGAAATCGGCACGATCGCCGCCGACGCCCTGAAAAAGACCCTGCTGATGTTCGACGCCTTCCACGACGTGAAGGAAAAGGCCGACAAGGGCAATGCCAACGCCAAGTCCGTGATGCAGAGCTGGGCCGACGCCGAATGGTTCACCAGCCGCCCGGAACTGCCCGAGAGCCTGACCATCACGGTCTTCAAGGTGCCTGGCGAAACCAACACCGACGACCTGTCGCCGGCCCCGGACGCCACCACCCGCCCCGACATCCCGATGCACGCCCTGGCGATGCTCAAGAACAAGCGCGACGGCGCGGCGTTCGAACCGGAAGAAGACGGCAAGCGCGGCCCGGTCAAGTTCATCGAGTCGCTCAAGGACAAGGGTCACCTGGTCGCCTACGTCGGCGACGTGGTCGGCACCGGCTCCTCGCGCAAGTCGGCCACCAACTCGGTGCTGTGGTTCACCGGCGAAGACATCCCCTTCGTGCCGAACAAGCGTTTCGGCGGCGTGTGCCTGGGCAACAAGATCGCCCCGATCTTCTACAACACCATGGAAGACGCCGGCGCCCTGCCGATCGAACTCGACGTTTCCAAGATGGAAATGGGCGACGTGGTCGAACTGCGCCCCTATGAAGGCAAGGCCATCAAGAACGGCGAAGTCATCGCCGAATTCGAAGTGAAGTCCGACGTGCTGTTCGACGAAGTGCGCGCCGGCGGCCGCATTCCGCTGATCATCGGCCGCGGCCTGACCGCCAAGGCGCGCGAAGCGCTGGGCCTGGCGCCGTCGACGCTGTTCCGCCTGCCCAAGGACCCGGCCGACACCGGTAAGGGCTTCTCGCTGGCCCAGAAGATGGTCGGCCGCGCCTGCGGCCTGCCGGAAGGCCGCGGCATCCGCCCGGGCACCTACTGCGAACCGAAGATGACCTCGGTCGGCAGCCAGGACACCACCGGCCCCATGACCCGCGACGAGCTCAAGGACCTGGCCTGCCTGGGCTTCTCGGCCGACCTGGTGATGCAGTCGTTCTGCCACACCGCCGCCTATCCCAAGCCCGTGGACGTCAAGACGCACCACACGCTGCCCGAGTTCATCAGCACCCGCGGCGGCGTCTCGCTGCGTCCGGGCGACGGCGTGATCCACTCGTGGCTCAACCGCATGCTGCTGCCGGACACCGTCGGCACCGGCGGCGACTCGCACACCCGCTTCCCCATCGGCATCTCGTTCCCGGCCGGCTCGGGCCTGGTCGCCTTCGCCGCCGCCACCGGCGTGATGCCGCTGGACATGCCGGAATCGGTGCTGGTCCGCTTCAAGGGCAAGCTGCAGCCCGGCGTCACCCTGCGTGACCTGGTCAACGCCATTCCGCTGTACGCCATCAAGGCCGGCCTGCTGACGGTCGCCAAGCAAGGCAAGAAGAACATCTTCTCCGGCCGCATCCTCGAAATCGAAGGCCTGCCCGACCTGAAGGTCGAACAAGCCTTCGAACTGTCGGACGCGTCGGCCGAACGTTCGGCCGCCGGCTGCTCGGTGCGCCTGAACAAGGAACCGATCATCGAGTACATCAACAGCAACATCGTGATGCTCAAGTGGATGATCGCCAACGGCTACGAAGACGAGCGCACGCTGGGCCGCCGCATCAAGGCGATGGAAGCCTGGCTGGCCAATCCCCAGCTGCTGGAGCCGGACGCCGACGCCGAATACGCCGCTGTCATCGAGATCGACCTGGCCGACGTGCACGAGCCCATCGTGGCCTGCCCGAACGACCCGGACGACGTCAAGACGCTGTCGGAAGTCGCCGGCGCCAAGATCGACGAAGTGTTCATCGGCAGCTGCATGACCAACATCGGCCACTTCCGCGCGGCGTCCAAGCTGCTCGAAGGCAAGCGCGACATCCCGGTCAAGCTGTGGGTGGCCCCGCCCACCAAGATGGACGCCACGCAGCTGACCGAGGAAGGCCACTACGGCGTGTTCGGCACGGCCGGCGCCCGCACCGAAATGCCGGGCTGCTCGCTGTGCATGGGCAACCAGGCGCAGGTCCGCGAAGGCGCGACGGTGATGTCCACCAGCACCCGCAACTTCCCGAACCGCCTGGGCAAGAACACCAACGTCTACCTGGGTTCGGCCGAACTGGCCGCGATCTGCTCGAAGCTGGGCCGCATCCCGACCAAGGACGAGTACATGGCCGACATGGGCGTCATCAACAAGAGCGGCGACCAGATCTACCAGTACCTGAACTTCGACAAGATCGCCGACTACAAGGACGTGGCGGACGTGATCGAGGTGTAAACCTCGCCACGTAGGCTCGCCTGCGACACGGCCCCGGAGCGATCCGGGGCCGTTTTCATTGGCGCCGCCAAAACGGCCGGATCCCGCGGAAATCCGCCTTGATCGGCCGGTTGGAGGCAAAAAAAACGGGGGCGGAACTTTTCCGTCGATACGTTTTCATACAATCACAGCAAACCGTGACAAACAAAACGTAACCGCCGCCCGCCGGCGCCTGGAGAAGACCACCAATGACACGGCTCTTGATGCCGCTGCCGCTGCTGGCCGCGCTTGCCGGCTGCGCCACCGCCCCGCCCTCGAATCCCGAGAACATCTGCGCCATCTTCCGCGAAAAGCCGGACTGGCACGATGCCGCGCTCAAGGTGCAGAAGAAATGGGGCGCGCCGGTGCCGGTGCCGATGGCGATGATGTACCAGGAGTCCAGCTTCAAACAGGACGCGGTGCCGCCGCGCTATTACTTCCTGGGCATCATCCCGTGGGGCCGCGTCAGTTCCGCCTATGGCTACGCCCAGGCCAAGGACGAGACCTGGGCCGACTACAAGAAGGATGCCGGCGGCTGGGGTTCCAGCCGCGACAACTTCGCCGACGCCCTGGACTTCATGGGCTGGTACATGAACAAGAGCCAGCGCCTGAACGGCATCTCCAAGTCGGACGCCTACGGCCAGTACCTGAACTACCACGAGGGCTGGACCGGCTACCGCAACCGCAGCTACGACCGCAAGGCGTGGCTCAAGACGGTGTCAAAGAAAGTGCAGGCGCGGGCCGACAAATTCGCCAGCCAGTACAAGAGCTGCGAAAAGGACCTGACCCGCGGCGGCTGGTTCTTCTGAACCCGGCGCCTCAGGCCTGCACGCCCAGCCGGTAGACGACCGTGTCGAGCCGGCTCACGCCGCGCTCGGCGAACTTGGGTTCCTTGGCCAGGATGTCGCGGCGGTCGATGATGACCGCCGGCGAGACGCCGCTGAACAGCGTCCGCATCTCGGTGTCCAACACCGCGAACGGCGGCCCGTCCATCTCTTCCTGCGGGTAGTCCAGCGTGATCAGCAGGCCGCGGTAGCCGGGCGACAGCTGCCCGTAGACGTGGCGCACGTACTCGCCGCGCATCTCCACGGGCAGCGCCACCAGCGCAGCACGGTCATACGCGCCGACGCAGTGCGACAGCAGCGGCGCATCCAGCTTGAAGATGTCGCCGCAGATGATCTCGATATTGCCCGCCACGTAGTGCCTGCCGTAGGCGCTGTCCTGGATCACCGGCTTGAGCTCGTTCTCGACGAAGAACTGCTCGACCGCCAGTTGCGACAATTCCACGCCCAGCACCTGGAAGCCTTGCGCCGCCAGCCAGACCATGTCGAGGGATTTGCCGCACAGCGGCACCAGCACCTTGCCGCCCGCGGGCACCGAGAGTGTCGGCCAGTATTTCTGCAGCAGCGGCGTCACTCGTGTTTGATGAAAATGCGTGCGCCCGTCGCGCCAGCGTTCCAACCAGAATTCCGCGTCCATGTTTGTTCTTATCCTCCGGAAAATAGCGAATCGCGTGATTCGCGGCAGCGCCGCGCGCCGGTGCGCGGGCTGGCAATCACGCTCTCGGATGCTACCTGTCCGCGGCCGGAACTACGTTGCGAACAAGCGCCCGAAAGGCGTGCTTACCGATGCCCGGCGGCGGCAACGCCCCGGCCGGGCGCCGGTTCTCCCATTGTAGTGATCCTGGTGATCCGGGTATCGGGCTCAAGCATGCCGGCTCCGCCGGCGCGGCGACGGCGCCGACCTAGGGTTTGTTCCAGGTCATCGGACGCATCCAGACGGGGGGCTGCCCCGTATTTGCTAGTGACGGCCAACCAAAAAGGAGATCGTCATGAAATTGCTAGCTTCGATTGCCATCGCCTGCTCCGCCCTGACCCTGTCGCCCACCTATGCGGCCGACGTCATGGTCGGCGGCCAACCGATGATGCCCGGCAAGACCATCGTCGCCAACGCGGTCAATTCGGCCGACCACACCACCCTGGTGGCCGCGGTCAAGGCCGCCGGCCTGGTGGACACGCTGCAGGGCAAGGGTCCGTTCACGGTGTTCGCGCCCACCAATGCCGCCTTCGCCAAGCTGCCGGCCGGCACGGTCGACACCCTGGTCAAGCCCGAGAACAAAGCCACCCTGACCAAGATCCTGACGTACCACGTGGTGCCCGGCAAGCTGGACTTCGACGCGCTGGCCGCCAAGGCCAGGAAGGGCGGCGTCACCGAGCTGACCACCGCCAGCGGCGGCAAACTGTGGGTGATGATGAACGGCAAGCACAACCTCATCGTCAAGGACGAGAAAGGCGGCGTCGCCAACATCAGCACCTACGACGTCTACCAGTCCAACGGCGTGATCCACGTGATCGACAGCGTGCTCATGCCCAAGTAAGTCCATCTCGGGATATCGTAGGGGGTCCAGCCCCCTCTTCCCGACCCTCATGATCGCAACGCCGCATCGTCCTTTTCGATTGTCGCCAGGCTGGCGGCTCGCCGCGGCATGGCTGGCGGACCGGCGCGCCGGCCGGCGGCATTGGCGGCCAGTGATCCGCTGCCTGCTGGCTGCCCTGCTGCTGGCGGGCCACGCCACCGCCCGCGCGCAGCCGCAACCGCCGCTGGAATTCGACAATGCCTACCAGGCCGAGCTGGCCGCCGAGAGCGCCGCCTTGCGCGCCCGCATCCAGCAATGGCCGGCGCCGCTGCAGGAGATGAACCAGCAGATCTCCGCCGCGCTGCGCGCCAACGACCCGGCGCGGGCGCAGCGCATCGCCGAAGCCCTGTCGCAACGCGATCCGGGCAACGCCGATGTCAGGAACTTCCTGGGCAAGCTGCAAACGGTCAACGGCCAGCCCGCCGCGGCGCTCGAACGGTTCGACGAAGCGATCGGGCTGAACCCGGACAACCGCTGGTTCTATGTGAACAAGGCCGGCGTCCAGGCCGAACTGCGGGATCTGCCCAACGCGCTGGCCACGACCCGGATCCTGACGCAACGCTATCCGCAGTGGAGCATCGGCCTGAACCTGGAAGCCGCTCTGCTGGACGGCCTGGACCAGACCGAGGAAGCCCTCAAGGCGTACGAGCGGGCGGTGGCGGCGACGCCGCCCAGCGCCCAGATACTGACCAACCAGGGCATGCTGCTGCGGCGGCTGGGCCGCCAGGCCGACGCGCGCGTCAGCTACGAGGCCGCGTTGCGGCTGCAACCCGGCTATTCCCGCGCGAGCGCAGAGCTGGCATCGTTGCCGCGCTAGCGCCGCTTCTTTCAACTTTTTTCGTCCCGCCTTGCCGCGACCCGCAAGCCATCCGCCGCCACAGGAGCCCCCATGTCTCGCACGCCGCCTGCGCCCCCCTCGCCGCCCGCCCCGCAATCGCCTCTCGCTTCCCCGCCCCGGCGCGCGCTGACGCTGGCACTGGCGGCGCTGACCTGCGCGCCGCTGCGCCTCGCGTCAGCCGCTGGCGCCGCGGCGCCGAATGAACGGGACGCCATCATCCGCCAGGTCTTCCGGGCGGATCCGGCGAGCCTTCGCTACCACGCGGACCACGCCAGGCTGATGCGCGGACTGGGCGTGATCTGGATTCCCGTGGAGTCCGGCGCGCCCGGCGTCGAATTCGAACGGCCGCTGAGCGGCAAGGACACGATCGCCGCGGCGATGGCTTTGCTGGGTACGTCCGACCGAAGCCTGGCGACGCGGCGCCTGGCGGAAGTGTGCCGGCTGGTGCCGGCCTATGTGCGCGACATCGGCCGGCTGGCGCCCGGCCGCTATACACTGCCGCCGCAACGGCGCGAGGCCTTCGACTTTCCCGACAGCGGCGTCGATGCGCAGGGCCGCTTCGAACTGCGGCGCGAGCACCTGACGCTGCTGCGCGCGGCGAACTGGCGCGAGGCCGGCCCGGGCGAGCTGAACGCGGTGCTGCGCGAAGGCGACGCCTTCTGGCCGATGCCGTTCATCGACGGCAAGCGCCCGTATGGCGACAGCAGCTACTACCAGATCGACATGGCGCGGCTGCTGGGCAAGCCCTATCCGGTGGGCGCCGATGGCCGCGCCATCACCGATCCCGCGACGGATGCTCGCCTGGAAAAACTGCACTGGCAGACAGCGGCCGCGCTGCAGGTCTTGCTGGCGCATGCCAGAGCCTGAGTCGCGCGCCGCACCGCGGGCGCGCTACGGCCGCGCAAAGAAATGGCGGATGTCGTCGGCCACCGGCACGGCTGCCAGCACCATCAGGAACAGCGCCAGCGGCAAGGTCGACCCGAAGCCGTAATGGAAGAAGGAATAGGCGCCCGTCACGCCGCCAGCGAAAAACAGCGTGACCAGCGTGCTCAGCACGATCAGCTTGCCTCGATCGGCCCGCACCGGCGGCGTGCCGGCCTTGTCCTCATGCGCCAGGTTCCAGTAGAACAGCTTGCCCAGCTCGATGCCGATGTCGGTGACCATGCCGGTGACGTGCGTGGTGCGGATCTCGGACTTGGACACCTTGGTGATCATCGCATTCTGCAGGCCCATGATGTAACACAGCAGCATCACGGTGCCCGGCACGTAGAACCAGCGCAGGTTCTCCAGGTTCGCCCCCAGCAGGCCGAAGGCCAGCAGCAGCACCGCCTCGACCATCAGCGGCAGGGCGAACTCGCTGGCCAGGTGCGTGCGCCGGCCGAAATTGATCAGCGAAGCGGAAGTGGCCGCTCCCGCCACGAACGACAGCAGTGCGGCCAATCCCTGCACCACCACGGCCAGGCCGCCCAGCACCATATGGTCGGCGATCATCGAGACGATGCCCGACATGTGCGAGGTGTACTGCTGCACGGCCAGGAAACCGCCCGCGTTGACGGCGCCGGCGATGAACGTCAGGAAATACGCCAGCCGCCGGTTGGCCTGCGGCGTGCGGCTGACCGCGGTGAGCTGGCGCAGGAAGGGGATGGCCACGGCGTCGGCGCGCTAGCGCACGGGGAAATAGGTGCCGTCCATGGACCCGCCCGACCCGCAGCTGGGCGTGGGGTCGTCGCGCTTGTCGCCGGGCGGCCGCGCTTCCTCGGCCACCAGGCCCATCCCCTTGCGGCGCAGCGCCAGCGTCCAGCCGGGCGCGTCTTTTTCATGGATCACCAGCGTGTCGCCGCGCACCTCGGCCTTGCCGGAGGTGTCGCAGAGCCAGCGGGCGTTGTAGGGGTCCGCCGCCGAGACTTCGGCGAACAGGCTGCCGTCCGCCTGCCGCATGACCTTGAGCTGGCCGCCGTAGTTGCCCCACTGGCCCTCGAAGCCTTTGCGCGGCGCAAGTTCGAGCGACGCGAGGAACTTGTCCCGGTCGGCCAGCCGTTCGGCCAATTCGGCCGCGCCCGTGGGATTGTTGAAGGGGCGCTCGTAGGACTGGTCACGCACGCCGTTGAACAGCCACTGTTCGGTGGAGAAGATCTTGGCGGTATCGGCATCGTAGGCGCGGCGCGCCTTGTCGAAACGCTGGGCGATGCTCACATCGAGCGCCGCCAGTTTGGGATCGCCGCAAATGGCTTTCTCGGCGCCGCTCTTGGCGCGGGCGCAATCGAACGACGGCTTGGCCGCCGCCGAGGCGCTGGCGGCCCCGGCAACCATCATGACCACCGCCAGGCCGGCGGCGCGCGCATAGCGCTTCATAGCGGGAACTCCCGGAAAAAGGGCAGCGCGGCCGGCGAACGGGCCGCGCCCGGTTCCTGGATTCTACCCGCCTCATCGCCCCGGCCGGCGGGGCTCGCCGCCCGCGCCGGCCTTTCTCGGTCTCAGTCCCCGTCCGCTCACGCGGCGTCGGACTCGCTCAGCTGCTTGCGGCGCAACTCGCCCTGGCGCGTGAACATCCAGCCCGGATACTCGGGCGGCAGCGCGCTTACCTGATCCAACGCCGCCAGCTCGTCGTCCGTCAGGCGGATCGCCGTGGCCGCCAGGTTGTCGTCGAGCTGATCGACGCGCTTGGCGCCGATGATGACGCTGGTGACCGCCTTCTGGTGCAGCAGCCAGGCCAGCGCCACCTGCGCCACCGACACGCCGCGCGCGTCGGCCACCCGGCGCAAGGCGTCGATGCTGTCGAAAGCGCGTTCGCGGTCGACCGGCGGGAAGTCGAACTGGGCGCGGCGATCGCCGGCGGCGGCCTGGCCGTCGCGGCTGTACTTGCCGCTGAGCAGGCCGCCCGCCAGCGGGCTCCACACCATCAGGCCCACGCCCTCGCTTTGCAGCATGGGCACGATCTCGCGCTCCAGGTCGCGCCCGGCGATGGTGTAGTAGGCCTGCAGCGATTCGAAGCGGGCCAGGCCCAGGCGCTCGGCGATGCCCAGCGCCTTCATGATCTGCCAGGCCGCCCAGTTGGACACGCCGACGTAGCGCACGTGGCCGTGTTGCACCAGGTTGTCGAGCGCCCGCACGGTTTCCTCGATCGGCGTGGCCGGATCGAAACCATGGATCTGGTAGAGGTCGATGTGGTCCAGCTGCAGGCGCGCCAGGCTCTTCTTGACGCCCTCCATGATGTGGACGCGCGAATTGCCCCGGGCGTTGACGCCCGCGCCGGTCTGGCCGAACACCTTGGTGGCGACGACGACGTCGTCACGCGCCACCTTCAGGTCGCGCAGCGCCTGGCCGGTGATCACCTCGGAACGGCCCTCCGAATACACGTCGGCCGTATCGATGAAGTTGACGCCCGCCTCCAGCGCGCGGCCCACCAGGCGGTTGGCGTCTTCCTGCTGCAGGGCGCCGATCTTGCTCCACAGTTCGCCTTCGCCGCCGAAGGTCATCGTGCCCAGGCACAGTTCCGAGACGAACAGGCCGGTGCTACCGAATTTCTTGTACCGCATCATTGCACTCCTTCCAGGGCGCGGCGCGGCGGCCGTCCCGGGATGGGCGGCGCCGGCATGGCCGGGGTGAAAACAGTATGCGTCGCCGGCGTCGGCGGATGGATGCTCGATCCTGCCCTTTTTTTGCCCGATTCTCTGACCGTCGACCGGCCTGGTGCGGGACGCGCCCGATCCTCCGCATTTTTTGCCTATTTCTCCGCACTCCGCTCGACACACGCCCGCACAAGTTCTGCCTGGGTCTACACTCGACATCGCCTGATTCTCCGGCGGCCCGCGCCACGCGCGCGCCAGGCCGCCTTGCCCGGAGCCCGCCCATGCCTCCCGCCGACCACACCCCCAATCCCGTCTTCGAGCCCGCCCGGCACGAATTGCTGTGCCTGCTGGAACGCATGACCGGCACGCTGGAAGGTTCCCTCGACACGCCCATCGAGGGCCTCTTCCTGCACCGCCTGTCACAGCCGACCGGCCCCAAGCCCGGCCTGCAGAAGGCCGCGCTGGCGGTCATCGCCCAAGGCTCCAAACGGATCCTGATCGGCGAGGAGACCTACGAGTACGACCCGTTCCACTACCTGATTTCGTCGGTCGACCTGCCGGTGGTGGCCAAGGTGTCCGTGGCCAGCCCGACCCTGCCCTACCTGGGGCTGCGGCTGGACCTGAATCCCGAAGAGATCACCGAGCTGATCAGCGACGAGAACCTGCCGCCGCTGGTGCCGGCCGAATCTTCGCGCGCGCTGTGCATCAACCCGCTCGGCGGCACGCTGCTGGACGTGATGCTGCGCATGCTGCGGCTGCTGGACACGCCGCGCGACATCCCGATCCTGGCGCCGATGATCAAGCGCGAGCTGCTGTACCGCCTGCTGATGAACGGCCAGGGCGTGGTGCTGCGCCAGACGGTGCTGCAGGACAGCCAGCTCAACCGCGTCGCCAAGGCCATCCGCATCCTGCGCGACAACTACGCCCTGCCGCTACGGGTCGAGGAAATCGCCCGCGACGTCCACATGAGCGTGTCGTCGCTGCACCATCATTTCAAGCAAGCCACGGCCATGAGTCCGCTGCAGTACCAGAAGCACCTGCGGTTGCAGGAGGCGCGCCGGCTGATGCTGACGGACGACGCCGGCGTGGCGCTGGCCGCCCACGCCGTGGGCTACGAGAGCTCGTCGCAGTTCAGCCGCGAATACAGCCGCCTGTTCGGCACCCCGCCCCTGCGCGACAAGCAACGCTGGAAGGACGAGGCGCTGGCGGCTGCCTGATCCTCCGGCGCACGGCCGCCGCCATCTCGCGGCGATGGCCGGCTCGGCCGCAATCGGCGATATGCTTGGGGATTGCCCATCGCGGAGGCCGGCGCGCCCATGCAAGACCTGAACGATCTCTACTACTTCGTCCAAGTCGTGCGCAACGGCGGCTTCGCGCCGGCCGGACGCGCCCTGGACATCCCCAAGTCCCGCCTCAGCCGGCGCATCGCGCTCCTGGAAGAGCGGCTCGGCGTGCGGCTGATCCAGCGTTCGACGCGCACCTTCGCCGTCACCGAACTGGGCCAGGAGTATTTTGAGCAATGCCTATCCATGCTGGCGGGCGCCGAAGCGGCGCAGGACGTCATCGACCGCACCCACGCCGAGCCGCAAGGCACCATCCGCATGAGCGCGCCGCCCGCGCTGATCTACTACTTCCTGGGCGACGTGGTAGCGCGGTTCATGGAAAAGTGCCCCAAGGTACACGTCTACATGAAGAGCTTCAGCCGCCCCGTGGACGTGCTGCGCGAGGGCTATGACCTGGCGGTCCGGGTGCGCTTCGGCGCCATCGAGAACAGCGACCTGGTGATGAAGCATCTGGGCATCGGCCGCCAATGCCTGGTGGCCAGCCCCGAGCTGGCCCGCAGCCTGCCCGCCGGCGCCGATCCGCAGTTGCTCGGCCAGATGCCGACGCTGGCGCTGGGCGTCGAACAGCGCGAATGCCGCTGGAAACTGGATGGCGTCGATGGCGCGCGCGTCGAGGTGCCGTTCTCGCCCAGGCTGGTGACGGACGACATGCTGGCGCTGAAACAGGCCGCCCTGCGCGGCGTGGGCATCGTGGCGCTGCCGCTCCTGATGATCCACGAGGAGCTGGATGCCGGGCGCCTGGTCAACGTCGGCGGCCCCTGGCAGCCCGAGCAGGGCAACGTGCACGCCGTGTTTCCCTCGCGCCGGGGATTGCTGCCGGCGGTGCGCGAACTGCTGGACTTCATGGCGGACGAATATGACCGGATTGCCGAGCAGGAGGCGTCGACCCAGCAGCGGCACGCGTCACCGCTGTCATGGCTGCCACAGGCATCGTCCGAAAAATAGAACGCTGCGGATCAGTTTGGTGTACTACCGATGTATTCGGCTTGTATTTAGGATGAAGGCTCTCTCGGTTACCCCACCCCGGCGGCCACCGGCCCGCCATCCCCCAACGGAGCAAAGCCATGACCAAACCCTACGTGAAGCTGGACAAGAACGAAGCAGCGGTGCTGCTGGTGGACCACCAGGCCGGCCTGCTGTCCCTGGTGCGCGACTTCCAGCCCGACCAGTTCAAGAACAACGTGCTGGCGCTGGCCGACCTGGCCGCCTATTTCAAGCTGCCCACCATCCTGACCACCAGCTTCGAGGATGGCCCCAACGGCCCGCTGGTGCAGGAACTCAAGGACAAATTCCCCAAAGCGCCGTACATCGCCCGCCCCGGCAACATCAACGCCTGGGACAACGAGGACTTCGTCAAGGCGGTCAAGGCCACCGGCAAGAAGCAACTGATCATCGCCGGCGTGGTGACGGAAGTGTGCGTGGCCTTCCCCGCCCTGTCGGCGCTGGAGGAAGGCTTCGACGTGTTCGTGGTGACCGACGCCTCGGGCACCTTCAACGAAGTGACCCGCAACGCCGCCTGGAGCCGCATGCAACAGGCCGGCGCGCAACTGATGTCGTGGTTCGGCGTTGCCTGCGAACTGCATCGCGACTGGCGCAATGACATCGAGGGCCTGGGCACGCTGTTCGCCAACCACATTCCCGACTACCGCAACCTGATGGCCTCCTACTCGGCCACCAAGGGCAAGTAAACCGCGACGCGCGGGCCTACTTCTTGCGGAAGGGGTAGGCCTGCTGCGCCAGGAACGTGCCCGGCATGTCGTTGTCGAGGATGCCGTAGTTCTCCGGCAGGCGCTTGCCCGTGCCGCGCACCGCGGTGCCGAACAGGTAGTCGATGAACGACAGGTGGGCCGCGTAGTTGCGGTCGATCGCCTCGGTGTCCGACGAGTGGTGCCAGTGGTGGAAGTCCGGCGTCACGATGATGTAGCGCAGCCAGCCCCACGGCAGCTTGACGTTCGAGTGGATCAGCACGGCCTGGAAGCCGACGATGATGATGTAGGCGTCCAGCACCGGCTTGGAGAAGCCCAGCGCGAACAGCACGCCCAGCACCGCCACGCGCGTGATCAGCAGCTCGACGATGTGCAGGCGCGAGCCGGCGAGCCAGTCGAGCGTGCGGGTGCTGTGGTGCACCGCGTGGATGCGCCACAGGAACGGCACCTCGTGATACGCGCGATGCGCGGCGTACTGCACCAGGTCGGCCACCAGCACCGCCACGAACAGCTCGGCCAGATACGGCAGCGACTGGATCGCCTGCTGCAGCGGTTCGTACGCCGCCCACGAGAACAGCCGGTGCACGAAGAAGTTGATGCACAGCAGCACCGCTCCCACCGAGAGGTGGTTGAACAGGAAGTGCTTCATGTCCACCTGCCACTCGCCGCGGAACACCGGTTGCCCCGGATAAAGCGGGAACAGCTTTTCGAAGATGATGAACACGGTGCTGGAGGCCAGCAGGTCGAGGATGAACCAGTCCAGGCCCAGGTAGGGATGGTGGCCGGTGTTGGACGTGGTCACCACCACCTGGCTGCCGCCGGCGGCGACCGCGCCGCACACCAGCACGAACGCGGCGATGTTGAGCCAGCGCTGGCGGCCGAACACGATGTTGGTCAGGGCGATGGTGCCGGACGCCAGCAACGCCGCGAACAACAGCGTGCGCATCGCGTCGACGGTATAGAAGGTGCGCAGTTCGGGCGTCGTCAGATACGCCGGAAAATGGAATGCCAAGACGCCCAGGACCGACAGGATCGCCAGGAACAGCGCGATCACGCCAGTGATCATCCCGGTGCCCGGGTGGATGCGGCCGTCCTGCTTGAACAAGTCCAGGACCCGGCGATGGATGGACGCGCGCTGATTCATTTCACTTTTATGGCAGACCACGGGGAAGCGAGTGTATCCCCCGCCTCCAAAAGCCATGTAAAGAAACGTGAGGAGATAAGACCAACCGATCTTCGCCCGCCCCCCCTTGCGCCGTGTCAATTCTCGCGCACCGCCGCGGCCGCGTCGGGTTGACTTTGAAGGGCCATTGCGCTGTCATGGAACCGACAGCTCATTTACGGGCCGGCCCGCCGGCCCCGCGCAGCCCCCCTTCAACCGGATCACGCAAGAGGCCGTCATGTTCCCTGAGTATCGCCAACTGATTACCCGCCTGAAAGCCGAAAACGGACATTTCTCCGCCCTGTTCCAACGCCACAACGACCTGGACCAGGAAATCAAGAACATGGAGGCGGGCATCGTGCCGGCCTCGGACACCAACGTCGAAGTCCTGAAAAAGGAAAAGCTGCTGCTCAAGGACAAGCTCTACAGCCTGCTGCGCGCGGCGGATCAGAACGCCGGCTAGCCTGGCTTCACGGATTCCCCTGCGACAAGGCGCCCATCCACGGGCGCCTTTTTGTTGCCCGCCTCCCACGCAGCGCTCATCGCTCGGTCCGAGTTTCGGCCACCACGCCGCTCCGCGGGTGAATGAGTCCGGCAACAGGATCCGCGTTTCCCCGGTCGGCTTGGGCCGCCATGCGATCCCGGCCCCGCCGCCCTCGCGCACTGCCCGTTCCGGCGCACTTGCTGACATTAAGCTGAATAAATAAAATCGCCGCATACGGTCGCCCGTCGGCCGCGTGAACAGGATGCCAAGGTGCAAGACAGAGATTTCAAGGCAGGCGAGGCCGTATCGCCAGTGACCGGCTGGGCCATGATGCCGCTGGTGGAACACGATTCACTGTTGCTGCGATTGGACTTCCTGACCGACCCATCGCCCGCGGCCGCCACGCGCAGCGAACGAGGCCGCGTCTATGCCGTGACTTCCGAGCAACTGCAACTGTTGCTCGATTCATTACAGGCCCAGCTCGCCAAGCTGCAGCCCGGCCAGGGCGGCCCGCGCCATTGAGCCGGGGCGGCGCCATGACGCCGCCACCCAATCTTCAGGATTGCTAAAGATAGATTAGGATCTTTAGATTCTCTAATTACACTGCAACCGCTAGTCTGTCGCCCTTGATTCAGGGTACGACATGACCAGCGCCTTTTTCCCCGGTTTTTTCCTCAGCCTCAGCCTGATCCTCGCGATCGGCGCGCAGAATGCCTTCGTCCTGCGGCAAGGCCTGCGCCAGGAACACGTCTTCGCCGTCTGCCTGGTCTGCGCCGTGTCGGACGCCGTGCTGATCGCCGCGGGCGTGGCCGGCTTCGGCCTGGCGTCGAACGCCCTGCCCTGGCTGGAGCCGGTGCTGCGCTACGGCGGCGCGCTGTTCCTGCTGACCTACGCGGCGCGCAGCTTCCGCTCGGCGCTGCGCAACCACGGCAGCCTGACGCCATCGTCGCGCCAGGCCGCCGGGCTGGGCGCCACGCTGGCGACCTGCCTGGCCTTCACCTGGCTCAACCCGCACGTCTACCTGGATACCGTGGTCCTGCTGGGCTCGATCTCCAGCCAGTACGAGGGCCGCAAGGTGGCCTTCGCGCTGGGGGCCATGACGGCCTCGTTCGCCTTTTTCTTCACGCTGGGCTTCGGCGCCCGCCTGCTTCGGCCGGTGTTCGCCAGCCAGACCGCCTGGCGGATACTGGATGCCCTGGTCGGCCTGGCCATGCTGGCGATCGCGGTCAAGCTGCTGTGGCCGTGACGGCGGCCTTGCGGGCGGCGGCCGGCGTATTGCGGAACGTGACGCCCAGGCGGTTGAACGCATTCATCAGCCCGATGGCATAGGTCAGGTCCGCCAGTTCCTTGTCGCTGAATTCGGCCGCCGCGGCCGCGTAGTCGGCATCCGGCACGCCGGTTTCGGCCACCCGCGTCACGCATTCGGCCCAGGCCAGCGCGGCCTGTTCGCGGGCGCTGAACACCGCGCCGCCTTCGCGCCACACCGGCACCAGCACCAGCTTGTCCACCGTCACGCCCTGCTTGAGCAGGTCGCGGCTGTGCATGTCGATGCAGTAGGCGCAGCCGTTGATCTGCGAGACGCGCAGGTACACGAGGTTGACCAGCGCCTCCGGCAGGCCGCATTGGCGCAGATAGGCGTGAACGGCGCCGAAGGCCTTGTAGCCCTCCGGGGCGGCTTGGGCATAGTCGAGGCGATGACTCATGATGAAAGTCCTGATAACTGTGTGTCGAAGGCTCCATGCTGCGCCCGCGCCGCGTTTTGCGGTAGATCCAAGAACCGGGTTCCGGCGTGGGCCATGTCGCCGCGGAGCGGCGCCAGCCCCGGCGGCGCCTGGAGTATCCTGCGCGACAGCACAGCACGCCGCCACGCGGCGCCAACGGTTCGACCGGACACAAGGAACCCCCGCATGAAACGCCTCCTGCCCCTGGTGTTTTCCCTTCTCGCCTGGCCCGCCCACGCCGCCTGCCCGGCGCCGGCGGAGTGGGCACGCACGTTCCAGCAGGCGCACGCCGACTTCCACGTCGCGCCGGACCGCGACGAACCCTCGCTGTTCACCCCGGCCTTCGACGCGGCCTTGCGCCGCGAATGGAACTACGCCCAGGGCGAGGTCGGCCATCTCGACTACGATCCCTGGCTCGGCGCGCAGGATGGCGAGATCGGAGGCAAACCGGTGTTCGAGACCGAATCAGAAACCCGCGGCACCGCGATCGTGGCGATGCGCTACCCCTTCGTGCTGGAACCCGGCGGCCCGCGCACCCCGCAGGTCGTGCACCTGGTGCTCAAGCGCGAGGCGTCGCAATGCTGGCGCCTGGACGACTTCATCACCCCGCTGGGCGATTCGCTGCAACGGTTGTATGCGGCGCGCGAGGACACGCCCCAGGAACACAAGCCTACGAGTCCGCCTGCTGCCGATACGCACGCTCGTTAGCCTCATCCTTGTCGATGACCCAGACCATGAACATGCAGGCAAGGAGCAGGCCGAAGCCGATCCAGACCATGGCGGCGGGCGCGGCCTCCCGCCCCTGACGGATATCCGCGACGACTTTATCCGGCGACACCAGCAGCCGTCCGTCGTGTTCCATCAACAGGACGCGCCGGTTGCTGAAGAACGGATAGACCGACTGCTTGAACCAGACGATCTTCAGCTTTTCCCCCTCCATCGCCTCACGCACCTGCGCGACCTTACCGACGAAGCAATTGGGGCTTGCGTAAGCCGGCCCCGCACAGACATATTCCTGCCCGTCCACCACCAGCAACGCCGCGCGTGATTTGCCGACGGACTTGAACGTCGCGAGCCCTTCCGTGATACGTATCTCGGACTGTTCGGGAAAGCGCAGCTTCATATCGTAGATGCGCGGCAGGATCAGCCCCGCGAAGAAGACCAGGCAGAGGACGGCCACCCAGGTTGTCCGAGGATGGGCCTGCATGTGCCGCCATATCGTCCGTATTTTCATGCGACGGCAATATAGGCATGCGGGATGACGGGCCGATGACGCCTGCCGCGCGCCCAAATGCGCAAGGCCTTGCAGACGGATGCCTGCAAGGCCTTGATTGGATTGGTCGGGGCGGCGGGATTCGAACTCGCGACCCTCTGCTCCCAAATTAATTAATCACGAACGACAGCGGACAACCGCGGACACATAAGACCTTGAATTTAAATAATTTCTCAGAATCGTCTTGTTCGCTACCGTTCGCTACTGTACGCTACCAGCCGGCGAAAAGTTGCCCCATGAGTTGCCCCATGAAAACCGACTTGCGACCCTCTGCTGATGAACAGATATCCGAAACGAGGTAAAGGCTTCCGCTGGACCGTCAAGGAGCTAGAAGCCATCCCGCTTTCCTGGAAAGGTGACACGCTGGCCGACGGCGACGGCCTGCAGGGAGAAGTTCGACTACATGGAGCAAACGTCTCGGTCACTTGGAGGTATGCCTATAAGAGGGAGGGCAAGACGAAGCGCCACTACTGCGGCACATGGCCAAGCGTGGCCCTGGATCAGGTCCGTGGGAATCGCGATCAGGCGCGCGAATGGGTCAAGATCGGAGTGAATCCAAGTGATCAAAAGCGGGTAATTCGGATCGAGGCACAGCGTCAGATTGAAGCGACCCTTGCCGACGAAGATCGACGCCAAGCTGATGACCTGACTGTGAGAGACCTCTATGACGCGTGGATCACCGACGGCGTGCGGCGCTCGGACGACAACGCCGAGCTCAAGCGTGTTTTTCAAAAAGACGTGCTGCCACAGATCGGAACCACAGCACTGCGGAACCTGGATGAGCACGGCATCAGAGCGCTCTTGAGGCTGATTGTGGCGCGAGGTGCGAATAGGCTTGCCGTTGTGGTCTTTACCGCCATACGACAAATGCTAGTCTGGGGCGAAAAAAGGAAGCCCTGGCGAGCCCTACTTATAGAGGGCAATCCTACTGAGCTCATCGAGATCCCCAAGATAGTAGAGAAGGACTACGACTTGGCGAACATACGAGACCGTGTGCTAAGCCTGGACGAGATCCGAGAATTGCAGGCAATCTTCGAGCGGATGGAGAGTGAGTATGCCGCCGCCGAGGATAGGCGGCGCGCCATACGTCCTATCGCACTCGCAACCCAGGTGGCGATATGGATCTGCCTGTCCACACTTTCCCGCATCGGTGAAACGCTCAAAGCCCGCTGGGAACATGTCGACCTAGCGGCAGGCACTTGGTACATCCCCAAAGAAAACGTCAAGAAGACAAAGGCCGGCCAACGCGCGCTCACAGTGTTTCTGTCGCCCTTCGCGAAAATGCAATTTGAGCGATTGCATGAAAAGACCGGAAAAGGAATTTGGTGTTTCCCGGCCAAGCAAGCAGAGGGGCACGTATCAGAATCGAATGTGGGAAAGCAGATAGGCGACCGTCAGGTAATGTTCATGAACCGCAAAGCCCTGAAGGGGCGGCGTAACGACAATACTCTTGTTCTCGCGAGCGGACGAAACGGAAACTGGACTGCGCACGATTTGCGTCGGACAGGAGCCACCCTAATGGAGACCCTCGGAATTGAAGACAAGGTTATCGACCTTTGCCAAAACCATGTCATTCACACGGGCAGCGCCAAGATTCGGCGGCACTATCTGCACAGCGATCACTCAAGCCAAATGCGCGAAGCTTGGAAGGCGCTCGGGGCAGCTTTGGAGACGGCGCTTTTTCGCTGAACCCGCTCAGCAACCGCCGGCCAAAACTCTCAGCTGCGAAGGCGTTGAGTAGTGGGATCAAGCTCGCTCAAAGCTTCTTCCGCCCGAGAGAGCCATTCTCTCAACTCGCCTGAAGCCGAATCCCCCGATGCCTCACGAAGATGTCTCAAATAGCACGCCACTGATTGCGACTTCCGCCAAGCGTCTGCTTCTGCGCATAGGTCCCGCAAGAAGCTTTCCCTCTCCTGCTTTTCCCGCTGCAACTGCGCCTCGACGAGTTGCTGTGCCTTCCGCTCCTCCTCCAAGTGCTGTTGCCTTTCAATCCGTCGGGCCTGCGCCTCCTCGCGTAATTTTGCTTGGATCGCCTCGCGATTAAGATGTTCAACATAGGCAGCTTCGGCCTTAGCGAGTCTGCCAAAGAGATCGTTTAGCTGCTCTTCCAGCGGGCCGTCTTCATCGGACTGGAACTTCTCGGGGCGTGTCGATATCCTGAAATGAATCCGCAATTTCCCTGTCGGATGCGGCTCTTTCCGTATACCGCCCAGGTGTGCATAGAAGATGCTTTTATCCTTCACCTCCTTGACTGTTGCATGCTCTGTCAAGCGCAGGAGCGTATCGACACCTCGCCGCCTTAACGTTAAAGCTCCTGCATCGGCGTCCGGCACCAAGACCGTATACCCGCGGCGGGAAGCCGCTTGCGCGACTGCGTTCAAGATAGCTATCGCTCGGTCTATCTGTTTTTCGGTTACCCGTGCCACACATCGTTCGTTCTTCAAAAACAGGTAGCCGCCGTTTTCTTCAAATTTTGACCACACTAGTCGGGAGTTCAACACGGACCAATTTGGCTCCCAAGGCCTATTCTTAGATCTTTGCAGAGCCGCCTCGTGATCTTTACGGGCTTTCTGCCACTCCTTAACTCTTCGAGCGAGTCGCTGCTGCACGGGCAATAGTGCTTTGTGCATAGGACGATCGCGGACTTCCACGCGGTTGTCGGGATCCTTCTCGAAATCTAGGTCCGTTTTTAGAACAGCTTTGGTCTCGGACCTCATAGCAAGAGACGGTGCAGCTTCATCCCTAGTAGTCACCGGCTCGGAAACGGGCTTTCCTGCCAAAGCAGGAAGCTTCGGCCGCTCACGCGCCTTTCCAGCGGCCAGCTTTGCCCAATACCCTCTTTCTGGGACAGGCACGCCCAATCTACGGCAAACTTTACGTAGGCCATTGTCTGAGAGGCCATACTCTTGGCAGAGCTTCGAAATCGGCACGGTCCATACCTTTTCGTACAGCTCCGCCCTTTGTATCGTTCGACGCACAAGCATTCTCCGTGTCGCCCAAGGGGGGCGTCTCTACCGCATTCCTAAGTTGGTCACGGCGCCTTGAAGTCGGATCTAGCTCGTCAGCTACCAGGCCCGCCCATTTGAGCCATTCTTCCGCAGCACTGCCGATATCGGGAAGCATCGCGCACTTCACTTCCTCCGCATACTGCCGAATCATGTTCGCACGATGCCAATTTTGTGCTTCGTCTTCCAACTTGCGTCGCCTCGCGGCCTCTTCATCCTTCAGCCGCTTCCGCTCTAACTCTGCTTGACGTGCTTCGGCGTCTGCTTCCTTATCACGTCGCCACTTTCGATTTTGGGCGAGATCGAGCACCAGCTCGCGAGGAATCTGATCAAATAGCTCTTCTAGCTGATCTTCAAGAGATGCCCCTTCCTTTTCGACCACCTCGACCTCCCCGCCCGAGCGGTTAAGATAAATCGACATTGAGCCGGTAGTTGATAAGTAGTTTTCGTAAGGATTCCCCGTCGCCGAACCGTCGCCATCGTCCTGGACTCGCGCCAGCTTCTCCATAATCCTCAGGTCAAGCTCAGCCCCTACTGCGCGAATTTTGAAAGTCTTGTCCCACATTTTCCACGGCACCGGCTCATAGCCGCGAAGCGAGGCCATGGAGAACAAGTCATCTGCGAGATTCAGCGCCCTCTCCCAACCGCGCAGCGTGACACGCAATGCTTGCGCCTTGTGCTTCGGGAACAGCAACAGCCCATCGCGTACAGCGGCTTTCCAGGTATGGCCGAGCACAAGGGAGGGACCTTGTGAAATACGCTTTTTCCGCCGATCCTGGTTCAAATGATCCTCTTGAGCCTTGCGCAAATCCTCGGCACGTGACTGAAGATATTCTTTCAGCTCCTTCAGCGCGGCATGGATAACCTTGCGCTCTCCACGGGAATAAGGTGGGATCCGAGTCTCCGCTTCCACCAACTTTGCTAACGTTGCGCGCTCCGACTCCACTAAAGTTTCAACAGACTGCGCCCAGTTGTACGTAGTTGCTCTCATACCAACTCCAGTCTGAATGTCCAACGGCTCTTCTCCAACGGAACAGAGCAATGCGCTGTAGTGTTTTCCATCGCGCGAGGAGCGCCAAAACCTCCCCACTTGTACAGGCCCGCAGTAGCAGCAAACACCCTAATAAGCCTTAGCGGCTCCAGTCAACAATCCGTACCATTTTCCCGAGCGATAGAATCCACGTACAACATCATATCTACTAGTCCCAGCAAGACAGTTCCCTTCCGTCACGACCAAGTCCCGACAGGAGAAGTAATGCACCTTACAAAGGACGTCAAAAGCACGCACGAAGCTAGAGAGATCGCGCGAGTCTGGGCATATCGCCACGATCAAAATGAAGACCGCTGCGAAGCTATTGCGGAATCATGGTTCGACGCTGGCAAGGACCAGGACGCCTGTGCCCGCAGGGATCTGGAGGCTTACTTGGCTCGCCGTCTGCAGTAACTGGCCTATCTTCTGCCCGGGCTCGCCGTGTGCAGCCACTACCAGACCTTGAAAGACGCCGAGCCGCTGCTCAAGAAGTTCGGTGCGCCCAACAAGCCGGCCGGCGGCAAGCACGACCGCTCCCAGGCGTATTCATCCTATGTCCTGGGGACAAGTCATAGGGTTATCCCCTGTACGTGGTAGCAAGGAGCTTTGATAGGCTGACCTCGCGTTACACACGAGAGGGGTCTGCCATGGCAACCCGCGTCAAGCTCCTGTACTTCAAGCCCACAAGCGTTCGCGCACGCCTCTGGCCCGTTGGCATCGCACTGAGATGGACTCTTGGACTGATACCAGCGCCACGGTCCGTCACCATGGGCCATGTCCAATATGGAATGACCAGGCAATCAGAATTCACTTTCTGGGTCTTCGCCCTCCGAGTCGCAATCATAGGTGAAGCGATCATCGTCACTAGGAACGGACAGTGGGATCCAGCGGGCACCGTCGACGGCTGCGGTGTTCATGCCTTTGGTCGAGACTTCGAGCTGCTGCCTACCCCCACAGATGACAATGCCCCGTTGAGCAAGGAAACATCAAGACAATGGTGAAGATGGCTATCGACGAACTCAACCGCCAGATCAACGCTGTGGATGCCCAACTGGACAAGCTTCTAGAGGATAGAAGAGCCGAGGAGATACGGGAAATCGTTCGATCCATGCACTCGTATTCCATTTCTCCTAAAGAAATATCCGCTGCTTTCATCAACAGCCGACCAGAGAAAAAAGAGGCAACCGAGCCTCGCCCCCGACAACGGCCACCTGTACCTCCAAAGTATCGTCACCCAGATACCGGCGAAACTTGGACCGGCCGCGGCCGTGCACCTCGCTGGCTTACTGCCCAGGAGCGCGCTGGCGTGGATCGGAATGACTTCCTGATCTTAAAAGATCTCCAGTAGGCAAGAGCCGCGCGAGCTGCGCAAGGGCATGGCACCGAGATAAACGGGCCAGCGCTGCAACACTATTGCATTTTGTTGCGCTGCGAACGAGAATAATTCCTTCACGATAGACTTTTGGGACGATTGAGCGATGCGACTCGAAGACATCCAAAAGCTGGGAGCGCAAGCTGCGCGAGAAGGATTGACCCTCTTCGATTGCCCCTACTTTCGGGCGAAGGCGTTGCCCGGCTACACGGGCGAATCCATCCAATCGTGGAAACTGAAGGTGGACGCCTGGGAGTTGGGCTGGCAGGTAGAAACCGACAATCGCCTCGCCCGAGCCGACCGCAAGGCCATAGTGCGCGCTAGCAGCGCCTCGCACTGATCAGATTGGAGCCCTGCGTTCTATCGTGACGTGCAAAGCCGTCGCCACATTTCATTGCGTTCAAGCACCTGGCGCCGCACATCTGCCGGCGTTCGATCAACCTCGGCGGCCGAGTCGAAATAGATTGGCCGCGCGTGGTCGCAATACTCAACGCCCACCCGGGCCGGGGCCGCGCACCCAGTCAGACTTGAGCCGATCAGAAACAGCATCATCGCCCATGCGGGCCACATCATCCTGCACATTGCGCACCTCCTGGCGGGCCTTCGCCGCCTGTTCGTTGATTTGCTCGGCGCGCTCCTGGCGCTCCGCCTGTCGCCCGGTGGCGCGGCCCCGGTAAAACACGCCCACCAGCGCGCCCAGGAAGATGCCGGCAAGCAGCATCCAGCCTTGCATGCGCTCAAGCCACGTTCGCATTTCGGCCTCCTATCTCGATGTAGGCCTGCGTGTGGTTGCTGGCCCACTTCTTCCGCAGGGCTGCCCGCACTTCGGGCGTGCCCCGGTTGTAGGCGCCAGGGCGCCAGGTGCGCAGGTACAGCGACCACGCGCCCTCTTCATCGCCAATGCCCGGCAGACGCCCCGGATCGCTCCAAAGCAGCAGGCGAGCCAGGCCGGCCGCCAGCACGTCGTCTTGCTCAATGGCATTCCAGATTGCGGCGTTGTCGGCAGCCACACCTCGAGCGCGGTACAGTTGCGCCGCCAGGTCGCGGGTGGCCGCGTGAGTCCGAACGCCGCTGACCATGCCGCCGCCCTGCTCCGCCTGCCAGAAGCTCTTGGCCGGTCCGGTCGGCCGCGGCGGACTGCCAACGAGCTGCCGCCGGTCGATGAACCGGCTTTCCTGCAGGCCTATAGCCAGTAGCATGACGCGCGCGTCCGGCGTGTCCATACGCGTCGGCAGCAGCGCCAGCGCCGGAGTGATCGCGGTATCGTTGATCGTTTGAAGATTCATGGTCAGCCCTCCCCGCCCGACCGCAGGCCCAGCAGCTTGGCCCGCGCTTCGGCCAACCATTCCAAAAATCCCTTTTGCCGCATGCTCGCCATCCAGCGCATATAGGCGCCCAGCACCCACCAGGCCGGCAGACCGGCAAGCAGCATGCTCGGCCCCAAAACGTAGAACTTCGCCAGCAGCGCGTCGTCGCTGCCGGCACCATGCTGCGCCAGCCACGTCATGGCATCCATCAGGCCCGGCTTCCAGGCGATGACCGCCCCCGCGAGCGCCGGCCCGAACATGAACGAGCAGGCGACCGTGCAGATGGTTCGCACGGTGAATTCACGGGCCGTGCGGGGCGGCATTATCAGCAGCCCGAGCATTGCGGCCACGGCGGCGGGAATGCCGTAAGCCATTGCGACCTTCAAGGCTGCCATGCCCCCCAAACCAGTGGAACTCGGTTCCATTCGAATACTCCCTTGATGGGTTCGCATTGCTGCCTCCCGTTGTGTGGAC
>NZ_CYTU01000042.1:0-52438 GCF_001299375.1 Achromobacter sp. 2789STDY5608621 | reverse complement strand
GGAACCGCAACGGTTCCCCCGCGCCCGCCACGCGGGCGCGGCCCCCCCTCCCGTCAACCCCGTTTTGCAGCCCGGAGGCGCCGGGCATTTCATCATGCAAAAAACTCAAGCTCCACCACGACCTCCTGACGATGCGGACGCCGTTCAGCAGCTAAACGCTCTGCTGCAGTCGGACACTCGTGCCAGATTTCGAGGCTTACTACCGCTCATCGACGACCTCGTCGGCCAGGGCGTGCCATACGGCGCAATCGCTACCGCTCTGGAAAAAGCTGGGATCACCATGAAAGCGGCATCCATTCGCCAAGCACGATGCCGATGGCGAAAGAGAAAGTCCAAGACCGCGACGCATGCCACTGCGCCTGGGCATGGTGATTTCCCCAAACCGCAGGCCACAGCCCCGGCGCCGCAACTACCCAAAGCGACCGGCACCATCGCAAGCAAGGCGGACCTCGTCCAGTTGCGCAGATCCGCCGACACCCTTGACCTCAACCAGTTGGCCGAACTCGGCCGCCAGAAATAGGAATTTCCCCCATGAAAATCGCAACCCTGAACTACTCCGGTTCCGTCGGCAAGACCATGGCCACCAGCCACGTCTTTGCGCCGCGTGTGCCGGACGCGGAGATCATCGCGGTCGAATCCACCAACGAAAGCGCCGCAGATCTGGGCCTGGACGTCGAGCAGCTGCGCGGCGAACAATTCGGACGTCTCTTTCGCAAGCTGCTCATGGCCGAAGCGGCGATCGTCGACGTGGGCGCCTCCAACATCGAAGACTTCCTGGCCGAACTGGTGAAGTACGACCAGGCCCACCTCGAGGTCGACTATTACGTGCTGCCGGTCGTGGCCTCCGGCAAAGCCCAACGCGAGACCATCAAGACGATCCAGGCCCTGGCCGAGATCGGCGTGCCGGCAGAGCGTGTGCGCGTGCTGTTCAACCGCGTCGACGCTGATGTGCGCGATGAGTTCGCCGCCATCTTCGGCTATGCACGCCAGGCGG
The DNA here is from genome assembly GCF_001299375.1 of Achromobacter sp. 2789STDY5608621. NCBI lineage: Bacteria > Pseudomonadati > Pseudomonadota > Betaproteobacteria > Burkholderiales > Alcaligenaceae > Achromobacter > Achromobacter sp. 2789STDY5608621. The sequence continues at coordinate 51,444 of NZ_CYTU01000042.1, read as the reverse complement.
GCGGCTTTCTGGCCAACCCCGAGGCCGCCATCTTCGAGAACGAGGTCTTTGACCTGCTGGCCAACAAGCGCACCACCATCAAGGAAATCCTGGCCGACACGACCGACTATCGCCAACTGCTGCGCGAAGCCGACCGCACAGACACCGCGCTCACCTCCCATCTGAGCGACATGCACGCCCTGCAATCGCTGGCCCGCCCCGTCGATCGACAGCTCGACCGAGCCTTCAATGCGCTCTTTGCCTAGGAGCCAGTCATGACCGATGTCCCGCAGACTGCGCCGGCGCCGCCCCGAAGCAAGGTGGAGCTGCTCTACCAGGAGATCCTGCGCGAGAGCCACCAGTTGATCGGCCGCCTCGAGCAGATCGCCCTGCAGCAGGCCGATGTTCAGCAGGCACTGTCGGCATTGCCCGGCACCATCCGCCAAGCGGGCCAAGAGGCCGCCACTCAAGCGGCCGACCACGCCAGCCGGGCCATGCTGGATGCCACACGCGCTCTCGCCCGCGCCACGAGCGAGCTGCGCGTGTCATCGCGCTCGGCCCAGGGCGCGCTTCCCGCCACTGCCTGGCGCGCCGGCCTGCTCTGCGTGGCCAGCAGTTTCTTGGGCGGCGCGCTCTGCGCGGCCGTCCTCGCCCTCACCCTCTGAGCTGCCCTCTGCCCCGCTCTTTCTTGCCGGCCCGGCCATCGCCCGGCCGGCGCCTCGCGCCACGCGCGCAGCACGTCCTCTCTCGCAAGGAAATCCATGGCACCCGATACTCGCCGGCGCATCCTCCGGTTCGCTGTCCTGCTTCTCCCCTGCTTTGCCTGGTTCTTCACCGCCAAGCTGATGTCAGGCATCCCGCTCAATCAGATCACCTGGCTGGTGCTCGCACGCTGGATCCTGGCCACGCCCGAGCATCTTCCGCTCATCGCCGCCCCGATCCTCGGCTTGGTCATCGCCTTCTCGCTTGCCTTCGCGCTCAAGCGCCACGCCACCAAGAAGGGCTTTGATGGCGCGGGCTACGCCAAACACATCCGCGGCACCGAGGCCGTGCCCATCAAGAAGCTGCGCAAACTGTGCACGGAACCCCATACCGCCCAGATCGACGTGGCGGGCGTGCCCATGCCCACCAACATCGAAAACCTGCACACGCTGCTCAACGGCGCCACCGGCAGCGGTAAATCCGTGCTGCTGCGTGCCCTGGTCTTCTCGGCGCAAAAGCGCGCCGATCGCATGGTTATCGTGGACCCCGACGGCGATCTGTACAGCCGCTTCGGGCGCCCCACCGATGTTTTGCTTAACCCCTACGATCAGCGCACCGAAGGCTGGTCGTTCTTCAACGAGGTTCGTGCCGAGTACGACTGGAAGCGGATTGCGCTCTCCATCGTGCCGCTGGGCAAGGACAACAATGCCGAGGAATGGAATGGCTACGCCCGCCTCTTGCTGCGCGAGACCGCGCGCAAGCTCCATGAGCTGGGTACGCCCTCAGTCGAGGAACTGTTTCGCTGGACCACCATTGCCTCGGACAAGGACCTGCGCGCCTTCCTGACGGGTACGCTCGCCGAATCGCTGTTCGCCGGCTCCGCTGAAGCGAGCAAGGCACTCACCAGTGCTCGGTTCGTCTTGTCCAAGTATCTGGCCGAGCACGTCACGGTGCCGGCCGGTAAGTTCAGCATCCGAGATTGGATGGAGACCGGCACCGGCAACCTCTACATCACCTGGCGCGAGGACATGAAGGAGGCCATGAAGCCGCTTGTCTCGACCTGGGTCGATGTCTTTTGTTCGGCGCTGCTGTCACTGCCCGAGAGTTATTTCCGGCGCTGGTGGCTCGTGATCGACGAACTCGCCTCGATGGAGAAACTCGCCAGTATCGAAGACTACCTGACCAAGGGCCGTCGCAAAGGCGGCTGCTGCCTGGCGGGCCTGCAAACCGTCTCGCAGTTGGACGACATCTTCGGTGAAAAAATGGCGCAGACGCTGCGCGCGAGCTTTCGCTCGCTCGTCGTGCTCGGCGGGTCCAAGACGGATCCGGCGACCGCCGAAGAGATGTCCAAGGCCCTGGGCGAGCACGAGGTCGCACGTCCTGAATACACCGACAGCCGCAATCCGGGCAGTGCGCGCAACACCAGCGAACGCATGGTGCGTTCGACCGAGCGCGTCGTCACGCCCGCGCAGGTCCAGACGCTGCCGGATCTGACCGGCTGGGTGGCCTTCGCCGGCGACCGCCCGATCGCCAAGTTCGTCTTGGAGCCTGTCACCTTCGCCGTACGCAACGCGCCCTTCGAAGAATCCACGCGCATGAAGGCGCGTCCCGCCAGGCACCCCGCCGCCCATGCTCCCCAATCTTGGGAGCAAGTCGACCTGCCTGAAGACCCAACGATGGCTGGTCAAGCCGCGGCCGCTGGCTATCGAGCGATCGCCTCCAGATAGGATCTCCGCACATGATTTCTCTCAAGACGGTTCATCGCAGCGCGGCGACGAGAGCGTCCCACTACTACGCTGACCAGAAGGACGACTATTACAGCCGCGACGGCACCGCAGCACAGTGGCAGGGAAAAGCAGCCGAAGCACTGGGACTCACCGGCAGCATCTATAACCAGGACGAATTCCTGGCAGCTTTGCGCGGAGACTTTGGCCCAGACATCAAGCTGTCCAAGTCCATCCGATTGGACTCCGAGGCTCGAGCAGCGCTGGACATCACCTTCTCGCCGCCCAAGAGCGTCAGCATTCAAGCCTTGATCGGCAAGGACGCGGCTGCGATCGCCGCCCATGACAAGGCCGTCACCGCGGCGCTGGCGTTCATCGAGAACGAACTCGTGCGCGCTCGCCAAACTGAGAAAGGCGTAACCACAATGGAACGCACCGGCAATGCCGTCATTGCCAAGTTCCGCCATGAGACCGCTCGGCCGACGGAAGGCCATTATTGCGATCCGCAGCTGCACACCCATGCGGTGATGATGAACATCACCCAGCGCGCCGACGGGCGCTGGACGGCGATTTCCAACGACGAGATCTTCCGGCTGAAGTCGCTGGCCGAATCTGTCTACCATGCCGAACTGGCCAGCGAGCTTGAGCGGGCTGGCCACAGCATTCGCTACGATGGCAAGAGCTTCGAACTGGCCCATATTTCGAGAGAGCAGATCGAGGGCCTGTCAAAACGCTCCGGAGATATCAATGCCGAGCTGGAGGCCATGGGCCTGGACCGCAAGACGGCCAGCCGCGAACTCAAACAAACGATCACCCTCAAGACTCGCAAGGGAAAGGCGCCCGAGGTCACTCGGGAAGAGCTGCAGCGGGACTGGGAACGCCAGGCGACCGAACTTGGCGTGGACTTCAACCGGGAAAGAGAGCCGGCCCAAAAGGCTCGAGAGCATTCGCCGGATGCTCTTGCCCTAGTCGCGGACGAGTGTTTGAAATGGGCGATCAAACACCATACCGAGCGCGAGTCGGTTATGGATGGCAAAGCCCTGCTCAAGACCGCATTGCTCCATTCCCGAGGCTCCGGCGTGCAGCTGCGCGATCTCAAGGCTGCCGTGAGACGTTCGCTCGACAAAGGACATCTGATCCTCGGTACGCTGGAGTATCGCCTGTCTCGCAACCGAGAAGGCGAAGGAATGTCCCGGGCGGCATGGATCAGCGAGCACATGCAGGACGGGATGACAAAGAGGCAGGCCGAAGCCCATGTGCGGCAGGCAGTTTCGCGCGGTGAACTCGTTCCCACTGGTGCCCGATACACCACCCAGGTAGCGCGTGAGCGTGAAAAGCGAATCCTGCAGATTGAGCGTGAAGGAAGAGGAGCGGTCGAGCCGATCCTGCAGACGGAATCGGCTCAAGCAGCATTGCGAGGCCGATCTCTCAAGCCTGGCCAGCTTGCGGCCGCCGAACTGATGCTCACCAGCTCGGACCGCTTTGTCGGCGTGCAAGGGCTTGCCGGCACTGGCAAGTCCCATATGTTGAAACAGGTCAAGGCGGCCGCGGAATCGGCTGGCTTTACCGTCAAGGCTGTTGCCTCCTATGGCAAGCAGATTGAAGCATTGCGCGAACTCGGGATGGAGGCAAGAACTGTGGCTTCGGTGCTGGAAGCGCACCACCAGGATCGTTTCAAACTGGATGCGAATACCGTCTTGGTCATTGACGAGGCGGGCGTGGTGCCGGCTCGCATTATGGAACGCCTCATGAAAATGGCCGAAACGGACGGCGCCCGCGTGGTCATGCTGGGGGATACCGGCCAGACCAAGGCGATCGAGGCGGGGCGCCCGTTCCACCAATTGCAGGTTGCAGGCATGGCCACCGCTCTGATGGGCGACATTGTCCGCCAGAAATCGCCCGAGCTGAAGGAAGCAGTCGAGTTTGCAGCGCGGGGCCAGGCGTCCACTTCGTTGGGGGTCATCGACACCAAGCTGAAGGCGGTACACACCATTGGCGAAGACGTGAAGCGCTATCAGCGCATTGCGGGCGAGTACGCGGCACAGACCGCCGAGGATCGACGCGAAACGCTCATCGTTACAGGAACGAATGAATCCCGGAACGCGTTGAACGAGGCAACGCACCAGGCTCTGGGATTGGCAGGGCGTGGCTTCGACTTCAATCTGCTAACCCGGCGCGACACCACGCAGGCCGAACGCCGGGTGGCGCACTACTACCGTTACAACGACATCATTCAACCTGAGCGAGACTACAAGTTTGGTGATCTCAAGCAAGACGAGATGTACCGAGTGATCGGCGCTACCGGCAAGCCGAACGAGTTGGAGGTCGAGCATTTGGCCACGAAGACGAGATCGACGTTTAACCCAGCCAGGGCCACGAAACTCTCGGTATATCAGCCCGTGGAGGCCGAACTGTCAGCGGGCGACTGGGTCCGCGTGACACGGAACAATGCAGAGTTGGATCTCGTAAACGGCGGACGGTTTGAGGTGCTGGCGGTCACGCCCACTACGGTGACTATTGGCAATGGAGGCAGACGCCTAACGTTGGACGCCTCGGCTACCCCACTCCACCTGGATCGTGCCTATGCGACAACAAGCCATAGTGCGCAAGGGTTGACGTGCAATCGAGTGCTCATCAACGCTGAGAGCTACAGCCGGACAACACAACGGGACGTGTACTACGTTGCCATTTCTCGGGCCCGTCATCAAGCCGACATTTACACCGATAACGCTGGGAAACTCGGTCGCGCAGTCAACCGTCTCGAAGAGAAGACGGCGGCGCTCGATATTGGGATGGAGACGAGCCGCCCATGGCGGCACAAAGAAAACGTGCGGCCAATGGAAAAAGAAAACTAAACGCTGGCTCGCGACCGATGCCGTCCAATATCCGCCCGTCAAAATGGGTGAGCCTCTGACTGGACCCACCAGTCAGAGGCTCGTATCGCGATCGAACTTAAGTCCTTAGGAGAAGCCAAGACAATCGTGATTGCGGGAGGTTATCAAATTGCCGGCTGTAAAACAACACTCGCCCAAGCCCATACAAGATACACAATACAAATTCCGCGCGAGGCGGCCGACTTCCCGCTGACCAAGGCAATTATCCGGCGGCGTAATCGCACCAGGGCCATTACGGCCACCGGGTATCAGCGTTGTACAAGCGCAACTATAGGGCTTATGTCAATTGTCCTATCCACACTCCCCGCTTAAAAACGTTCACCCCCTGCCAACAATAATGAGATCACAAGTCCCGTTCATTGGAGCTATTGGCGGCGGACCCCTTCAATCGAAAATCTATAAAACCGGAGAAGCACTCGTGAAACGTACCGCTCTATCAGTTGCATTCATCAGCCTGGGCCTCGTCGCCGGCACCGCCTCCGCTGAAACCAGCGTTACCCTGTATGGCATCGCCGACGTCAGCATGCGCTACGTTAATACCAGCTCAGGCCAGGTAGGCGAGGACGGCAGCCGCCTGTCGATGGAAAACGGCGCCATCTCCAACAGCCGCTGGGGCCTGCGCGGCTCGGAAGACCTGGGCGACGGCAACCGCGCCTTCTTCCGCTTGGAGCAAGGCTTCAACGTGCAGAACGGCAACTCGTCCAGCTCGGGCAAGACCTTCAACCGCCTGGCCTACGTCGGCCTGGACGGCGGCAGCATCGGCGCGCTGACGCTGGGTCTGCAGAACACGGTGATCCAGGACCTGATGGCGGACTACTTCGATCCGCTGACCGTCGGTAACTATGCGGAGAACTCGTGGCTGCCCGCCGCCATGGGCCGCGTGCGCAACAACAACACCTTCCGCTACTCGAACACGTTGGGCGACTTGAACGTGATCGCGTCGTGGGCCAATGGCGACAAATGGTCGGACCGCAAGGCTGGCCAACAGATGGGCGTGAGCCTGCGCTATACCGCTGGCCAGCTCGGCCTGGGCGGCGCCTTCATGCGCACCTACGAGGGCAACGATTCCGAGCTGCGCCAACAAGTGTGGAACTTCAGCGCGTCGTACCAGTTCGAAAGCGCCAAGGTCTTCGCCGGCTACTTCAACGGCCGCGACCAGACCGGCTGGGTCAATAACGTCATGGGCGGCACCACCACCGCCCAGCTCGACCGCAAGGACAACGGCTACTTCGCCGGCGTGACCTGGCAGGCCACCCCGCGCTGGGCCATCACCGGCGCCGCCTACTACGACCAGAGCAAGAACGTGGTCGAAGACGGCGACAAGGGCAAGCGCTACGCCCTGGTGGCCGTGGCCGAATACGCGCTGTCCAAGCGCACCCAGGTATACGGCACCGTGGATTACAACAAGGTCCGCGACGCCGCCACCGGCGAAATCGCCGGCCGCACCAGCCAGGTCGGCGCCGGCGTGGGCATCCGCCACATCTTCTAAGTCCTACGCGACTCACGGCCCTACCCCCCGGCCGCATATCGAACAGCCCGTCGCTCATGCGACGGGCTTTTTTTTCGCATCAACACGCGTCCTCGTGCGAATTGGCCCCAAATGCAAAGCGCGGGCCAATTATTGTCGGCAAGTCGTCACGGTCACGTAGACACAACGTCACGGCCTGGCGACATTGAGTCACACCGCGTAGACAAGGCGGAACGTCCCGTAGACGTATCGTCACGAGCGGTGCATCTTCAACGCGGGAATCGGCAAAATCGGCCGTTTGTATACGCTGACAATATCCGCCAAGGCCCGAATCGGCGCGGGCTTTCGCCAACGGGACGTTTTCGTTGTCGGACAAAAGAAAACAGCTCGACGCGGGAAAAACAAAAACAAATCAAAGAGATAACTGCACCCGCAGGGTGCGTCCTGTGTGGTGACCTTAAGGGACCCGACGCCGCCCTGGCGGCGGGGGCCTTAAGGGTGCCTGTGAGCGTCCGGGGGACGCTCACGACGTCCGACGGACGGCCCCGCCGGCGCAGCCGGTGGGATCAGCCGCCCCGCTCAAAGCCCCTGCCTCCACAAAGCAAATGGGCCACCCGAAGGTGGCCCATTTGCTTTGGCGCAGGTTTATCGCGTTGGCATAGCCCGGCGCTGGTCAGGTCAACTGGTGAGTCTCAAGCCAGTCCCTCAAGGCATTGTTCATGCGTGTCTGCCACCCCTGCCCAGTCGCCTTGAAAGCAGCCAGGACCTCTACATCGAGACGAATGGTGGTAGCGGATTTACGCACGGCCGCAGTGCTTCCGACAGGCCGGCCCCGGCGGCGCGCCGAGATTTGCTCCGGCGTGTGGACACGGGCGTACCGCCCCGCAACAGCCTGGTCAGCGCTGCGCAAGAGCGCGGCTTCGAATTCAGCCACTTCGGGATCAATTTTCTTGGGCATCGAATTTCTCCTTCAATTTCGCCAGGACGGCAGCCGAGATGTTGTCGAACTTCGCCTTGGCGTACACAATCAGCAGCACCACTTCGCCGTTGGCCAACCGCAAGTAGTAGATGACCCTAGCGCCACCACGCTTTCCCATGCCGGCGCGAGACCAGCGCACCTTCCGGCACCCTCCCGAGCCAGGAATCACGTCACCCGCTTCCGGGTTTGCGGCGATCCAATCTACGAATGCCTCCCGCTCGGATTCGCTCCAGACCTTCGCGGCCCAGGCACTAAATTCGTCGGTTTCGATAACGGTTAGCATGAATTAATTGTACTAACAATTTAATTGCAAGGCAAGCCCTACCCATCTGCCCGCCATTCATCTGTACGACGCGAGCAAGGCCGACTTCGGACGGCCTTGCATTGGAGGGCGTCGCGGGTTACGCCTCCATCTCGCCGATCGGGTGTTCAACCGGCATTTCGATCTCAAGAGGTTGAGCGCGCATCATTTCAGGCACCCAGCCCTTCCCTTCCAGCAGTTGCTCGGCTGCGGCGGCCGCCTGGGCCTTCTTCATGGCAAGCAGCGGCTTCGCCTGCTCTGCATCGAGCGCCTCGGTGACCACTGCCGCAATTCGGTCCTTTGACACGTGTGCAAGGTAGGATTGCGTGGTCGGCTTCCACCACTTGGCCATGTCCAGGCCAATCACTGCGCTCAAGCGGTCAAGGTGACGGGGTTCTTCACCATAGGCATGGCTTTGGCGGCGGTAAATCGAAACGCTGGTAAGCACGGCCAGCAAATCGATGAGGTCCGCGCGCGATTGCTTCAACAGCCAGGGCAGTACCGCCGCGCCGTCTTCTGGAACCTGCTTCGTCACGGCATCAATCTGAGCGTGGACCGCCGACCAGGCCGCACTGTCCTTGATGCCTTCGTCCGTCTTCGCCAGTTCGTAGTGCGCAGTCCGAATCGAAAGATCGAACGTGTCTCCGGCGCTGTTGCGGCGAGTCCTGTCGAAATCACCCAACATCTGCTCGATGAGCAGGCAGAGCGCGAGCGTCGGGCGGGCCATGATTTCGGCCTGGAGGGCAATGACGCGCTGCGATTGGAGCCGGTTGGTCAGGGCCTCGGAATGCACAGGACGGGTCATGACGGGGGGCAAGTCTACCCCCGCCGTCGGCTGGCCTTCTCCGTCGCCGCTGCGCATGGCCTGGGCAACCGCGTCACGCTCGTCCTGGCGGATCAGGCCACGGGTGACGGTCAATTCGCCTTGATAGTCTAGGTGCACAATCGCGCCGCACAGAGCTTTCAAGTCGGCCGGATAGTCGTAAAGCTCGGCCCGGATTTCACGAATCTGCCCTTCATAGCCGCGAATCGAGCCGCGAACTTTGTCCAGGCCGGCCGCGTCCTGGTCTTCAGCCTTTTGCAATTCAGCCAGCTTTGTCCGCGCAGCATCGATCTTCTTTTTCAGTCCGTCGATCAGCTTGGCCTGGGCCTTGCTGGGCTCCTGGTGGACGCGCTGAATTTCGCCAAACGGCTTTTTGTCCCCTTGCTCGAAAGACACGCGGCATTCCACCCACAACCAGCCCTCTGCTTGCACCGCCTTGAACAGCTTGGATCGCTGCATCTTGGCATCGGCCATGCTGCGCGCCTTCTCCGGGTCGACGAGATAGGCGTCGTTCTCGAAGAGGTCACGGCGAACCTCGCCGCCCGCCTTCTCGTACGCGGCGACCGTCACGTACCGCGCCACGGGTGAATCGCCGCGCATTTCCGTTTCAGCCAGCAACTGGCGGATGTGGTAATCGCGGTTCCAGGATTGGCCCGCCGATGCCTTCCATGCCGCCTCCTGGCGGGCATGGTCAGAGACGGATGCCAGCGCTTGCATTTCGTCCATCTTGATTTTTCCGTCACGGAACAACTGCATGAGCTTGGGCGACACGCTCCCCAGCGCTAGCAGCTTCTTGACGGCCGATTCCGCTGCGCCGTGCGCGGCGGCGATGGCCGCGACCGTCCAGTTCTCGTCGCGCAGGCGCGCATATGCGGTGTACACGTCAGCCGGGTGCATCGCCTTGCGCCCGACGTTCTCGATCAGACTGGCGTGGTGCGCGTACTCGGCCGGGATAACGAGGCACGGGACTGGATAATCGGCCGGAAAATCACCGTCGTCGATCAACAGGCCCAGGGCCGTCCAACGCCGCCCACCCGCGCACACCTCATAGAAGCCGTCTGGCGCTGCCACAACAACGAGGTTTTGCAGCAGAACGCGCATCGCCCGGATGGTGGCTTTCAGTTGCAGAATCTCCGCGTCTTGTTTGCGGTCCTGCGCGCCACGCGCTTGATACGTTTCGCTCAAACGCAGTTGCGAATGGGGAATGTCGATGCGCTTGGCAGCGGCATGGATCGCGGCGAGTTCATTGGAATCGAATTGCATGATTGGGTGTCCAGTCGATATCTAGATCAGTGCATTTGGGCGGGAACTTCGGGCGCGTCAAGCGCGGCGATGAGAGCGGTAAGCTGACGCATCGTCATCGCGGGGATGCGAAAGTTCAGGCCCAGCCGATGGGCGCGGCGCATGTCATGCGCCAATCTGATAAAGTCATGGTTCATCACGGTTCTCCTTTTGACGGGTGGGTCGAGGTGCAAGCCCCTATCGGTTGCAGCCGAGTAGGGGCTTTTCGTTTAGTAGCCGAGCCAGTTCAACAGGTCGCGCCCGCGATACAGCGGGTGGTTTCCGTGATCGGCGAAAAAGCCTTCGGCGCTCAGTTGATGGTCGCGAATCTCCTGCATGATTTGGAACCGGGTCAGCACCGCGTCCTCTGCCGCGTCCCTGTCGCGCAGGCCGTGCGCACCAACCGGGCCGGTGTCCATCAAGTCGGCCAGCATTTCGATCAGCTCCGGGCGATGGCCTTCCCATGCGATCAACTCGTTCTCAACTGTGACGGTCAGCACGGGCGCGGACGAGAAGCCTTTCGCCGAGAGGGCGGCTGCGTAATCCGTCGCGCTGCGCAAAGTGAACTTGATCCCACGATCGGTCAGAGCGACTTTAGAAAGGTCGCTTTCGGCGCAAGCAGGCCGGATGTAGAGCACGACGTTGGTAGACATTTGGACTCCTCATTAGAGAGATTCGGGCAAGGTCCAGGTGTAGGCGTGGTCCCACCCCTGGGACCAAGAAGCCGCCAACTCCGGGACGTCCGCGAGCAGCGGCGGCACATCACTCCGCGCACGTCCGGCTTGAAAGTCGTGGTAGCCGTCGCCCTCTGCGACCTGCATGGCGAAAATCGGGTCGTCTTCACGACCTGTTTTTGCCCATTCAAGGCGGGCCGTCAGGCCGCGAAGAAAAACTGCAACCGGCTTGGAGTCGTTGGCGATCTGTACGGTGTTAGCCATGGCGTTTCCTGTGCAATCGTTTGGTTTGAAGTGCTGACCTGGACTGAAGATTCCGAGCCCCTGCGTAGGTTTTCGAATCGGGTTTCGCAGTTCGGCGGCTGCGCGTTGTTTGCCGCCCGTCCTGTTAGTTCGTCGCCCTTGCCGTGCTGGGTCACGGAGAGACGACTGGAAAGGGCGGGCGCGGATGCCGCATGCGGAGCGCAGGCCGAAGGCCGAGCACCGAACGGGAGAGCACCCGGCGAAGCGAACCCTTGGAACGAGGAACGCAGTGATACAGTCGGCGGTTTAGGGCGGCGGACTAACAGGACAGGCATTGCGCCTGCTCGATAGCGATCCCGAGTCGGCCGCGCGGCGAGCGCCCCAAGCCCGTAGGGCTCAAATTCGGCCGAAGGCCGCGCGCAGCGCCGCCAGGCGCGGAGGCGTGAGCCGACCGGAGGGAGGGAAGGATGGAGCCCGAAGGGTCGAGACTGGCCGGGGGTTGGCCAGGCTCGATGCGTAGCACGAGAGCCCGGCCCGTAGCCGCCAGGCGTAGGGACACGCCCTAGCGTCTCTTCCGGTAGTGATCCACCATCCCGGCCAGGTAGGCAGCCTCCAGGGCATCCCTAATGCACCAGACCGCTTGCTCCCGAAAATCCAGGCCACTTTTTCGGGTCTCGAGCGTCTCCAAAAATAGATGCTCGCGTGCAATACGCAGTAGTTCCTGCTGCGCAGCTTCGGAAAGTGTCGGTTTTGCCATGGTTTAGTCCATTTCCAGATGGGCCAGAATGTCGCGGGCTAAGTCGTTGAGATGAATTTCGCCATTCGCTATGGCGACCACTTCGAGATGCGGAAGTGATTCCAGTACCTTCTCCATACGTCGGTCCACCTCCCTGCGGGCAAGTGCCGGCCATCCGCGATATTCGGTAATGGTCACCAAACCATCGCGGTTCGTACGCCCGTACCCCCGCAGGTAAGAAGACAACCCCTCCAAATCGATGCTCTTGTGGCTCATGCTGCGATCCTCTCTTGCTTGGCCAGATGTAGACGCTCCACCGCGGCCGCGTGATATTTGGGGTCCATTTCGATCCCGTAGAACCGCCGGCCGACCTGGCGGGCAGCCACGCACGTCGAACCGGAGCCAGCAAAGGGATCCAGCACAATGTCTCGCGGCCGGCTGAAAGACTCAATCAGCGGCGCCAGGCATCCGACGGGCTTTTGCGTCGGATGGTGGCGGTTGCCGCTGTACTGCCAAGGCATGACGTCCGGCAAGGGCTCGGTTGGCAGCGCCGGCTGGCCCTTGGCCAGCAGGTAGGCGGACTCATGTTGGTACGCCAGGAAACGCGCCTTGGACTGGTACTGCTTTGCGAAGACGAGGTGACCGACGACGCGAAAGCCGGCGGCGCGCCAGGCGGCGAAGAAGCGATCAACACGGTTCCAGCCGTAGAACGAAATGCAGAAGGCATCATCGCGAAGGACGCGAAACATCTGCGCGAATGCCGGCGCCAGCCACTCGTCAGTACGATCGTTCGCAATGCTCCGGCCGGAGCGGTCCACGTAGTTGACGAGGTACGGCGGATCGGTCAGCACCAGGTCGACGCAGCGATCCGGCAAAGTGGGGAGAATGGACAGGCAATCGCCCAGGACAACACGGCTCATGGTTGGCTCCTTGCGTGCAGCAATGTCAGCCGATCTGCATTGCACTGCACGGGGCATGCGGGCGCAGCCCATGAGAGCGCGGTCAAGGGACGTGGAATAAATAGCGAGCATAGCGAGCGGTTTATGCCGCGAAAGCCCTTGAAGATGGGCCGCGGCTACAAAGCCGCGTGCCGCGGCCCGATCGTCCGTGCGGGAGGGGGATGCGACTGTGTGCACCGTGCAGTGCTTGATGGCCCCCGTGGGAAGAAGATGGCGCGCCGCCGGCGCGCCAGGCCCCGCGGGGGCCAATTGCAGTCTCCCTAGAAGAGCGACATCTGGCCAGCTGCAGCAGCTTGGCGGACTGCCTTCGAAATCCCCTGCAACGGCTGCTCGATCTCGGATCGGTCATCGTCAGCGGTATCCCGGAAGGCGTCCGACTGTGCCGTGGCCACCGAGTCTTGAAGGCGGGGTCGAACGCCCTCTTCCGCCTCACGGCGCCGAAGCCGCGCATTCCAGCCACCCAGGATATGAGCCGGCGTTAACCACTGCTCGCGGCATTCCCCCGTCAGGCCGTTGCCGTGAATGACCAGGGCCGGCACGTGCAGCAGAGCGAGTTGGATAAACGTCATATGCACGCAGCGCTGATCGATGTCGATCGCCGTCGCGTGCATGCACAGCTGGTAATTCAGGCCGGCGTCATGCAGCGCATGCGCTGCCGCGATCAACATGCCGCCGGCGCCGCAGGCCGGCTCCAGCACACGGATGAATCCGTGAGCATCTGCCTTGTCGGCCAGCGCCTGGCCGTCGCCCATCATCATGCCTCCCATCAGGCGCGACACCTCGTACGGCGTGAAAAATTGACCGGCGCCCGCGTTGCCCATATCCAGCATCATGAAGGTGCTCCCCAGGACGTCGCCGAAGTCTGCCGCCTCAACGCGCAGTTCGTACGACATAACCAAGTGCGCGAAGGCCTGCACGAGCTTGTCGAGTTCGGCCCGCTCGTACTGGGCGATCACCTGCAGGTAGCGTTGCTCGCGCACCTCCTGTTGCGCGAGATCTGCACGGGCCAATGCGATCGCGCAGATCTCCACCCAATCGCTCCAGACACGGTCGATCCCCCGCGTGTGTGCTACTTGGCGCAGCAAGCCGACGATCTCCTTCTGGTGGGCGTCGGCGTTGTTCAGAAACCGACGCTGTTGTGCATTTGAGGTTTTGGCCATTTGATCTCTCCGGTTGCCAGGGCGGGAATGCCCGGAACTTGAGAGGCACGGCGCAGCGCAGCGCTCAAGTGTCGAAGACGGCCGCGGCCGCAAGCGGTGCCGGCAAAGCCGGCACCGCGCCGCACTTGAACGCGAGAACGGCGTGGCATCATGACCGGGACAGCAGACCCGCCACCCCGTATGGCTTTCAACGGTCCAATTTCAAAGCACAGCCGTCCCCCTGCAGCGCCACTTAGCAGGGGCTGAAGCACGATGATCCGAAGGCGCGTAGAAGAAAAATGGCCCGCCGAAGCGGGCCGGGATAGCGTCAATCGATCGCCGCGAAGATGGCGTTTGCCTCGGCGTGTTCGCCGGCGAAGTCGCGCAGCGCGTGGTACTTCTCAATCAAGTCGACCCTGGGATACTGACCGCACAATTCGCAGAGGGTGAAGAGCGTGGCCACGATGCCGGCGGCGTCCGCCGACATCATGCGATCGCACCGGTTCATCGGCCATTCGATGCGAAGCGTTTTGTAGTCGGCCGGCGCCATGTAAAAGCCGTTCGGAATTTCGTAGTAGTGCCAGTAGCCGCCCGCATAATCTTTCGAAAGACGGTCGAGCCAGTTGTAGACACTGATTTCGCCGCGCAGCATCAGGCGGCGCCCGAACGCCCTGGGCAGAAAGTCGGTGCGATCGCCATCGGGCACCAGGCGTGCGACGGATAGAGTGGCTTGGGTCATATCGTGCTCCTCAGAAGTAGGGCCCGGCCGGGTGGCGGGACGGGAGCACTGGCGCCCTGCGGAACAAGCGCCGGGGGCAAGGGGTCGTGGAATATATAGCGAGCGCAGCGAGCGGCTATATGCCGCGAAAGCCCCTTGAGCCCGGCGCGCGCAGGGCAAAGATGCGCCCAAGGCCTGACACCAGCGCCAGGCCAGGCGCTGCAGGTCAGGGCATGATCCCCTTCTCTACGAACGAGACGATCTTGCCGCCGCCCACGATCAGGTGATCGAGGACGTTGATGTCGACCAACGCGAGCGCATCTTTGAGCTGACGCGTTATTTTGATGTCGGCCGCGCTCGGCTCGGCATGGCCGCTCGGATGGTTGTGCGCCAAGATCACGCTCGCCGCGTTTTGCGCCAGCGCAGCTTTGACGATCTCGCGCGGGTACACAGGCGCGCTGCTCAACGTGCCGCGGAACGGCTCTTCATATGCGATCAGCTCGGCGTGTGGGTTCAGGTACATGACGGCGAACACTTCGTGCTCCAGGCTGTGGTTCAACCGCAGCTGCAGGAACTCGCGCACGAGCTTTGGCGAGTCCATGAGTTGGCCTCGCTGGATCTCCAGCAGAACGACCTCGCGTGCCGCGGCGAGGATTTCTTTTGGCGCGGCCGGCCGCACGGCGCCGGTGGAATCTTGCACGAAGAGTGCTCCCGCGACGTGGTCGATGGTGTTGAAGGCGATGGAATACTGCATTGCTGGATCTCCAGTGCCGGGCGGGATTGCCCGGCGATCCTGGGATACGCTGCAGCGGAGCTGTCAAGTGGCCTGCCGGCCCTGGCCGCAAGCAGCGCCGGCGCCGCCGGCGTTGCGCAGCACTTGACGGCGAGAACAGCGTGTCAAAATCGCCAAAGACGCAAGACCGCCCTCTCCCCCGCTGGTGGCCACCTGCAGCGCGGTACGTGCGCGCCTCTACTGCCGGCGGGGCATCTGCAATCACAGAGATGATCGATGTGCGGTGGAATCGTTCAGAAGCCGGGTGAGCTGGATTACGTTGAGCGGACCTTTACCGAGCAGATCCAGATCTTCGCGGACCCAGCGGGGCCGCGCTTCAACCCCCCTCGGGCGTGAGCCCGCTCGCTTTGCATCGCCCGGATGAAGACGCCGAGGCCCTGATCAGGCTATCGTGGGGATACAAGCGTCCCAATCTAATGGGATCCCGTCCTTCAGAAGCGAGGCCACTATGTGCTATTCCGCGCAAGTCGAAGCTGCCTACAAGAAGCTCGGGCGCCACTATCGCGCCGCTGTCGACTTCGATGAATTCGTCAATCTGTACCTGTATCAACCCAACGGCGCCCGGCCCTTGACGCCCCGGGCGATGGATCGGTCATTCAGTGCAACGGATGGTGGACCTGCAGCCGTGATTGCGGGTGCTGTCGACCGGTGGGATAAGCAGGAAGCGAGCCAGCTCGAGGAGGTGGTCTTCACTCAACGCACGCGCCTGGTCAATGCGGAACGAAGCCTGCAGAACAAAGTGACCAAGAAGGCTCAGAACGACGTGCGTGTAGCCTCAAGCAAGGTCGATCGCGCTCTGGCCAAGCTGTCCCGGTTGCGGAGCGACACGCTCCTGCCATCCGACAGCCGAATTTTTCCGGGGTCCTATGCACCCGTGATCACGGGTCATGGCCAGGATCGCCTCATTCGGCCGATGCGCTATCAGTGCAGGCTCGCGGGCAAACCTGCGAGCTACGACGTGCGGTTCCCGGGCACCTACAACGCGAGGCGGGACAGCCTCGAGCGGTACTGGGGCAATACGTTCGGGCATACCCACGCGATCATGATCGTTCGAAAGTTCTATGAACATGTGGCCAGGCATGCAGTGGAACAGCGCGAACTCGGGCCAGATGAAAAGGAAGAAAGCGTGATAGTGGAGTTCTCCCCCGAACCAGCGCAGGAGATGGTCATTGCATGCCTGTGGGCTGAATGGACTGGCCCTGAAGGGCGCCTTCTGTCGTTTGCTGCGATCACCGATGAGCCGCCTCCTGAGGTCGCTGCAGCTGGCCATGACCGTTGCATCGTTCAGATCAAGCCCGAGAACATCGATGCGTGGCTGAATCCTGATCACCGCGACCTGGCCGCCTGCTACGAGATCCTGGATGACCGCCCTCGTCCTTACTACGAGCACCGCCTGGCCGCCTGAAACCGAGTCTGGCCGTTTGACTTCTCAAAGTGGCCGTCGTACAAATACTGTATATTTGTACAGTATTTGATATGCCAGCCCCTACCGGCGCCAATTCCGCCAACCACACCTGCTTCTGTTGTGCGCACTTCCGTGGCCTGATTGGGACCAAGGCGAACTGCGGCCACCCGAGGTTGAGCCCGACCCATGATGCGCCCGAAACGGGGTGCAAGCGCTGGTCGTTCGCCGCCGGCGCGGATCGCGATATCTGGACCTGCGAAGATTGGCACGTCAATGCCTCTCGCGAGGTGCCCGGATATGTGGATGCGCCGCGGAACAGGTTCCGCGCTCCACTCAGCGGTGCCGATATCCGGCGGCTGTACGACTTCCCTGGCGAAAGTTGGGACGACGTTCGTGCCTCCATCGCCAAGTTGGCCTGGGAAATTGGGCGAGAACGAGATTTCAATTGCCGCCTGCGTCATGCGTTGCTGGCCATGGCCCAGGAGCCGAAGACACCATTGCAGACGCGGATTTACTTGCGGCGACTGGCGCAGCGCATGCTTGAAGATCCTGGTGTGCGAGAAGAGATTGAACGGCAGACGATGATGGACGCCATTACACATCGAGGCGAGTAGGTCAGTAGAGTTCCGCACATCCCGTTTGTGCGCACATGTTTAGCCGCTAAACGCGTCGTTTCCCCTGTCCTAAGCTAGCATCTTCGATATGTATCCGGCATCTTCTTCAGGTCGTACTCCCCTGGATACTGCTTGCCGTGCCGCCCGCGGCGAGACTGAGCCGCATCTACCAACCAAGCCCTGTAGGGATCTCAGCCCAAGCCATGGTGCCTTCGTTCTACAAAGAGTGGACCGCCCCTGCCGATTCACTTCCAAGAATCTACTTGCTTGCAGTCAGAGAAAGGCATCTGCCGAATGGAGAACCGGTCCAATGGATCCTCGTCGAAAGGTCCGAAACCCGATTAGATCGCCAGGACGGCAGCACCATCACTGCGAGCATTAGGCTCTCATTTAAGCCTTTGCGTCTGTCCGAAGAATCGGGGTTCGGAGACCACGAGTCTTTCAACGGCAATTATTCTTCTGGCCCTGGCGGTCACGATGCGAAGATCTCGATAACCGGCGGCTCCCTGATGATCAGGGACCGACGGCTTCGAAGCAAGCGGATCGGTACTCATCTGATGAACGAAGTAGTCCGATGGGCACAACAGTGGCCGACCGCCGTTGTTAGGGCGGTGTCGGTTTCTTCCGTCGACGATTATTTGGACAAAGTTGACGGGCAGGATGGCGAAGGAATAGAGAACAAGCTTCGACGCAATCTGCTTTATGAGAATTTTGGCCTAAAGATGATCTACGCCGACGATCTCAAAGCAGAAGGGCATTCGCTTCCCATGCTGGCCCGAGAGTTGATTCCTCGTGACACGTGGAAGCAGAATATAGAAGTCCGCGACGTCCCTGGATACATCCGAGACCTGCGTAACGACATTGCCGCATTGAAGCGAAAGGATTCACAACGCAGCCAGCACATTGTGCGTTTGAAGAAGCAGATCAAGAGCGCAGAGCGTTCCCCTGTGCTTTGGGCCTGCCACCAGGTGTTGCTTCGACTTCGCGGCAAGGCACCGTGCATTGCATTCCTTGGCTCGATCCCCTTGTTGCTTTGGATGGTGTTCTCGTGGCTCTCACCCGCTTAGACGGCGCATCAGCATCGCCGCTGTTTTGAAGTCAGTATTTCAAACTGGGACGTGATGGGGGCCGGTGGGTATGTGGGTGAAGCCCAGGAGCCTGTGGGCATACCCTGTGGGCAAGCGCGTGGTCAGGCGCAGCCTGTCCACCGTTTGTCCAGCAGGGTTGTCCATGGGCCGAGCGCAGCGAGCTGGGCGGTCGCGCAGCGATCATCCACATATCCACGGGTCCGTGGTTTCGGCTTTGAGGACAGGGATAGGCCGTGCGAATGCCACCAACGGATCATCAATCCGCCAAACGTGCCATGCCGGGCGTCTCCCCGACAGGCCCGCTATCGCTCGGGGAAGTGCAAGAAACGCACTCGGTGCTGCGCTATATGGGCCGATATCTCGAATTGGCGGAAATCGTCGACGCTTTGAAAAGCGAGGGCGCATCCACGCTTGTCTGTCGTTAGGCCGTCGATGGTCCGCAAGACCGACTCTCGATCGATCAGAACCGTATCATCCAATGCCGCGACACCGCGCCTACGCAATGAGGACAGTAGGCGTGTTTTGCCCGAACGGGTGGGGCCTATCAAAACAACGAGGTCACCAGCGTTCAGGCACTGTATCAGTTGCTGGCGACGCCACCACCAGCGGACGCCCGTCTGGCTATGAGACCCGTGCGGAAGCTGGCTCGCAAGCCACGACCTGAACGGTATAGGTTCGCGCTTACCACCGCCAATCTGCGCCATATGCGCAACATTCGCCGCGTGATCGCTGACATACGGGGTCAGAGCGAATGTGCGCTTCGTGCGCTGCTTAGGGAAGAGATCGTCTGCTGTTAATGTCTTTGTCATAGCGCGTGGGACTCATGCAGGTGTAGATGGCCTAATAGCTCTAGCAACCCGGGGAAACTCCGAATCCCTCGGCCGGCTCTTGGCGAAATTCGCCAGCAGAGATCCGCGCCCGCACGCTCTGGAGCACTTCGGCGATTGTCAGTTCCCCCATCACGACGCGGTGCAGTTCCGCAACGGTCGTGGCATCAGGTTCTAGGCCTTCCAATCGTTGATTCGCCACAGCGTTGTCCAGGCCGCGCTGAAGATCTCGCAAGGTGGCTTGGTTTTGCATGGTTACCTCCGTAAGACTCTATTTTAATGCGCCGGGGACGATACTGCTTCGAATTGCCGGTGGCTATCTCTTCGCTGCCACGGCGGAGGGAGTCAGGCCAACCTGGCCAATTCGCTATGTCGCGGTTCTCCCCAGATCTCTCACCACCGCGTACCGCGCCCTACTGGTGGGGTTGAAGGCGATACTCTTCGCGGCTCCTTCCAGCGCCCTCCTCCGCGACCAGCCACCGCGGCGTCCGCCCTCTGCCCGACCAGGTTTCTCCCGTGGTTGGGTGGCGGTACTTGGCGGCAACGGGTCCCCGGGCACGCCCCTTGTTGGGATTTCTCGCTTTAGGCTTCGCGGAGCGGCGGGCGCCAAACGCCTCGGCAACTTCTTGAGGTGTAATGGCGGTGTCTCGCATCAGCACGATGATCTTCCTTACTTCTTCCGTGCGCCGAAGTGTCGCCATCAGTCGTTCCTGCTCCTGCTGCAGGCTCTTGATCTGCGCATCGATGTTCTTGAGTGCAATGTCCATCCGTAGCTCCATGGGTTGTGTTGTTTAGCCGCTAAACGTTGGCATTCGTGGTCCGCCAGGAGTCTTCTCCGTAGAAATCCCTGAACCCCCAGTCCTTCGCCAGCGTCTCCCAGATCTTCGACCCGTGCTCGAAATAGCGGTGAACTTCCTGCTGCGGGCGAGCATCCATTCGCAGCACCGCAATGCAGTCTTCGACCAGTTCGTTGTCCAATCGACGCAGATCGGTGTTGTCGAATGGGAATCTGTTTCCGTTGTAGAGATTCAACAGGAACCGGGCTATCACCTGCGACTGGCCTGTATCCCTCTGCGCGATCGGCAGTAGCCGCTTTAGCGCGGCTTCTCCGGCTTCCATCCGCGCCGGTCGCTCGGCGAGTTCACGAGACCGTTCCTCGCGCATCTTGGCAAAGGCCGCCTGTACGCTGGGCGGGTTTTCAGAAGCTTGTCGCGACGTACCGGCATCGTCGTTGAGGATCACGTGCGTAGAAGCTTGTCGGACTATCCGGATTGCGTCCTCAGCGCTCGGAGTTACCTCCGCAGCACCCTGATGTCCGCTATCGGGTTGTTCCTTGCCTTGTGCCTTCGCCGACTTTCTGATCGCCTTAACTTCTGCCCGCGTGGGCTTTCTTTCCGGAGATTGCAGTAGGCCCTCAACAGCCTTCGGATCTTCGCGATGAGCAACGGCCAGTTCTTTTGCCAACGTGACGTCAGTCAGCTGCCCGTTCGCAACTGCATCGGCAACAGGTTCGGGAAGGCTAAGCATCGACACGTGCATGCTGACCCACGCCTTAGATTTGCCCAATTTACGGGCAATGTCGGCTTGCGTCATTCCTTCCGCGAGTTTCCCGCCGATGAAATCCGCCAGTTCTCGGCCGTTGAGCTTTTCGCGTTGGAGGTTCTCGATCACTTGGTCGAAGTCATCGAAATCATGATCTTCGTGCCCGGGGATCTGCTGGAGGCCCGCCTCGATCGTTCCCAGATAGCGACGGTGACCGTGGTTGATGATGAAGTCGCCGGGAATAGTGGGGTGCGGTCGCAACGAGATGGGGACCATCACCCCCCTCTTCCCCTGGCGCTGGCGTTCCTGAATGGAGGCGGCCATTTCACCGATGCTTTCCTTCGTCAGCCCTTGGTTGCCATCACGTCGTTTGTTGTTCTTGTCCGGGTGAATTCGGGCGACGTCATACATCTTGTAGCCCTCTGCCTGCTTTGGGCCATCCAGCAGCGATGCAAGGTCGCCCAGGCCATCCAGATCTAGGCCTCCCGGCGTAGTGTGCGATGCAGAGTTCATTTGGCGATCCCCATCATTTGCAGTACGTGCTGACCCAACGCATGCATTTCGGCGCCAGCCGCACGTGCGGTCGTCTTCTTGCTTTTCCAGACTGGTTCGCCAGCAGCGAGAGCTTCCGCCACGCTGGCGCGCAGGCCAACGACGACGGGCGCGAGCAGCTTGGCATGAGCGGCCTGGACTTCTTCCAGGTGCTTGACTTGGCGAGGGTTGCGACGGTCGACGCGGTTCGGCACGATGCCGAGAAATTGCAGCCTTGGATTCCTCTGCTTGGCTCCCACGATTACGCGCATCATGTCCTTGATGCCCTCGATGCTGTAGTCCTCCATTTCCACCGGGCTGATGACCGCGTCAGCGGAATTCAGCGCGGTGATTGTTGCAATGCCGATGTTCGCCGGCGTGTCGACGACGCAAAGGTCAAATCCATGGGCTTCGAATTCCTGCAGGTTTGCCGGGTAATTCTTGAAGGCCTTCTCCGCGGGCATGTAGATGACATTTGCGAGCAGGCGGTCCGCATGCACCAAGCTTATGGCCCCGGGGATCGACGGTATGGCGGGCGGCTGATCTAGGAACAATGCGCTCGCCGGCACTTCCAGCCGGTGCTGGCGCATCGTCTTGGAGAGGTTGCCGGTATCGAGGTCGATCACCAGGGTTTTGTAGCCCGCTTCGGCCGCATGGAATGCGATGTGGGCAGCGTCGGCGGTCTTCCCAACTCCGCCTTTGCCGTTCGCTATCACAACAGTCTTCATCATTGCCTCTCGAGAGGATAAGGTCTGGCGGCTGGGCGATATTTCCTCGTTTAGCCGCTAAACGCAGTCAGGGTTCGTGGGTAGTGGGTGGGGATGGCCGCTGCAGGTCGGGCCAAACCTCCCAGTAGTCGGTGGGCCTTAGCTCTTCCCGCGGGATGCCAAGGGTTTTGAAAATCCGCACACAGTGAGTCGACCCCAAAGGGGCCTTGCTCTTGAGCATTTTGTTGACGGCCGGCTGAGTCACTCCCAAGATTCGGGCGAGCGCCTCCTGCGTCCCTCCAGCCAGTGCAATTGCCTTCTTCAGAGCAGGCTGGGAAGGTCCTAGGTCGTCTGAATGATCAGTCATAGAGTTCATTTTATAACTACGGTTATTTTTAGTCCAACGGAAATTTATTACTGCGGTTTTTGACGCGTCACAACTACAAGAATACGCTCCGCGCATGAATCAGACGGCGATTGGCGCCAGGATCAAGCAACGCCGCAAAGAGCTAAAGCTCACCCAAGAACAGCTCGCGGACCTGGCCAACCTCACACAAGCAGCGATCGCCAAAATCGAGCGCGGCGGAGCCACGCGCCATATCACCGACATCGCCAAGGCTCTTGGGGTGGATACCAACTGGCTTGTTTACGGGGAAGAGGCAGAGAACACGCCGACTTCTGGGTACTGGCCGTTCAAGATTGCCCGTCTGCATGACTTCGAGTCCCTTTCTGCCGCCAAGCGTCACGAACTGGATGTCCGGCTTGCAGACTTCATCGCGGGCGCCATCGAAACCAAAAGAACCGCGTAGGCGCAAGGCCTCGGTGCGTCCCTGCCATCTGCAAGGACTGCCCGCGAATCCCCTCCCGAAGCGCTCGCCAGCTCGAGCAAACCTAGCGGTAGTACCCACGTTGTATAGATTTGCCCTCAAGGTAAGCAAATGAGATTTGCGCAACTAAATATTCCTATTTTTATAACCACAGTATTGCGTTATTTTATGACTTCCGTTATATTTTTGCTCACCGGGAAAAAACCCGTCTTGTTCTTTCACAATCCGAAATGTTTGACCGTCCTGCGCTCGCTGTGAAGCGACGCCAAGGGGAGCTTGCCGTGAGGAATGAAAGGCCCTGGGGACAAAAACAAGCGGCAAGAATTGATGTGTCAGCTGGCGACCCGTGAAGTCCGCTGGTCTATCGGGGAAGCGAAAACAACAAAAACAGGGTAGGCGCCGGTGCAAAAGTCAGCGTCCACATCAATCTCGGAGACGTCGAGGCAGAGGCACGAAGTGCCCCCTGACGTCGAGTGAAGCACTCCGAGTGGCTAGCGCTGCCGGAGGAGCCCAGCCCGAGCGCCCAAAGAGTATCTGCATGCCTTCCGTGGCGAGTAACGGATAGGGCGAACACCGAAAGGGCCCAACCCTTTTGCGCCGTGCAAGTCGGCAGGAATTCGCATGCGTCGTGGTATCTCGCATGCGACATCCGAATCGGCATTCTTGTGAAGCCCTGTTTAGCGGCTAAACACGGCCCGGGGCGAGTGCTCCGATTCGGATGAAGAACTTAGCGGTGTCGGTCATGGACGACTTCGGCGCGTTAGTACCCGTCCCATATCCGGAAACCATACTCCCATGTGGATGACGCTCCATGAAGCGCCGTCTTGGAGCCAGTCAATGAAAGTGTCCACTGCCAAACGTAATCGTGTCCTGACCGATATGTGGCTTGAATGCAATAGCCACGACGGGTTGACCAAAACAACAGTGCGCTGTCTAGTTGGGGCCGCCTGGTGGACGTCCTCGACCTTCTGCGCTTTTTGGGCCTTGATGACTACGGCTGCCGCCATGGGCGCCAGGTCTGATGGCAGTCTGATCCTGACGTTCATTGTCAAGCTCTACGCCATGCTGCTCGTGGTTGATCCGCAGGCTCCGCTTTTTTGGGCTTGCTCAATCGTCACTGCGCTTTACGCTGGCGCCGTCGGAGCGAGTGTCGCAATTCGGCTGAGATGGATGGATATTCGAAGGACCCGCACCTATCGGTCCATACCGGGCGGCTAACCAGCCCGCTCCAACGGAGGAACCCCACATGGACAGAAGGCTCTATCCTGTCGAGATCCGGGTGGGCAGCGCACCCCGCTCCTACTCGCCACAATTCCAGACTGAAGAGCAATACGCCGACTCATGGAAGCGAGTATTGCTCCTTTCCCATGGTAAGGCCGAAGTACGCTGCCTTTGCCCTGGATCCGGCGATAAACGCCTGTCGATTCACAGCCGGTCAAGCTCCGATCGTTTCCACTTAGCGCGGTTCCCGGAAACGGGCACCGAACATAGCGAAGACTGCCTTTACTACGCTGCAGACCCCGCAATGTCGGGCCTGGGCTCATATCGGCGCGGTGTCGTGCAGGAGCTGGACGACGGTGCGACGAAGATCAAACTGAAGGTCGGCCTACAACAACGGCCTACGGCGGCGCCCGAAGGTGCTGACACGACATCACCAGGTAATGCCAAGGCTCCACCATCACGGTCGCGCTCCAGCCAGGCCAGCATGACTTTAAAAGGTCTGCTCCACTTTCTTTGGACGCAAGCGGCGCTGAACACCTGGTCACCTGGCATGGAAGGCAAGCGCAATGTGGGTGTCGTGCACCATCATGTCATGCGTGTTGCCGCGACAACGTATGCCGGCCGAGTGCGGCTTGCACAGAATTTGATTGTCGCCACGCCCACCAGCGCAGGCCAGCAGGCCAGCTACAACAGGGCGAAAACCCTGGATGCAGTGAGCCACCGCCGGCGCCTGGTCGTGGTTGCCCCGTTGGCGCAACACCAGGATGGCATGGACGGGGCAAGCTTGATGCCCGTTTCAGCATTTCATGGAATCCCGCACCTGGCGCTCGACGAGGGCATCTGGCACGCGCTCGAGCGCAGCTTCGGTAGGGAGTTGGATGCCTGGCGTGCAGGCAACCCTGTTGTGGCAATTGTTCAGACAGACCCACCGAAGTCCTCTGGCGGCACGGTTCGCGCTCAAGTCGTCGACGCGGCGCTGATGCATGTAACTCGCGAGTGGATCCCGGTGGACTCCGGGTACGAGGCGTTGATTGCCGACCAACTGGTTGCGACAAAGCGCCGATTCGAAAAGCCTCTTCGCTTTGACGCTGGCGAAGACGCGACCTTTCCGGACTTTTGGCTCAAGGACACGGAGAGCCCCATGCCGCTAGAGGTCTGGGGTATGGCCACCGCCGAATACCGAGCTCGGAAAGCCGAAAAGGCCGCTTACTACGACGACACGTACGGCAAAGACGGCTGGTGGTCATGGAACGCCGCGACCGGTGACCCTGTGCCTGGCTTTCCCACTAGATCACCGACCCGCCCAGTGGCCGTGGCCGATCGGGCGCAATGGAGTGAATCCAAATGAATATGGCCGCCCTGCTGTTCTGCTTGGCCACTTTTACGGTGCTCTTGGCTTTTGTGCTTGGCCTGATGCAGGAAGATCCGGACCAGCAAATGGCGTACTTCTTCGGGGCGGTAATAGCTGCGGGCGCCTCAGTGTTCGGGCAGATGATCCTGTGGTAGGCGGAGCCAGTCTGCCAAACCACCAGCGCCTTGACGCCGCCCGGAGCGGCCGGCGTTCCTAGACAGACGCATGTTCCGAACTCGGTGGCTCATGCCCCCAATGACTCCATTGCGCCCCGATGGAGTCGCACCTCATGAAAGGCAATCATGGTCCTCAACTACCGCCCTGTGAACTGGGTTTTGATGGAAAAGGCTTGCGAAGTTACGGGCCGCTCCCTCGACTCATTCCGACACTTGATCCGCAACGGCCATCTCATCGAAGGCACACACTGGAAGTGGTCCCAGGACAACCGACAACACATCAATTTGGAAGCCTACGACGAATGGGTATCAAAGAGCACCTCGAAGGGGTCTACCCGCGGACGACGTCGATCCTCGTCGATTTCCGCTGGAACGGAAAGCGCTATCGCGAGCGCGTAAATCTCCGCCCGACCATCGCCAATCAACGCGTCGCCGCGCGGTTGCGCGACGAAATTCTGCATTCGATCCGCCTCGACAAGTTCACCTGGGCGGACTTCTCCCGGTACTTTCCGGATTCGCCCCGAGCGGTCAATGCGACAGAGTCGGCAGGACCCATGACGTTCGACGCCGCGGCAGATCGCTGGCTCCTGGTCGTCAAGCCACAAGTCGCCGCCACAACCCTGGATGAATACGAGAACACGCTGAACAACTATTGGCGCCCAACTCTCGGTGAGCGGGAAATCGCGGATATCACCTACGAAGACCTGCTGCTTGAAATCTCGGAGCTTCCGCCGCTCGCGGCCAAGACGTTCAACAATGCCATGACGCCTCTACGTGGAATTTGGGCGATGGCAACGAAGACCGGCAGGGTACCCACGAATATCACGTTGGAAATTGACAGCCGGAAAGGGCAAAAGCCGCCACCGGATCCGCTTGAAATCAACGAAGTGCTGTTAGTGCTGGACCACCTCCGAGACCATTTCGCCGAGGGTTGGTGGAACTACTTCGCCGTCGCCTTCTTTGCTGGCCTGCGTCCATCTGAGGCGATAGCCCTTCGCTGGAACCGGGTCGATTTTCGGCGGGAGCAGGTCCGAATCGATAGCGCAAGGGTGCGTCGCGTAGACAAAGGCACGAAGACGATGGTGGTCAGGGATGTCGACCTTCAAGAACTTGCGCTTGAGGCCCTGCAGCGGCAGAAACGCATAACCTACGACCGCGGAGAAATGGTATTTCTGAACCCCGTGACTGGCGATCGGCTAACCGATACTGCAGCGCCTCTCGCAATCTGGCACCAGGCCCTGAAGGAACTTGGGATCCGCGAGCGCGACGCGAGGCAAACGCGCCACACGTACGCGACCATGGGCCTGCACGCGGGTATGAACCCCGGTTACCTGTCGAGGCAGATGGGCCACAAGAACGCAAAGATGTTCTTCGAGGTGTATTCGAAATGGATCGATGGCGCGGCCAATCAACGCGAGAAGGACAAGATGCGCCAGCTCGTCGCCCAGCACCAGCCTGCAGAGTCGAGACAGGCCGACTAGAGGGAACTCACTTAGGCGTTTTGGTCACGCTGCGGTCACGCACAACGCCTAAGTCTTTGATTTTTTGGCGCGCCCGACAGGAATCGAACCTGTATCAAGAGCTTCGGAAACTCTCATTCTATCCATTGAACTACGGGCGCAGCGCAAGGAGGCGGTATTGTACCTAGTTTTATGCGGTCTGCATGAAGTGGATCAATTATGGCCGCAAACTCATCGAAAACCCCTGTCCGGCCGTTGGACGAGTGTCCATGACACCGTTATATAATCCAGCGTTTGCTTGCAAGGCGGTCTGCTTTTGCCGCCCTTTGTGCAGTACTGATTTTCTGTTGCCGCCGCCAGGCGCCCCGGTACCCGTTAGCAGGATTTGGTCATGAGCAACGAGCAGGAACACATAGAAGAGCACTCCTCCCCCATCAAGACCCCGAAGCAACTGATCGTCACGGTCATTCTGGCCTTCGTGGTGCCCATCGCCATCATCATCCTATTGGTGAACATGGTGACCTCGGGCACCAAAGTGGGCGCCGGCTCGGATACGCTGTCCAGCGAAGCCGTCACTAAACGCATTGCCCCGGTAGCAGGTTTCGCCCTCGTCGACGCCAACGCGCCCAAGGTCTTCAAGACCGGCGAGCAAGTCTTCACCGCCGTCTGTACGGCCTGTCATACCGCCGGCGTCGCCGGCGCGCCGAAGATCGGCGACAACGCCGCGTGGGCGCCCTTCATCCAGTCGGGCTTCGATGCCATGATGAACGTGGCCCTGCACGGCAAGGGCGGCATGCCGGCCAAGGGCGGCAACCCGACGCTGTCCGACTTCGAAGTCGCCCGCGCCGTGGTCTACATGGCCAACAAGTCCGGCGGCTCGCTGCCCGAACCGGCCGCGCCCGCTGAAGAAGGCGCCAAGAAGGAAGCCGACGCCACGCCGGCTGCTGCCGCTCCCGCGGCGGCTGCCCCGGCCGCCCCGGCTCCTGTCGCGGCCGCACCGGCCGCAGCAGCACCGGCGCCTGCCGCCGCGCCCGCGCCGCAGCAGACCGCCGCGGTCAATCCCGCTGGCGAGAAGCTCTACAAGAGTGTTTGCTTCGCCTGCCACGCCACCGGCGTCGCCAATGCGCCCAAGTTCGGCGACAAGGCCGCCTGGGACCCGTACATCAAGACGGGCATGGACGCGATGGTCAAGGTCGCCATGCAGGGCAAGCCGCCCATGCCGCCCAAGGGCGGCGCGGCCAACGCCTCGGAAGACGACATCCGCGCGGCCGTGCAGTACATGGTGGACGCGGCCAAGTAAGCCGCGCACCGCTCTCCCGCCGCGCTCCCCCAACGCCGCGCAGGCGAAAAAAAGCCCCTCGATGCATCGAGGGGCTTTTCATTTGGCGCGGCCTCAATCGGCCGCGGACGTCTTCAGCAACGACATGCCCAGTTGCACGCGGCGCTGCAGCCACAGGCTGGGGCGATAGCGCGGATCGCCCGTGACGCGCTGCAGGCTCTTGAGGATCTCGAGGATGCGCTCGGCGCCCAGCGCGTCGCCCAGGGCCAGCGGTCCCACCGGATAGCCCAGGCCCAGCGTCACGGCGCGGTCGATGTCTTCCGGCGTGGCGATCTGCTGCTGCGCGATGTCGGCGGCGATGTTGACGATCATGGCCACGATGCGCTGGGCCACGAAGCCCGGCGAATCCTCGATCACCGAGACCGGCACGCCATCGCCCGCCAGCAGCGCATGCGCGGCGTCGCGCCACTTTTCCTGCGTGGCCGGCGACGCCATGACGGTGCGGCGGGCGGCCTTGTCGAAGGCGAACAGGGTATCCAGGCCGACGCAGCGCGCCGGATCCAGGCCCTGCGCCGACACGGTGGTGGACACGTCCTCGCCGAACGGCGTGACGATGATGAGCGTGTCGGCCGCCGGCGTGGAACCGGACACCAGCGGCGCGCCCAGCTTTTCCAGCAGCGCGGTGGCGCGCGCGTAGCCCTCAGGGTGGCGCGGGCTGACCCAGACCTTCAGGCCTTCCGGCAGCGCCGGCACGGGCGGCTCGGCCGGCACCTGCTTCTGGCCGTCGACGTACTTGTAGAAGCCCTCGCCGGCCTTGCGGCCGATCAGGCCGCCGGCCAGGCGCACGGTGGTGATGGGCGACGGACGGAAGCGCGGTTCGTCGAAGAACTGGCGGTAGATCGATTCCATCACCGGATGCGAGACATCCAGCGCGGTCAGGTCCAGCAGCTCGAACGGGCCCATGCGGAAGCCGGCCTGCTCGCGCATGATGGCGTCGACCTGCGCGAAGCTCGCCACCGATTCCTGCGCCACGCGCAGGCCTTCGGTGTTCATGCCGCGACCGGCGTGGTTGACGATGAAGCCGGGCATGTCCTTGGCGCGCACCGGCGTGTGGCCCATGCGGCGCGCCAGCTCGGCCAGCGCGTCGCCGGTCTCGGGCGCGCTGCGCAGGCCGTCGATGACCTCGACCACCTTCATCAGCGCCACCGGGTTGAAGAAGTGATAGCCCGCGACGCGCTGCGGCAGCTTGCAGGCCGCGGCGATGGCGGTGATCGACAGCGACGAGGTGTTCGAGGCCAGGATGCAGTCGTCGGCCACCACGCCCTCCAGGGCGGCGAACAGGTCGCGCTTGACGTCCAGGCGCTCGACGATGGCTTCGACCACCAGCTGGCATTGCGACATGTCGGTCAGCGCGGTGGCGGACTCGACGCGCGCCAGCGCGGCCTGCGCGTCGGCGGCGGTCAGCTTGCCCTTCTGGGCCAGCTTGTCCCAGGTCTGGCGCAGCGACTCGCGCGCGGCGGCCACGGCGTCGGCGCTGGTGTCGTACAGGCGCACGCGCAGGCCGGCCTGCGCCGCGATCTGGGCGATGCCCCGCCCCATGGCCCCGGCGCCCACGACGCCGATGGTTTGAATCTCCGTCATCAACTTCTCCTGCCTGTCATTGGAATGGTGTGTGCGCCGCGCCAGGCGCGGCGACCGGATGGCGCCGGCGAATCAGGACGGGCTTTGCGCCAGCGCCTGGATTTCCGCGGCCGACAGCCCGAGCTTTTCGGCCAGCACCTGCGCGGTGTGCTCGCCCAGCATGGGCGGCGCGCGGCGGTATTCGACCGGGCTGCCCGAGAACTTCAGGGGGCTGGCGGCCATCGGCACGGTGCCCGCGGTCGGGTGCGGCAGCTCGCGCTTCATGCCGCGCGCCAGCACCTGCGGGTCTTCGTAGACCTGGTCGAGCGTATTGATCGGGCCGGCCGGCACGCCGACGGCCTCGAGCGAGGCGAGCCAGTGGTCGCGCGCGCCGGTGGCCATGCGTTCGGCCAGCAGCGGCACCAGCGCCTCGCGGTTCTTGACGCGCTGCGGGTTGGTGGAGAAACGCGGATCGGCCGACAGCTCGGGCAGGCCGATGGCGCCGCAGTAGTTGCGGAACTGGCTGTCGTTGCCGACCGCGACGATCAGGTGGCCGTCGCTGGCGGCGAAGACCTGGTACGGCACCAGGTTCTGGTGCGCGTTGCCGGCGCGGCGCGGTGCGTTGCCGGAGGTCATGAAGTTCAGGTTCTGGTTCGCCAGCATGGCGACCTGGCAGTCCAGCAGCGCCATGTCGATGTGCTGCCCCAGGCCGCTGACCGAGCGCTCGTGCAGCGCGGCCAGGATGCCGACGGTGGAGTACATGCCGGTCATCAGGTCGGCCACGGCCACGCCCGCCTTCTGCGGACCGCCGCCAGGCAGGTCGTCGCGCTCGCCGGTGATGCTCATCAGGCCGCCCATGCCCTGAATCATGAAGTCGTAGCCGGGGCGGCTGGCGTAGGGGCCGGTCTGGCCGAAGCCGGTGATGGAGCAGTAGATCAGGCGCGGGTTCACTTCCTTGAGACTGGCGTAGTCCAGGCCGTACTTGGCCAGGCCGCCGACCTTGAAGTTCTCGACCAGGATGTCGCTCTGCAAGGCCAGCTCGCGCACCAGTTCGGCGCCGCGCGGCGAGGCGATGTCGAGGGCGACGGAGAATTTGTTGCGGTTGGCCGAGAGGTAGTAGGCCGCTTCGGTGGTGTCGTCGCCGGCCGCGTCCTTCAGGTACGGAGGGCCCCAGGCACGGGTGTCGTCACCGGCGCCGGGGCGCTCGATCTTGATGACTTCGGCGCCGAGGTCGGCCAGGTTCTGGGTGCACCAGGGGCCGGCGAGGACGCGGGTCAGGTCCAGGACGCGGATGCCTGTCAGGGGAGCGGGACGTTGCGACATCTTTTATCTTTTCGCCAAAGAGTATTAGGTCAGTGGGGATATTAGCCGGTGGGGGCTTGGGTGTGTTGGGGTGGTCGGGGTGTGGACCCGATTGGGTTCTTGAGACGCCCTTTGCGGTGGGGCGTGGGGAATGGGGGGCTACGATTGCGGTCCGGAGCGTTCGCTCCGGACTGCCCCGTCCTCAACCTCGTCCGCCTTCGGCTCCCTACGGTTTCCGTCGGGCGCATCTACACGCCCCCCATTCCCCACGCCCCACCGCAAAGGGCTGCGCTGAAGGTTCATGGCGGGTGCTGGGACGGACGGTGTGCTTGGCATTCTGGTGACGACCATCGGGGGGTGGAGAGGTAGTGCGGGGCCCGCCAAAGGCGGCTGCGCGGGCAGCCTTCTTTGGCTTACATGGGCTCTTGCGTTTGATTAATGATGCTGCGCGTGGGTGGAGGACCTGCAGGTTGCATGGGCGCCCGCGGCACATGATGCATGGCGCCCTGCCCTATTGATGAGGTTCCGGTATCGGGCGTGGCGGTCGATGCCCGCCACGCCGTCGCCCTGCTCAGCTGTTGGCCTTGATGACCTCGCGGGCGATGACCAGTTGCTGGATTTGCGAGGTGCCTTCGAAGATGCGGAACAGGCGGACGTCGCGGTAGAAGCGTTCGACGGCATATTCGGACATGTAGCCGGCGCCGCCGTGGATCTGGACGGCGCGGTCGGCGACGCGGCCGACCATTTCGGTGGCGTAGAGTTTGCAGCAGGCGGCCTGCATGGTGGTGTTCTCGCCGCGGTCGCGCAGGCGGGCGGCGTCCAGGACCATGCAGCGGGCGGCGTAGAGTTCGGCCTGGCTGTCGGCGATCATGGCCTGGATCAGCTGGAATTCGGCGATGGGCTGGCCGAACTGTTTGCGGTCGGTGGCGTATTTGACGGCGTCGCGCAGCAGGCGGTCGGCGATGCCGACGCACAGGGCCGAGATGTGCAGGCGGCCCTTGTCCAGCACGCGCATCGAGGTGCGGAAACCATTGCCTTCCTCGCCGCCCAGCAGGGCCGAGGCGGGGACGCGGCAGTTGTCGAACACCACGTCGCTGGTCAGGGCGCCGGCCTGGCCCATTTTCTTGTCGGGTTTGCCGATGATCAGGCCCGGCGTGCCGGCTTCGACCAGGAAGCACGAGATCGAGTTGGCGCGGCGCTCGGGCGCGGTGCGGGCCATCACCGAGAACAGGCCGGCGATGGGCGCGTTGGTGATGTAGCGCTTGGTGCCGTTGAGCACGTAGTGGTCGCCATCGCGTTCGGCCGACAGGCGCAGCGCCATGGCGTCGGAGCCGGCGTCGGGCTCGGTCAGCGCGAACGAGCCGATCAGCTCGCCGCTGGCCAGGCGCGGCAGGTAGCGGGCGCGCTGTTCGTCGGTGCCGGCCAGCACGATGGCCTGCGAGCCGATGCCGATGTTGGTGCCGGCGAGCGAACGGAACGCGGGCGAGGTCTGGCCCAGTTCGAACACCACCTTCACTTCTTCTTCCATCGTCAGGCCCAGGCCGCCGTGGTCGGGCGAGATCGACAGGCCGAACAGGCCCAGCTCGCGCATTTCGGCCACGATGTCCGGCGGCACCTGGCCGCTGGCGGCCAGTTCGTCCTCGGCGGGAATCAGGCGTTCGTGCACGAAGCGGCGCACGGCGTCCAGCAACAGGGTCAGGGTTTCGGTATCCAGGGCCATGATCTGAGTCTCTCGGGTGTGCGGGGCGGCGGCGCTCAGGGGCGCATGCCGCCAACCAGTAAATCGAAATAGCCGGCGGCGATGGCCTCGGCGCTGTCGCCCTGGCCGGGCTTGTACCAGCGCACCATCCAGTTCAGCATCGACAGCACGGCGCGGCCGGTGGCGGGCACGTCCAGCGGACGGAACGCGCCTTCGGTCACGCCCTGAGCGATCAGGTCGCGCAGGCGCTTCTCGTAGCCGTCGCGCAGACGCGCGGCGTCCTCGCGCTCGGGCAGCGCCATGCCGGAATAGCCGATCAGCATGGTGACGAACTCGGCGTGGTGCTGCTCGAAATAGCGGGCGTGGCCCACCATGAAGGCGCGCAGGCGGGCGGCGCCGCCCTCGGCGCGCGCCACGTCCTGGCCAACGCTCTGGTTCAGGCCATTGAGCACCGCCAGGATGATGGCGTCGTAGATGTCCTGCTTGGTGGTGAAGTAGTGATAGATGGCGGCCTTGGACACGCCGATGGCGCCCGCCAGGTCCGACACCGAACTGCCGTCGTAGCCGCTGCGCGCGAACAGCTTGGCGGCTTCGGCCAGGATGCGTTCGCGCGGCGCCGCCAGGGTCGGCGGACGGCCGGCGCGGGCGCGTTTGGAAGCGGGGGCAGGGGAAGTCGCCATGGGCAGGCCTGGTTGGGGCGACGTCGAGGAAGCCAATGCCGGACCACGGGCGGTTCCGTTCCATTGACAGCGGTTCGACGCTTGCCGTTAAATAAAGATTAATTAATTACCGGACGGTCGGTAGGTAATTGTAGGCACATCCCTTTCCGCCATGCAAGCGCGGCTTGGGCGCTCAACCCGAAACCACACGTGACGCCGTTATGCCCCACTCCCTAGTGACAGATCTGTATGGCCAGATGTCCCTGCCGGTCATCAGCGCCCCCATGTTCATCGTGTCCAACCCGAAGCTGGTCGTCGCGCAATGCACGAGCGGCATCGTCGGTTCGTTTCCGGCGCTGAACGCGCGCCCGCAGAGCCTGCTGACCGACTGGCTGGACGAGATCCAGGCCGGCCTGGCCTCGTACCGCGAGGCCAACCCCGGCGCCGCGGTCGCGCCCTATGCCGTCAACCAGATAATCCACCAGTCCAACGACCGGCTCGAACAGGACCTGGCGGTGTGCGCCAGCCATCGCGTGCCGCTGATCATCACCAGCCTGCGCGCCCCCGGCGACCTGGTCAAAGGCGTCCACGACTGGGGCGGCAAGGTGTTCCACGACGTCACCACCATCCGCCACGCCGAAAAGGCGCTGGAAGCGGGCGTGGACGGCCTGATCCTGGTGTGCGCGGGCGCGGGCGGCCATGCCGGCACCCTCAGCCCGTTCGCGCTGGTATCCGAAGTGCGCCGCTTCTATGACGGCCCGCTGATCCTGTCGGGCGCCATCACCTCCGGTGCCCAGGTGCTGGCCGCGCTCGCCATGGGCGTGGACTTCGCCTACATGGGCACGCGCTTCATCGCCAGCGAGGAAGCCAACGCCAGCGAGGGTTACAAGTCCGCCATCGTCGAGGCCAGCGCCTCCGACATCCTCTACACCCCGTTCTTCACCGGCATCCCCGGCAACTACCTGAAGGCCAGCATCAGCGCCGCCGGCCTCGATCCGGCCAACCTGCCGCAGCCGGACAGCGGCGCCTCCAATTTCGGCTCCAGCCGCGTCAAGCCGTGGAAGGACATCTGGGGCGCGGGCCAGGGCGTGGGCAACATCGGCAGCGTGCAGCCGACGCATCAGATCGTCGATACGCTGCGCCGCGAGTACGCCGAGGCCAGGACGCAACTGGCCGCCAGGACCTTCGCATGAGCGCCGGGCTGCGGGTCACGCGCGACGGCGCGGTGCTGACGCTGGTGATCGACCGCCAGGACCGCCGCAACGCCCTCGACACGGCCACCTACGCCGGGCTGACCGAACAGCTCTCGCTGGCCGCCGCCGACACCGGCGTGTCGGCGGTGATCCTGGCCGGCGCCGGCGAACACTTCACGGCCGGCAACGACCTGCGCGATTTCCAGGCCGAGCGCGGCGCCGGCGACAGCGCCGGCCTGACCTTCCTGCGCGCGTTGACGCAGGCCGACGTGCCGGTCATCGCCGCCGTCGAGGGCTATGCCATCGGCATCGGCGTGACGCTGCTGCAGCATTGCGACTTCGTCTATGTCGGCGAGGGCGCCACCCTGCGCATGCCGTTCGTGGCGCTGGGCCTGTGTCCGGAAGGCGCGTCCAGCCTGCTGATGCCGCGCCTGGCCGGCGCCCGCCGCGCCGCCGAATGGCTGCTGCAGGGCAAGGCGTTCTCGGCGCAGGAAGCCTGCGACGCCGGCCTGGCCACCGCGGTCACCGCCAAGGGCGGCGCCCTGGCGGCCGCGCAGGCCACCGCCGCCAGCCTCGCCAGGCAGCCGCCAGCCGCGCTGCGGCTGACCAAGGCCATGCTCAAGCGGCCGGACAGGCAAGCAATCCAGGACACGCTCGATTACGAGGCGCAGCAGTTCCGCGCCCGCCTGCAGACGGACGAAGCGCAAGCCGCGTTCGCGGCGTTCTTCAAGAAGTGAATCCGGCCCGGCGCGGGGCCGGATGCGCTCGGCAGCCGCCCCCTCAGAACGGCGAATCGGGCCGGAAGTTCGGCGCGCGCCGCTCGCGCAACGACTGCACGCCTTCGCGCACGTCCGGGCCGCCGAACCCCATGAACTCCAGCGCCAGCGACGTATCGAAGGTCGGGCCGGCCATGCGCAGCCAGTTGTTCAGCGAATACTTGGTCCAGCGGATCGCGGTCTGCGAACCGGCCGCCAGGCGGTTGGCCACCTCGAAGGCGCGGCCGATCAGCTCGGCCTCGTCCACGCACAGCGACACCAGGCCAATGCGCTCGGCCTCTTCGCCGCTGACGGTTTCGCACAGCATCAGGTAGTACTTGGCGCGCGCCATGCCGCACAGCAGCGGCCAGACGATGGCGGCGTGGTCGCCGGCCGTGACGCCCAGGCGGGTGTGGCCGTCGATGATGCGGGCGTCGCGCGCGGCGATCGAGATATCGGCCAGCAGGCCGGCCACCAGGCCGGCGCCCACGGCGGCGCCGTGCATCGCCGACACGATCGGCTTGCTGCAGTTGATGATGTTGTAGACCAGGTCGCGCGCCTCGCGCCAGACGCGGGTGCGCACGTCGAAGTCGTCCGCCATCTGCTGCACCAGGTCCAGGTCGCCGCCGCCCGAGAAACCCTTGCCCTCGCCGCGGATCACCACCACGCGGGTATCGGGGTCGGTGTCGATATCGCGCCAGATGTCGGCCAGCTCGCGGTGCATGCGGTCGTCGGCGGTGGACAGCTTGCCCGGCTTGCCGTCCTTGGACCCCATGATCAGTTCCAGCACGCCGTTGGGATGGCGGCGCAGCTTGAGGGACTCGTAGGCGGAATAGTGTTCCAGCGTGATATCGGTCATCGTCGTCTCCGGTGGCGCGGGCGGAAGGCCGCGCGTTTTGGGGCACTATAGTGGATAGCCCCTGCCCCGACGCCCCCGCCGATCCCGGAGCCTCAGCCCATGAACACCCCCGCCCCCTCCTTTGCCGGCGAGATCCGCCGCGACGACCTGCCAGCCCTGTTCGCCGTGCGCGACCCGGACACCCATAAGGGCAGTTTCGGCACCGTCGGCGTGGTGGGCGGCGGGCGCGGCATGGAAGGCGCGGCGCTGCTGGCCGCGCGCGCCGCGCTCAAGACCGGCGCCGGCAAGGTGCTGGTGGGCTTCGCCCAGGAAACGGCGCCGCTGCCCTGCGATCCACTGCAACCCGAACTGATGCTGCGCGACGCGCGCTCGCTGCTGGAGGCGGACTGGGGCGTCACCGCCTGGGTCGCCGGGTGCGGCATCGGCGCCGGCGCGGCCGCCGCCAACGCCCTGTCGGAACTGTTCGTGCTGCGCGGCGGCGCGCCGCTGGTGCTGGACGCCGACGGCCTGAACCTGCTGGCCAACGGCGGCATCCAGCCCAACTGGGGCGACGGCCCGGTGGTGCTGACCCCGCACCCGGCCGAGGCCGGCCGGCTGCTCGGCCTGGACACCCCCGGCATCCAGGCCGACCGCCCCGCCGCCGCCCAGGCGCTGGCGCGACGATTTGGCGCCTGGGTGGTCCTGAAGGGCGCGGGCACCGTGGTCTGTGCCCCGGACGGCACGTGGCGCCGCAACACCAGCGGCAACCCCGGCCTGGCCACGGCCGGAACCGGGGACGTATTGGCCGGCATCCTGGGCTCGCTGCTGGCCCAGCGCCTGCCGCTGGCGCAGGCCGTGGCCGGCGCGGTCTGGCTGCATGGCGCTGCCGCCGACGCCCTGGTGGCCCGGGGCATCGGGCCGATCGGGCTGACCGCCGGGGAGCTGGCGGACGCCGCCCGGGAGCTGCGCAATGGCGGTCCGCAGGCCTAAGTCCCCGGGGCAAATACATTTTTACAACATACTAGGGTTTTCCCCTAAAAACGCGTTGCTTTTGATTTAGGGTTATCCCTATAATGGTTTACCCCAAGACGAAACGGACTGGAGCCAACCATGAGCGAACTGACCCTGAACCACACTGCCCGCCTGACCGACGCGCTGGAGCGTGACCTGCTCCGCGGCGCCCTCGAGAACCAACCGAATTCCCACCCGCTGACCAACCTGAAGAAGGCTGGCCAGGCGATCGCCGCCGCCGTTGCTGGCGTGTTCGCCTTCATCGACGAAGTCAACGAATCGATGAACAAGGCCCGCGCCGCCAGCTCGCGCTTCTCCGGTTCGCAGTGGTAAGACCAGCCGTGCCAGGCTGAGTCGCGACCGATCTCCCGCGATTCAGCCCGGCGCGCTGCCGGTGTGACGCCCGCCGCCCACGCGGCGCCCGTCGCATCGGACCCGGCGCCCGGGGCCTCGGGCCCTCCCCCTCACCGGGCGCCATCGCGCCGCGCCGGCCCCTTCACGGGGCCCCCGCGACGCCCTCCACGACGCAATACCCCTGTCGCCCCAGCGCGAAGCCGTCCCGAAGCGGGACCGCCTCGCACTGGGGCGATGGTCATTTTGTGCGCGGCAACGGCGGCATTCTCCCCTCTCGGCGTTTACCCTAGCGTCGGCCCGGCGCGCATTGACAGCGCGCGAACCCCCTACCGATAATCGGCCCCTTGCCGTCGTGCCTGGCGCCAAAAACACCGCAAGCCCCCCGGCCGACGTTGCGTTTCCCCGGTTGGCCCGCCCGCTGTTCCCCGCCGCCAGCACGATCCGGTTCGTTCCCCATCCGGAGTTGTCACCATGAAGTTGCGCACCACCCTGGCCCTCGTGGCCGCCGCCATTCCCTTGGCCGCTGCCCAGGCCCAGACGCTGAAGATCGGCCTGTCCGCCGAACCCACCTCGGCCGACCCCCACTACCACAAGATGACGCAGAACGACGCGTTCTCCGCGCACGTCTACAGTTCGCTGGTGGGCCGCAGTGCCGACATGAAGCTGGTGCCCGCGCTGGCCACGTCCTGGAAGAACCTGGACGACCTGACCTGGGAATTCAAGCTGCGCGACGACGTCAAGTTCTCCAATGGCAAGCCGTTCACGTCCGAAGACGTGCTGTTCACGATCTGCCGCACGCTGAACAACGAGACCAACGTGTCGCAGTCCTACATGGACACGACCAAGCTGATCACCGACGTGCAGACGCCGGATGCGCATACCGTCATCATCAAGACCGGCGCCCCCTTCCCGCTGATGCCCGCCGAAATGGCGCGCTCGCTGCCGATCATCTGGAACGGCATCGTCGAGCACGGCAAGCTGACGTTCGACCCGAAGAAGGGTTGCGGCGTGACCGGCGCCTGGCCGACGGTGGCCGACTTCAACAACGGCAAGGACGCCATCGGCACCGGCCCGTACACCCTGAAGTCCTACGTCAAGGGCACCGGCATCGAACTGGTGCGCAACGAGAACTACTGGGGCCCGAAGCCCTACTGGAAGGAAGTGAAGTTCGTGCCGGTGCCGGCCGCCGGCCCGCGCCTGACCGGCCTGCTGTCGGGTGACTTCGACATGATCGAGAACCCCGCCGCGCGCGACCTGCAGCGCCTGAAGGACAATCCCAAGTTCGGTTTCGTGGCCACGCCCTCGACCCGCCTGGTGTTCTTCCAGCCCGACGTGGCGCGCAACCCGAGCCCGTTCGTCAAGAGCGCCGACGGCAAGAACCCGCTGCAGGACCTGCGAGTGCGCCGCGCGATCTCGATGGCCATCGACCGCAAGACCATCACCGCCCGCATCATGGACGGCATGGCCACCCCGGCCTACCAGTACATGCCCGACGGCATGTTCGGCGCGCTGCCCAAGGCTCCGGAAATCAAGTACGACCCGGAAGGCGCCAAGAAGCTGCTGGCCGAAGCCGGCTACCCCAACGGCTTCGAACTGACGCTGTCGTCGACCAACGACCGCTACGTCAATGACGGCCAGGTGGCGCAGGCCGTGGCCCAGTACCTGGCCCGCGTCGGCATCAAGACCAACGTCGACGCCATGACCGCCTCGATCTACTTCCCCAAGCGCGCCAAGCGCGAGTTCAGCTTCTCGATGGGCGGCTGGCCGGCGGAAACGGGCGAAGCCTCGGCGCTGTTCCAGCTGTGGGTCGCCTCGCTCGACTCGCCCAACAGCCTGGGCACCAGCAACTACGGCGGCTTCACCAACGCCGACTTCGACAAGGTCTACAAGCAGGCCATCGTGACGGTCGACGCGCCCAAGCGCGAGAAGCTGCTGCAGGAAGCCACCCAGATCGCGCTGGACAACGTGCCGCTGATCCCGCTGCACTTCGAAAGCAGCATCTGGGCCTTCCGCAAGGGCATCTCCTATGAAGGCCGCCGCGACCAGTTCACGCTGGCCACCTCGGTCAAGCCCGACGCCAAGTAATCCGGCGCGCGCCCTATGAAAACGGCTGCCTTCGGGCAGCCGCTTTTCTTTGCGCGCCTGCAGCGCCCCCGGCTGGCGTCGCGAGCCAGCGGCCGCCTCAGGCGCCCGGCCCTTGCGCCAGCAGCACGTCCAGCTCGCGCGACAACAGGTCAATGAAGGCTTCCGTCTTGGAAGGCAGCTGGCGCCCCTGCATGACGTGCAGCTGCAAGGTGCGCGACTGCAACTGCGCGTTGGAGATCGGCACCGCCACCAGTTCGTCGCGCTTCAGGCTCCAGGCCACCGAGATGTAGCCGCTGAGCATGATGGCGTCGGAACCGAACACGAAGCCATGCAGCGGCGAGGAATCGTTGCAGGTCAAGGTAGGTTCGAGCTGCACCGACTCCAGCAGGCAGCCCATCTCGAACAGGTGGCGGGTGGTGGTGCCCGGGCCGGTCAGCGCCAGCGGATAGCGGCCCAGGTCCTGCAGGCTGACGCTCTTGCGGCCGGCCAGCGGATGGCCCGCGGCCATGACGGCGTGCACCGGCGCGCGCCGCGAATAACGCACGCTGACGCC
Organism: Achromobacter sp. 2789STDY5608621; assembly: GCF_001299375.1. Lineage (NCBI taxonomy): Bacteria > Pseudomonadati > Pseudomonadota > Betaproteobacteria > Burkholderiales > Alcaligenaceae > Achromobacter > Achromobacter sp. 2789STDY5608621. The sequence continues at coordinate 10,934 of NZ_CYTU01000042.1, read as the reverse complement.
GCTGAGACGCTCGACGTTGAAGGTCATGCCCAGTTCGACGCTGCCTTCGGCGACGCGGCGCGCGACATCGGCCGGCGTGCCCACGTGCAGGTCGAAGCGCACCTCGGGCCAGTCGCGGCGAAAGCGCGCCATGGCCGACGGCAGGAAAATGCGCGCCACGCCCTCGACGGCCGCCATGCGGATCTCGTTGCGCGCCATGCCCTTGAGCGCGGCGATCTCCTGCAGCACCGAATCCGATTCCAGCAGCGTGCGGCGCGCATGGGTCAGCAGCAGCCGGCCGGCCTCGCTCAGCACCATGCCGCGCGCGGCGCGCTCGAACAGCGGCGCGCCCGCTTCTTCCTCCAGCTTGGCGATCTGGCGGCTGATGGCGGACACCGCCACGTGCAGGCGTTCGGACGCCCCGCTCAGGCTGCCCGCCTGGGCAACCTCGACAAAGTAACGCAGGGCGATGCCGTGCATGTTTCCCCCTCGCTGGGGCCTGACGCCGATGAAAATAGCTTTGCCTTTTTTGCAAAGCTTCCGATAAATATTCTAATTGTAGAGAAAGCTTCCCTGATCCTAGAATTTGCGCAACGATTCAGCAGGGTGCGCAATGACGCGCCCCGCCAGACAAGGGGAAGTCCGTGCCAGCAGCAGTCACGAGCGCCAGCCGCGCCGCCGCCATCGGCCGCGCGGTCGCGTACGCCGATAGCGGCGCCTTGCAGCGCGACCTGGCGGAGCTGGTCGCGCACCGCACCGAAAGCCAGAACCCGGACCAGCGCGCCGCGCTCTACGACTACCTGCGCGCGGCGGTCGCCCCGCGCCTGGACGCGCTGGGCTGTTCCTGGCGCGTCGAGGACAACCCCGTCGCCGGCGGCCCGCCGTTCCTGCTGGCCGAGCGCATCGAAGACCCCGCCCTGCCCACCGTGCTGATGTACGCCCACGGCGACGTGGTGCGCGGCTACGACGAGCAGTGGCGCGACGGCCTGGCGCCCTGGCGGCTGACCGCCGAGGGCGACCGCTGGTACGGCCGCGGCACCGCCGACAACAAGGGACAGTACTGCGTCAACATGACCGCGCTGGAACAGGTGCGGGCCGAACGCGGCGGACGCCTGGGCTTCAATCTGCGCATGCTGGTGGAATGCGGCGAGGAAGTCGGCTCGCCCGGCCTGCACCAGGCCTGCGCCGCGTGGCGCGAGTCGCTGGCGGCGGACGTCTTCATCGCCTCCGACGGGCCGCGGCTGGCGGCCGACCTGCCGACGCTGTTCCTGGGGTCGCGCGGCACGCTGCTGTTCGACCTGACGGTGGACCTGCGCGGCCACGCCCACCACTCCGGCAACTGGGGCGGCGTGCTGCCCAATCCCGGCATCATCCTGGCGAACGCGCTGGCCAGCCTGGTGGACGCGCGCGGCCGGCTATTGGTCGACGGCCTGCGTCCGCCGGCGATTCCGCCCGCCGTGCGCCAGGCGCTGGCGGACATCCAGGTCGGCCAGGACGACGACGCCCCCGACATCGACCCGGACTGGGGCGAGCCCGGCCTGTCGCTGGCCGAGCGCCTGTTCGGCTGGAACACGCTGGAAGTGCTGGCCTACAAGACCGGCAACCCCGACAACCCGGTGGGCGCGATTCCGCCGCGCGCCAGCGCCACCTGCAACCTGCGCTTCGTGGTCGGCACCGACTGGCGCCAGGCCGAGGGCATCCTGCGCCGGCACCTGGACGCGCGGGGCCTGCGGCAGGTCCAGGTCCGCGTGCGGCGCGGCACGCCGGCCACCCGGCTGGACCCGGACGATCCGTGGGCGCGCTGGGCCGTGGCCTCGCTGGCCGCCACCACCGGCAAGACGCCCGCGCTGCTGCCCAACCTGGGCGGCACCGTGCCCAACGACGCCTTCTCGGACGTGCTGGGGCTGCCCACCGTGTGGGTGCCGCACTCGTATCCCGCCTGTTGCCAGCATGGCCCCGACGAACATCTGCTCGCCTCGGTGGCGCGCGAGGGCGCGGCCGTGATGGCCGGCCTGTTCTGGGACCTGGGCGAGCAAGGCTCGGCCGTGGCCGCGCAACGCGGGCGCCTGACCGCCACCTGACCGCCTCCGGGCGCCATCCCTTATACAATCCCCCTCGCTTGATCGGAGTTCCCATGTCCTCGTCCTCTCCCGCGCCCCGTCCGCGTCCCTTCCTTCTCGCCTGTCCGGATCTGGCGGCCGAGCGCGTGGGCAACACGGATACCCCCGGCGTCTGGCATTTCGACTCCGGCGTGCCGGGCAAGCGCGTGATGCTCAGCGCCCTGGTCCACGGCAACGAGCTGTGCGGCGCCTGGGCCCTGAAGGACGCGCTGGCCGCCGGCCTGCGCCCGCGCCGCGGTTCGCTGACGCTGGCGTTCTGCAACCTGACCGCGTTCGACCGCTTCGATCCCGCCAATTACGCGCCGGCGCGCTTCGTCGACGAAGACATGAACCGGGTCTGGAGCGACGACAAGCTGGCCCAGCCCATCAGCCAGGAACGCCGCCGCGCCGCCGCCCTGCGTCCGTGGGTGGCGCAGGCCGACTGGCTGCTGGACTTCCACTCGATGAGCAATTCCGACGTGCCGCTGCAGCTGACCGGCATGGAACAGCGCAACATCGACCTGGCCCTGTCGCTGGGCAACCCCGCCACCATCATCGCCGACGCCGGCCATGCGGCCGGCGTGCGCATGCGCGACTATGGCCGTTTCGGCGAGGCCGGCGACAACGGCACCCGTTCGCTGCTGATCGAATGCGGCTTCCATGGCGCGCCCGAGGCGCGCGGCGTGGCGGTCGACCAGATGGCGCGCTTCCTGGCGGCCGCCGGCACGGTGGACGAGGCCGACCTGCCCGCCGCCTGGTTCGCCCCCCAGGCCAGCGCCCAGCGCGCGCTGCGCGTGACCCACGCGATCGCCGCCAAGAGCGCCGATTTCCGTTTCGCCGAGCCCTGGAAGGGCCTGGAGACGCTGGCGCGCGCCGGCACCGTCATCGGCTGGTCCGAGGGCGAGGCCGTGACCACGCCGTACGACAACTGCGTCCTGATCATGCCGTCGACCGCCAACCTGCGGGCCGGGGTGACGGTGGTGCGGTTGGCGCAACCGATCGGCTAGAGCCATTGCGCGGCGCGCCCTCGACGGCGCGCCGCCTTCTATAAAAAACCACCAAGGGAAGCAGCATGTCCGCAAACGTTTTCATCCGCAGCGCGTTATCGACCTGTACGCTGGCGGCCGCCCTGGCCGCCGGGGCGCCCGGCGCCATGGCCCAAGCGGCCCCGCAGACGCTGCGGATCGGCCTGTCGTCCGAACCCACGGCGATGGACCCGCACTACCACCAGGTCACGCCCAACGACGCGATGACCTCGCACATCTTCGAGACCCTGATCGGCCAGGACGCCAAGATGAACCTGGTGCCACGGCTGGCCACCGCCTGGAAGGCGGTGGACGACACCACCTGGGAATTCACGCTGCGCGACGGCGTGAAGTTTTCCAATGGCCAGCCGTTCACGCCGCAGGACGTGATCTTCACGCTGTGCCGCGCGTTCCACAACGAGCAGTCGATCGGCGGCTCGTACCTGAGCGTGGTGCAGAAGCTGGCCAGCATCGACGTGCGCGACGGCAACGTGCTGGTCATCAAGACCCACCTGCCCTACCCGTTGCTGCCCAACGACCTGACCCGCAACGCCATGCTGTGGAGCGGCATCGTCGAGCATGGCCCGATCCGCTTCGAGCCCAAGAACAATTGCGGCGTGACCGGCCCCTGGCCGACCATCAGCGACTTCAACAGCGGCAAGTCCGCCATCGGCACCGGCCCGTACACGCTCAAGTCCTATGTCAAGGGCAGCGCCATCGAGCTGGCGCGCAATGACGCCTACTGGGGCGACAAGCCGGCCTGGCCGAACGTGCGCCTGATCCCGGTGCCGGCCGCCGGCCCGCGCCTGACCGGTCTGCTGGCCGGCGACTTCGACCTGATCGAGAACCCCGCCGCGCGCGACGTCAAGCGCATCTCGGAAACACCGGGCTTCGGCTACGTCATCACGCCGTCGGTGCGGGTGGTGTACTTCCAGTTCGACGTGGCGCGCAGCCCCAGCCCGATGGTGCGCGCCGCCGACGGCAAGAACCCGCTGCAGGACGTGCGCGTGCGCCGCGCCATTTCGATGGCGATCGACCGCAAGGCCATCACCGACCGCATCATGGACGGCGCCGCCACCCCGGCCAACCAGTTCCTGCCCGACGGCATGTTCGGCACGCTGCAGCCGCCGCCCGAACTGAAGTACGATCCGGCCGCCGCCAGGAAGCTGCTGGCCGAGGCCGGCTACCCGGATGGCTTCGAGCTGACCATCTCGTCGACCAACGACCGCTATATCAACGACGCGCAGATCTCGCAGGCCGTGGCCCAGTACCTGTCGCGCGTGGGCATCAAGACGACCGTGGACGCCATGACGCGCTCGGTCTACTTCCCCAAGCGCGCCAAGCGCGAGTTCAGCTTCGCCATGGGCGGCTGGTCGTCGGAAACCGGCGAGGCCTCGTCGTTCCTGCAGTACTGGGTCAGCGCCTTCGACAAGGAACACGGCCTGGGCACCAGCAACTACGGCGGCTATGACAACCCGGCCTTCGACAAGGTCTTCAAGCGCGCCCTGACCACCGTCGATCCGGCGGTGCGCGAAAAGCTGCTGCAGGAGTCCCTGACCCTGGCGCTGGCCGACCTGCCCAGCATTCCGCTGCATTTCGAGAGCAGCATCTGGGCGTTCCGCAAGGGCCTGACGTACGAAGGCCGCGCCGACCAATACACCCTGGCCATGTCGGCCAAGCCCGCTAATTAAGATCGCCGTTTCCGGCGCCTGCAACCCCGAGCCCACCAAGGAAATATCACGTGGCCCTTTTCATCCTACGCAGACTGATCCAGAGTCTGTTCGTGCTGCTGGCCGTCTCGGTCGTGGTCTTCTTCGCGGTGTATGCCGTGGGCGACCCGATCGAACTGCTGGTCAGCCCCGAAGCCAGCCAGGCGGCGCGCGAGGCGATGATCGCCCGCCTCGGCCTGGACCTGCCCGTGTGGCAGCAATACACAGGATTCCTGTGGCGCGCGCTGCACGGCGACCTGGGCACGTCGTTCGTGCACGGCATCCCGGCCATCGAGTTGATCGTGCAACGCATCCCCGCCACCTTCGAGCTGGTGATCGTGGCCATCGGCCTGACCTGTGTGATCGGCATTCCGCTGGGCCTGGTGGCCGGCCTGTACCGCGATGAGCCCCTGGGCCGCGGCATCATGGCGTCGTCGGTGCTGGGCTTCTCGCTGCCCAACTTCTGGCAGGGCATGATGCTGATCCTGCTGTTCGCGGTGTGGCTCGGCTGGCTGCCCGCCACCGGCCGCGGCGACACCGTGACGGTGCTCGGCGTGCGCCTGTCGATCCTGACGGCCGACGGCTGGTCGCACCTGATCATGCCGGCGATCAACCTGGCGCTGGCCAACATCGCGCTGGTGCTGCGCCTGACCGCCTCGGGCGTGGTCGAGGCCCGCAGCCAGGACTACGTGAAGTTCGCGCGCGCCAAGGGCATCAAGCCCGGCCGCATCGTGCGCCGCCACATCCTGCGCAACATCCTGATCCCGGTGGTCACCGTCATCGGCATGGAATTCGGCAGCCTGATCGCCTATTCCACCATCACCGAGACCGTGTTCGCGTGGCCCGGCATGGGCAAGCTGCTCATCGACAGCGTCTACCAGCTCGACCGGCCCGTGGTGGTCGCGTACGTGATGCTGGTCACCCTGATCTTCGTGGTCATCAACCTGGTTGTGGACATCCTGTACGCCGCGCTCGATCCGCGCGTGCAGCTCGTGACCCCCGCTCAATAATCGCCATGGCTCAATCTCCCAATACCGGCCGCACCCGTACCGTCCAGCCCCTGGCCGATACGCCCAAGCGCGCCTCGATCCTGAAGAAACTGCGGGCCCGGCCGACCGTGCGCGGCTCGGTCATCGCGCTCACCATCCTGGTGCTGCTGGTGGTGTTCGCGCCCTACTTCGCGCCGCAGAATCCCTATGACCTGGCCAACCTGTCGCTGATGGACGGCCGCCTGGCGCCGCGCCAGGCGCTGATGGACGGCAGCATCGCCTGGCTCGGCACCGACGACCAGGGCCGCGACATGCTCAGCGCCATTCTCTATGGCCTGCGCATCAGCCTGATGGTGGGCCTGTCGGCCGTGGTGCTGGCCACCGCCGTGGGCGGCGCGGTCGGCCTGGTGGCCGCCTATATTGGCGGCCTGGTCGACACCGTGCTGATGCGCATCGTCGACTTCATCCTGGGTTTCCCGACCATCCTGGTGGCGCTGGTGCTGCTGGTGGTGCTGGGGCGCGGGGTCGACAAGGTGATCCTGGCGCTGGTGCTGGTGCAGTGGGGCCACTATGCCCGCATCATGCGCAGCCGCGCGCTGCAGGAACGCCGCAAGGAATACGTCGAGGCCGCCGCCAACCTGGGCTTTCCGGCCTGGCGCATCATGGTGTTCCACCTGCTGCCCAACTGCCTGGGTCCGGTCATGGTGTTCGCCACCATCCAGATCGCCACTGCCATCGCGCTGGAAGCGACGCTGTCGTTCCTGGGCGTCGGCGTGCCGATCACCGAACCCTCGCTGGGCCTGCTGATCTCCAACGGCTTCCAGTACCTGCTGTCGGGCGACTACTGGATCAGTCTGTTCCCGGGCATTGCGCTGTTGCTGCTTATCCTTTCCATCAATATCGTCGGCGACCGCCTGCGCGAAAGCCTGGACCCCAAGCGATGAGTGACGTCCTTCTTGATGTGCGCGGCCTGCGCACCGCATTCCATACCGAGGCCGGCGCCTGGCTGGCGGTCGACGGCGTCGACCTGACCGTGCGCCGCGGCGAGATCGTGGGCCTGGTCGGCGAGTCCGGCTCGGGCAAGTCGGTCACCGGCTTCTCGCTGCTGGGGCTGATCGATCCGCCCGGAGAAGTCGTCGACGGCGAAGTGAAGTTCAAGGGCAACGACCTGCGCAAGCTCTCAGAAGAGCAGATGCGCCAGTTGCGCGGCAACCGCATCGCCATGATCTTCCAGGACCCCCTGATGACGCTCAATCCGGTCCTGCGCATCGGCGAGCAGATGATGGAAGCCATCCTGACGCACGAGGACGTGCCGCGCGCCGAGGCCATGGAACGCTGCCGCGAGGCGCTGGCCATGGTCGGCATTCCGTCGCCGGAGAAGCGCCTGAAGAGCTACCCGCACGAATTCTCGGGCGGCATGCGCCAGCGCGTGGCGATCGCCATCGCCATGCTCAACAAGCCCGACCTGATCATCTGCGACGAGCCGACCACGGCGCTGGACGTGACCATCCAGGGCCAGATCCTGTACCGCATGCAGGAGATCTGCCGCGAGCACAACACGGCGCTGATCTGGATCACCCACGACCTGGGCGTGGTGGCCGAGCTGGCCGACCGCGTCGCGGTCATGTACGCCGGCCGCATCGTCGAGAGCGGCCCGGTCGAACAGGTGCTGGACGCGCCGCGCCATCCCTACACCCGGGGCCTGCTGGACTCGATGCCTGGCGCCACCACGCCGGGCGCGCGCCTGCACCAGATCAACGGCATGGCGCCGAGCCTGGCCGGCCGCCCGTCGGGCTGTGCCTTCCGGCCGCGCTGCACCCACGCGGTCACGCGCTGCACCGAGCAAGCCCCCACCGTCACCACCGAAGGTTCGCGCAGCTATCGCTGTTACGTCCCGATCGCCCGCGAGGCCGAGCAAGCATGAGTCAAGCCGATACCCCTGTCATCGAGCTCAGGAACGTCCACAAGCGCTTCGAACAGCGTCCCGACCTGGCCCAGCGCATCCTGGCCCTGGGCGGCCGCCCGATCGACCGCCGCACCGTGTATGCCGTCAACGGCGTCGACCTGCGCATCGGCCGCGGCGAAGTCGTCGGCCTGGTGGGCGAGTCCGGCTGCGGCAAGTCCACCCTGGGCCGCGTCGTCGCCGGCCTGCACCGCCAGACCGAAGGCGATCTGCTCTATCAGGGCCAGGACGCGCGCCGCCTGCGCGGCGCCGACAAGCTGGCCTATACGCTGGGCGTGCAGATGATCTTCCAGGATCCGCAGGCCTCGCTCAATCCGCGCCAGCGCCTGCGCCAGATCCTGGGCGAATCGCTCAAGGTGCACAAGCTGGCGCCGTCGGCCGAGATTCCCGCGCGCATCGACCAGGCGCTGACCGAAGTCGGCCTGGACACCGAGTACCGCGACCGCTTCCCGCACCAGATCTCGGGCGGCCAGCGCCAGCGCATCGGCATCGCCCGCGCGCTAATGGTGGCGCCCAAGTTCCTGGTGTGCGACGAACCGGTGGCGGCGCTGGACGTGTCGATCCAGGCGCAGGTCATCAACCTGTTCATGGACCTGCGCGAGCAGCACGGTTTCACCTACCTGTTCATCAGCCACGACCTGGGCGTGGTGCGCCACATCTCGGATCGCGTGGCTATCATGTACCTGGGCAAGATCGTCGAGATCTCGACCTCGGCCGAGATCTTCGCGCGCGCCAACCATCCGTACACCCAGGCCCTGATGGCCGAGGTGCCGGACGTGGCCCGCCGCGGCCGCAAGTTCACGCCCATCAAGGGCGAAATCCCGTCGCCGCTGAACCCGCCGTCGGGCTGTACCTTCAACCCGCGCTGCCCGCACGCCATGCCGCGCTGCCGCGAGCAGGCGCCGACGTTGAAGGAAATCTCTCCGGGCCACTGGTCGGCCTGCCATCTGAACGAAGCCACCGCCTGAACGCCATGAAACCCTCTGACATGTCCAACGTGGACCGCATCGCCATCGAAATGGGCCATGCCGGCCGCAACGCCATCGCCTATATCGACGAGGATCGCAATTCCGATCGCCCGTTCAAGCTGCAGACCTATCGCCCCTACGGCTACACCCCGGACCGTCCGGTGGTGATCGTGCAGCACGGCGTGCTGCGCAACGGCGACGAATACCGCGACTTCTGGGTCGAGGCCGCCGACAAGCACAAGCTGCTGATCGTGGCGCTGACCTTCTCCAACGAGATCTGGCCGGGCGTCGAGAGCTACAACAACGGCCGCGTGTTCTCGGCCGGCGGCAACCCGCGCCACATCGACGGCTGGACCTACGCGCTGGTGGGCAACGTGATCCGCGACATGATCGACGCCGAGATCACCGACGGCCAGAACGTCTACCTGTTCGGCCACTCCGCCGGCGGCCAGTTCGTGCACCGCCTGATGAGCAGCCAGTCGCACGCGCCGTTCAAGGCCGTGGCGGCCGGCAACCCGGGCTGGTACACGCTGCCGACCTTCGACCATCCGTTCCCCGAAGGCATGGACGGCGTCGGCCTGACCGAAGACCACCTGGTCAAACTGCTGGCGTACCCGATGACGATCCTGGCCGGCGACCAGGACATCGCCACCGACGATCCCAACCTGCCGTCGGAACCGGCCGCCATGCGCCAGGGCCCGCACCGCTTCGCTCGCGCCCACAACTATTTCGAGGCCGGCCGCAAGGAAGCCGAGCGCCGCGGCGTGCCGTTCAACTGGACGCTGCAGGTGGTGCCCGGCATCGGCCACGACGGCCGCGCCATGTCCGCGGTCTGCGCCAGCCTGTGGTTCGACGGCGCCATGCCGAGCGATGCCGAGCTGGCCCGCCTGGCCGGCCAGCAGGTCGCCTGAACGTTCCCTTTCATTCCCGCTAGCAGAATCGCCATGTCCACTTCCCGCACTGAACAACTCGTCGCCGGCATCCAGAGCTGGCTGCAATGCGAATCGCCCTCGAACTTCCCCGACGGCATCGCCGCGATGGCCCGCATCATCGCCGACTACGCCGCCGCGGCCGGCCTGACGGTGGAACTGTCGTCCCTCGGCCCCACCACCGGCCCGCTGCTGTACGCCACCAACCGCGCCCCCGGCGACACCCGCCCCGGCATCCTGATCCTGGCGCACATGGACACGGTGCATCCGGTCGGCACGCTGCTGGAGAATCCGGTGCGCATCGACGGCGACCGCCTCTACGGCCCCGGCAGCTACGACATGAAGGCCGGCATCTACCTGGCGCTGACGGCGCTCGCCAGCGTGGCCCGCCCCGGCGCGACGCAACTGCCGGTGGACTTCCTGGTGGTGCCCGACGAGGAGACCGGCAGCCACGCCTCGCGCGTGCACATCGAGCGCTTCGCCGCCAACGCCAAGTACGCGCTGGTGTGCGAACCGGCCCGCCCCAACGGCGGCAAGTGCGTGACGGCGCGCAAGGGCACCGGCATGCTGAACCTGAACGTCAAGGGCCGCCCGGCCCACGCCGGCATGCAGCACGAGAAGGGCCGCAGCGCGATCCGCGAAATGGCGCACCAGGTGCTGGCGCTGGAAGCGATGACGGACTACGAGCGCGGCATCACCGTGAGCGTGGGCACCATCGCCGGCGGCACGGTGACCAACACCGTGCCGGCGCTGTGCCGCTGCGTGGTGGACTTCCGCGTGCCCGACATGGGCGCGGCCGAAGACGTGCTGCGCCGCATGCGCGAGCTATGCGCGGTGGGCCCGGACGTGGAACTGGACATCGACGTGGAACTGAACCGCCCGCCGATGGTGAAGACCGAAGAAGCCGCCGCGCTGCTGGCGCTGGTGCAAGGCTACGCGGAACGCGCCGGCTTCCTGCTGGAAGACGCGCCGATGACCGGCGGCGGCAGCGACGCCAACTTCACCTCGGCCATGGGGATTCCGACGCTGGATGGCCTTGGGGCCGACGGAGACGGCGCACATACGTTGAATGAGTACATTCTGGTTTCTACGTTGGAGCAGCGGTTGAAGTTTTGGGAGTTGTTGTTGAAGGAACTTGCTTAACGGGCATATTTAATGCGGCTCTGTTGAGTTCTTGAGCCGCGGGTGGCGGGGTCGGCGGGGGATGGCGGGGCTACGATTGCGGTCCGGAGCGTTCGCTCCGGACTTGCCTAGGCGGCCCCCCCCTTCGTCA
>NZ_CYTU01000041.1:35606-53091 GCF_001299375.1 Achromobacter sp. 2789STDY5608621 | reverse complement strand
CCCCGCCGCAACAGGCGGCCTACGAAGCCACCACCGCAATCAAAAAAAACTACTTCGAATAAACCAAATCCCGTAGTCCCAACGACAGCCCCGGCCAATAAGTAATCACCATCAGACAAACAATCACCACCCCCACAAACGGAATCAACGGCTTGATCAACCTCTCCAGCGGCAGCTTCGCCACCGCGCAGGCCGCGAACAGATTCACCCCGAACGGCGGCGTGATCATGCCCAGGGCCAGGTTGACCACCATGATGATGCCGAAGTGCACCGGGTCCACCCCGAACTTCAGCGCCACCGGCAGCAGCAGCGGGGCCAGCACCACGATCGAGGCCGAGGTCTCGATGAACATGCCGATCACGAACAGCGCCAGGTTCACGCCCATCAGGAACGAGAACTGGGTGTCGAACAGCTGCGCCAGCCACACGCCCAGCGCGTCGGGGATGCCGGCGCGGTTCAGCAGGAAGCTGAAGACGCCGGCGTTGGCGATCACGAACATGATCACGGCCGTCGACACCACCGACTTGTGCAGCGTGTCCGACAGTTGCTTGAAGCTCAGGCGGCGGTAGACGAACTTGCCCACCACCACCGCGTACATCACCGCCACCACCGAGGCCTCGGTCGGGGTGAAGACGCCGCCGTAGATGCCGCCCAGGATGATCACCGGCATCATCAGCGCCAGCCAGGCGCGCTTGAAGGCCGGCCACAGCGGCAGGCGGCCTTCGCCGTCGCGCTTGCCCAGGTTGTTGCGCTTGGCGTAGAACCAGACGTAGAACATCAGCGCCACGCCGATCAGGATGCCGGGCATGACGCCGGCGATGAACAGCTCGCCGGTGGAAGTGTCGGTGGACACCGCGAACAGGATCATCGGGATCGACGGCGGGATGATCACGCCCAGCTCGGCCGCGCTGGCCTGCAATGACGCGGCGAAGGGCGCGGGATAGCCGTGGCGGATCATGGCCGGGATCAGGATGGCGCCCACCGCGAAGGTGGTGGCGACGCTGGAGCCGGCGACCGCGGCGAAGATCATGCAAGTCAGCACGCAGGTGCAGGCCAGGCCGCCCTGGATGCCGCCGACCACGCTCTTGGCGAACTCCACCATGCGTTCTGAGATGCCGCCGGCTTCCATCAGGTTGCCGGCCAGGATGAAGAACGGGATCGCGACCAGCGGGTATTTGTCCAGCGCGGCGAACAACTGCTGGGCCACCACCAGCCAGGGCAGGTTGGCGGCGCCGACCCCCGCCAGGCTGGCCAGCCCGATCGACACGGCGACCGGCACGGACAGCCCGAAGAAAATCAGCATCGAGACAATCATTAATTGGGACATGGCGATATCGGCTGCTTGGATTCGGGGCGGGGGCTCAACCTTGCGCGTCGTTGCGCACGGGGACGTCTTCTTCTTCGCCGGCGCACCAGCGCGCCAGCACGGCGATGGCGGCGAGCGTCGCGCCCACCGGGATCGCCAGGTAGATCCAGGAAATCGAGATGTCCAGGCTGGGCACGTTCTGGAAACGCACGCGGTAGGTCATCTGGCCGCCGATCCAGGCGATGAAGCCGAGAAAGCCGGCGCAGACCAGGCCGATGACGGCTTCCAGGATGCGGCGGCGCATGCCGCCCAGCAGGTTGCGCAGCAGTTCGACGCTGATCATGGCGCCGTGGCGGAAGGCCAGGGCCACGCCCAGCAGCACCGTCCAGATCAGCAGGGCGCGGGTCAGCACCTCGCTCCAGTCGGCGGGCGAATGCAGCACGAAGCGGGCGATGACCTGGTAGAAGGCGGCGGCCGCGGCGGCCACCAGCAGGAGTTGGGCGATGACCGACACCAGTTTGAACAGGACGCGGTCGAAGGCGCAGAGCAGACGCATGAGGATTTCCAGGGGCGGATGACAGGGCGCGCGGCGCCAGGGGGCGGGCGGAAACCGTTTCCGTCCGCCACCCGTGGCCGTGCCGGCCTTGCGCTTACTTGGTGTCGCGGATCGACTCGATCAGCTTCTTGTCGAACTTCTTGTAGTACTCGGGGTAGGCCGGCTCGACGGCGGCGGCGAAGGCGGCGCGGTCGACTTCCGTGACCTGCATGCCTTCCTTCTTGAGCTGCTCGACGCCGGTCTTCTCGATGTTGTCGACGTAGGCGCGCATGGCCTGGGCCGATTCCTTGCCGGCCTTGTCGAACTTGGCCTTGTCCTCGGCCGACAGGCCGTCATAGACGTTGGACGACATCAGCACCAGCGCCGGGCCGTAGACGTGGCCGGTCAGCGCCAGGTACTTCTGCATCTGCGACAGCTTGGCCGAGGTGATGACCGACAGCGGGTTTTCCTGGCCGTCGATGGTGCCCTGCTGCAAGGCGGTGGCCACTTCCGGCCAGGCCATCGGGGTCGGCAGGATGCCGATCTGGCGGAAGGCGGTGATGTGGATCGGGTTTTCCGTGGTGCGGATCTTCAGGCCCTTGGCGTCGGCCGGCGTCTTGACCGGGCGCACGTTGTTGGTCAGGTGGCGGAAGCCCTGTTCGCCCCAGGCCAGCGCGATGATGCCGCGGCTGGGGAACTTTGCCAGCATATCCTGTCCGATCTTGCTGTCGAGCACGTTGCGGGCGTGTTGCAGGTCGCGCAGCAGGAAGGGGATGTCGAAGACGCCGGTCTCGGGCACGAAGTTCAGGGTGGCGCCGGTCGAGACGATGGCCAGGTCGATGGTGCCGATCTGCAGGCCCTCGATCACTTCGCGCTCGCCGCCCAGCGCGCTGTTGGCGAATTGCTGTACCTTGTACTTGCCGTTGCTGGATGCCTCGATCGACTTGGCCAGGGCGTCGGCGCCGGCGCCATAGTGCGACGACGTGGACAGGGCATAGGCCATCTTCAGGGGAGTCTGGGCCGAGGCGGCCAGGGGCGCGGCGACCGCGCAGGCGGCAAGGATCGTGGCCGCGAGCCAGGATTTACGCATTGTCTTCTCCAGGGATTCGGTATTTTTTTGCAGTGGGTGTGCGGCGCCGCAAGGCGCTTCGCGCATGATAGCGGGATTCGGCCCCCATTCCGGCCGTTGGTTAACATTGGCAGATGATGGATTTCCCTGATGTCTCACGGGCCAGGCGCCCCGGCTTTTGGACCACCCTGGCGCTGGGCGCCCGCATGATGATGCGCGACGCCCGCGCCGGCGAGCTGCGCCTGCTGGTGCTGGCCCTGGTGGTGGCGGTGGCCGCCGTCACCAGCGTCGGCTTCCTGGCCGACCGCGTCAGCCGGGCCCTGGAGCGCGACGCCGGGCAGATGCTGGGCGCCGACCTGGTGCTGGACGCCGACGAGCCGGTGCCGGCCGCCTTCCTCGGCCAGGCCCGCGAACGCGGCCTGTCCGTCTCCAATACCTGGCAGTTCCCTTCCATGGTCAGCGCCGGCGACGGCGCCCAGCTCGCCGCCCTCAAGGCGGTCGAGCCGGGCTACCCGCTGCGCGGCGCCCTGCGGGTGACGGACGCGCCGTTCAATCCCGACGGTCCCACCCGCGACATCCCACCCGAGGGCGCGGTCTGGGTGGACGGCCAGTTGCTGTCGCTGCTGGGCCTGAAGGTCGGCGACACCCTCAATGTGGGCGATGCCCACCTGCGCATCGACCGGGTCATCACCTATGAGCCCGACCGCGGCATGCAGTTCGTCAACGTCGCGCCGCGGGTGATGCTGCGGGCCAGCGACCTGCCGGCCACCGGGCTGATCGCGCCCGGCAGCCGCATCGGCTACGCCCTGCTGGTGGCGGGCCAGCCGGACGCGGTGGCCAACTACTCGGCCTGGCTCGGCCAGAACCTCCAGCGCGGCCAGAAGGTCGCCACGCTGGAATCGGGCCGGCCCGAGGTGCGCCGCACCCTGGACCGGGCGCAGCGCTTCCTGTCGCTGGTGGCGCTGCTGGCGGTGCTGATCTCGGCGGTGGCCGTCGCCCTGGCGGCCGGCCGCTACATGACCCGGCATCGCGACGGCATCGCCGTGATGCGCTGCCTGGGGGCGGTGCAGTCGCAGGTCGCGCGCATGCTGACTCTGGAATTCGCGCTGGTCGGCCTGTTCGCCTCGGCCGCCGGCTGCCTGCTGGGCTATGCGGTGCACCAGGTGCTGGTGATGCTGCTGGGCACGCTGATCGATACCACCTTGCCCGCGCCCTCGGCCATCCCGGCCCTGCAGGGCCTGCTGACCGGCCTGCTGCTGTTGCTGGGCTTCGCCCTGCCGGCCCTGGCGCAGTTGCGCCATGTGCCGCCGGCGCGGGTGTTGCGGCGCGACGCCGACGTCCTCAGCGCCCGCAGCGCGCTCGGCTACGGCGTCGGCGCGGTCGGCTTCGCGCTGCTGATCTGGTGGTTCGCCGGCGACGCCAGGCTGGGCGGCGTGGTGGCGGGCGGGTTCCTGGGGGCCTTTGCGCTGTTCGCGCTGGTGGCCTGGCTCTGCATCCTGGGCCTGGCGCGCCTGCGCGGCCTGGCCGCCGGCCTGCCGGCGCTGCGGTTCGCGCTGGCCGGCGTGGTGCGCCGGCGCGCCGCCACCATCACCCAGGTGTGCGCGCTGGCGGTGGGCCTGATGGCCCTGCTGCTGCTGGCCATGACCCGCACCGACCTGATCCAGGGCTGGCAGCGCACGCTGCCGCCGGACGCGCCCAACCGCTTCCTCATCAATGTGCAGCCCGACCAGCGCCAGGCCGTGACCGACGCGCTGACCCGCGAGGGGCTGGGCCAGATCGTGCTGTCGCCGATGGTGCGCGGCCGCCTGATCGCCGTCAACGGCAAGCCGGTGGGGCCGGACGACTACGAAGAGCCGCGCGCCAAGCGCCTGGTGGACCGCGAATTCAACCTGTCCTACGGCGAGCAGATGCCGTCGTCCAACCGCATCGAGGAGGGCCGCTGGCTCAAGCCGGGTTCGGCCGAGGTGTCGCTGGAGTCGGGCCTGGCCAAGACCCTGGGCATCAAGCTGGGCGACAAGATGACCTTCGACGTGGCCGGCCAGCAGTTCGAGGTGGCCGTGTCCAGCACCCGGCGGGTGGATTGGGATACGATGCGCGTCAATTTTTTCGCCATCCTGACGCCCGAGACCCTGGCCGACATGCCGCAAAGCTGGATCACATCCTTCTACCTGCCGCCGGAAAAGGCCCAGGTGCTGCCCGCGCTGGTGCGGCAGTTTCCGAACCTGACGGTGTTCGACGTGGGCGCCATCCTGCAACAGCTGCAGTCGGTGCTCAACGAGGTCGGCCGCGCGGTGCAGCTGCTGTTCCTGTTCACGCTGGCGGCCGGCGTGCTGGTGCTGTCGGCCGCGCTGACCGCCACCCGCGACGAACGCATGCGCGAGGCCGCGGTGCTGCGCGCGCTGGGCGCCACCCGCAGCCAGCTGGCGCGCTCGCAGCGCATCGAGCTGTGGGCCGTGGGCGGCCTGGCCGGCCTGCTGGCGGCGGCCGGCGCCAGCGCGATCGCTTGGGTTTTATCAACCCAGGTGTTCGATTTCACGATTACCCTCAGCCTTTGGCCCTGGCTGGTGGGGGTCGGCGCGGGTATGCTCGGCGCCTGGGCCGGTGGCGCGCTGGCGCTGCGCGGCGTGCTGCGCACCCCGCCGCTGGTCACCCTGAGAGAAACCTGATGACGACCTCCGTCCAAACCCCTGTCGAACCCGTGGAAACCTCCCGCAGCATTTTCGATCTCCTGGGCGGCGAGCCCGGCGTGCGCGCCCTGGTCGACCGCTTCTATGACCTGATGGACATGGAGCCGGACCTGAAGGAGCTGCGCGCCGCGCACGGCCCCAGCCTGGACGAGGCCCGCGACAAGCTGTTCTGGTTCCTGTGCGGCTATTTCGGCGGCCCGGACCACTATATAGAGCGCTTCGGCCATCCGCGCCTGCGGGCGCGGCACCTGCCGTTCTCGATCGGCGAGATCGAGCGCGACCAATGGGTGGCCTGCATGGGCCGCGCCATGGAGGACGAGGGCATCGACCCCGCCCTGGTCGAGCGCCTGCTGCAGGCCTTCTTCGGCGTGGCCGACTGGATGCGCAACCGTGAAGGCTGAGCGGGACCCCACCGGCGCCCGGCGCCATCGCTGGCCGGCGCCGCTGGCCGGCGCCATGCTGGCCGACCCGCGCCTGGGCGAATCGGGCCCCGAACTGTTCAACCCGGCCCACTATGGCGACCGCGCCCGGCCGGTGGACGCCGGCGGCCGTCAGGCCGCCTGGTTCGTGCAGGGGCAGGGCTGGCAGGGCGTGTTGCGGCGCTACCGGCGCGGCGGGTTGATCGCCAAGCTCAGCCGCGACACCTACCTGTGGGCGGGCGAGGCCCGCACCCGCAGCTTCCGCGAGTTCCGCCTGCTGGCCGCGATGCGCGCCCAGGGGCTGCCGGTGCCGGCGCCGCTGGCCGCGGCCTACTGGCACCAGGGTCCGACCTACCGCGCCGCCATCGTGGTCGAGCGCATCCCCGGCGTGCGGCCGCTGGCCCAGGCGCTGGCCGAACCCCTGTGGCAGCCGGTGGCCGAGGCCATCGCGCGCATGCACCGGGCCGGCGTCTGGCACGCCGACCTGAACGCCTTCAACATCCTGATCGGCTCGGACGGCCAGGTCTGGCTGATCGATTTCGACCGCGGCACGCAGGGCGGCCTGTCCGACCGCCAGCGCCAGGGCAACCTGGAACGCCTGCGCCGCTCCCTGGTCAAAGTGGCGGGGGAGGACGGCGAGCGCTTCTGGCTCAAATTGCGCGACAGCTACTGGACCGCCTGGGGGGTTGGCGTACAGCCTTGAGGCAGGCGGCGCCACCGGCCCGATCCGGGCCCAATTGCGGCAAATTGCGCTAAATCTCCCGGTAAAGTTGGGCAGGTCATCGCTAAAAGGCTTTATGATTCCGCCTTTTGGTACTCCTGTAACTTACGGCATATAGCTGGGGGGCTGGTAATGAAACTACGGGCGGGAATGCGCTGGGCGCTGGGGACGATGCTGATCGCGGCAGCCACGTCGGCGGCGGTGGCGCAGAACAAGGTCGTCAACGTCTACAACTGGGCCGAATACACGGCTCCGGACACGATCTCGGGTTTCGAGAAGGAAACCGGCATCAAGGTCCGCTACGACGTCTACGACAGCAACGACACCCTGCAGGCCAAGCTCCTGGCCGGCAAATCGGGTTACGACGTCGTTGTCCCGTCCACGCATTACGCCTCGCGCCAGATCGAGGCCGGCCTGTTCCAGAAACTGGACAAGTCCAAGATCCCCAACTGGAAGTACCTGGATCCCGACGTCATGGCGCTGGTCGCCGCGGTCGATCCCGGCAACGAATACGCCATTCCCTGGGGCTACGGCACCAACGGCCTGGGCTACAACGTCACCAAGGTCAAGCAGATCATGGGCGACAACGTCGACCTGGGCAACTGGGACATGATCTTCAAGCCCGAGAACGCCGCCAAGCTCAAGGAATGCGGCATCTCGATGCTGGACGAGGCCGCGCAGGTGTTCCCGGCGGTGCTCAAGTACCTGGGCAAGGACCCCAACAGCGCCAACCCGGACGACTACAAGGCCGCGCTGGACGTGCTCAAGCAGATCCGGCCGTACATCCGCCAGTTCAGCTCGTCGGGCTACATCGACGAGCTGGCCGTGGGCGACCTGTGCATGGTCTACGGCTTCTCGGGCGACGTCATGATCGCCCGCAAGCGCGCCCAGGAAGCCAAGAAAGCCTATGAAGTGAACTACTTCATTCCCAAGGGCGGCGCCCCGGCCTGGTTCGACCTGATGGTCATCCCGAAGGACGCGCCGCATCCGGAAGAAGCCCTGGCGTTCATCAACTACATCGAGACGCCCAAGGTCCACGCCGCCATCACCAACACCATGTTCTACCCGAACGCCAACAAAGAGGCGCGGCAGTACGTGGTCAAGGACGTGGCCGACAACCCCATGATCTACCCGTCGCCCGAGGTCTCCAAGACCCTGTATGTCATCAAGGCGCAGCCCTTGAACATCCAACGCCTGCAGACGCGCATGTGGGCCGAGCTGAAATCGGGGCGCTGATCATCATGACCGATAGCCGTTACTCGGCGCAGCTTGCGGCCGATCCGGACGAGTTCGTCCGGGTGACCGACGTGGTGAAGATTTTCGGCGACGTGGTCGCCGTGCGTTCCGTCAATCTCTCGGTCAAGCGCAACGAGATCTTCGCGCTGCTGGGCAGCTCCGGCAGCGGCAAATCGACCCTGTTGCGCATGCTGGCCGGCTTCGAGGAAGCCACCTCGGGCCAGATCCTGCTCGATGGCGAGGACATCACCAGCGTGCCGCCGTACCGGCGGCCGGTCAACATGATGTTCCAGTCGTACGCGCTGTTCCCGCACATGACGGTCGAGGCCAACGTGGCCTTCGGCCTGAAGCAGGAGGGCGTGGACCGCGCCGAGATCCACGACCGCGTGTTCGAGGCGCTCGACCTGGTGCAGATGGCCGGCTATTCGCGCCGCAAGCCCAACCAGCTGTCCGGCGGCCAGCAGCAGCGCGTGGCGCTGGCGCGCAGCCTGGTCAAGCGGCCCAAGCTGCTGCTGCTGGACGAGCCGATGTCGGCGCTGGACAAGCAGATCCGCCAGAAGACCCAGATCGAGCTGGTCAAGATCCTGGAGCAGGTCGGCGTGACCTGCATCATGGTGACCCACGACCAGGAAGAGGCCATGACCATGGCGCACCGCCTGGCGGTCATGACCGACGGCCAGATCGTCCAGTGCGGCACGCCGCAGGACGTCTACGCCTTCCCGAACTCGCGCTTCGTCGCCAGCTTCATCGGTTCGACCAACATGTTCACCGGCACCATCGTGGTCGATGAACCCGACCACGTCGCCATCGAAAGCCCCGAACTGAGCCGCCCGCTGTACGTCAGCCACGGCGTCAGCGAGCCGCTGGGCATGGACGTGCACGTCTCCATCCGCCCCGAGCGCATGGTGGTGTCGCGCGAGCAGCCCGCCGGCGACTACAACTGGGCCCACGGCATGGTCAGCCACATGGCCTGGATGGGCAGCTACGCGCTCTACCAGATCCGCCTGGATTCCGGCGCCATGGTCGAGGCCAGCGTGCCCAGCCTGCAGCTGGCCCAACTGGACGCCCCGGGCATCGACGAAGAGATCTTCGTCAGCTGGGACGCCGACAGCGCGACGGTGCTGGCGTCATGAGCCGCTTCTCGCCCCGCGACTGGCTGCCCTCGGGCCGGACGCTGGCGGTGGTGCCGCCGTTCGCCTGGCTGGTGCTGTTCCTGCTGGTGCCGTTCCTGCTGGTGTTCAAGATCAGCTTCGCCGAGCTCAAGTTCGGCATTCCGCCGTACACCGCGCTGGCGGAATTCAAGGACGAGGCGGTGCAGTTCAGCCTGCACCTGCGCGGCTACATCCTGCTGTTCACCGACAGCCTGTATTTCGCCACCTACCTCAGCTCGGTCAAGATCGCCGCCATCACCACGCTGGCCTGTGTGCTGATCGGCTATCCCATGGCGTACTACATCGCGCGCTCGTCGCCGCGCGTGCGCAACCTGCTGCTGCTGGGTGTGATCCTGCCGTTCTGGACCTCGCTGCTGCTGCGCGTGTACGCCTGGGTCGGCATCCTGCGCAACGACGGCCTCTTGAACAACTTCCTGCAATGGCTCGGCATCATCTCCAGCCCGCTGGAGATCTACCGCACCGACCTGGCCGTGTACATCGGCATGGTCTATGCGTACCTGCCGTTCTTCATCCTGCCGCTGTACGCCACGCTGGTGAAGATGGACCTGCGCCTGCTGGAAGCCGCCTACGACCTGGGCGCCAAGCCCTGGCAGGCGTTCTGGCAGATCACCGTGCCGCTGTCGCGCCAGGGAGTGATCGCCGGCGCCATGCTGGTGTTCATCCCGGCGGTCGGCGAATACGTCATTCCCGAAATGCTGGGCGGCGCCAACACGCTGATGATGGGCCGGGTCATGTGGAACGAGTTCTTCAACAATACCGATTGGCCGATGGCCTCGGCGGTGACCTGCGTGATGGTGCTGCTGTTGCTGGTGCCGCTGGCGCTGTTCCAGTACAACCAGGTCAAGCAGCAGGAACTGGCCAGCGGAGGCCGCAAATGAACGGTCCCAACAAGACCTTGCGCGCCGTGGTGCTGGGGCTGGGCTACTTCTTCCTGTACGTGCCCATCATCAGCCTGATGGTGTTCTCGTTCAACGAATCGCCCGCCGTCACCTCCTGGACCGGTTTCTCGTTCCGCTGGTACCACTCGCTGTTCAATGACGACGCGCTGCTGCGCGCGGCCTGGCTGTCGTTCCGCATCGCCGCCATGACCGCCACCGCGGCCGTCATCATCGGCACCTGGGCCGGTTACGTGCTGGGGCGCATGGGCCGTTTCCGCGGTTTCGCGCTGTACGTCGGCATGCTGAGCGCGCCACTGGTGATCCCCGAAGTGGTGCTGGGCATCTCGCTCCTGCTGATGTTCGTGGAACTGCGCGGCCACCTCGGCTGGCCGGCCGAGAACGGCATCTTCACCATCTGGGTCGGCCACGTGACGCTGTGCATGGCCTTCGTGGCGGTGGTGATCCAGACCCGCATCCGCGACCTCGACCGCTCGCTGGAAGAGGCCGCGCTGGACCTGGGCGCCACGCCCATCACCGTGTTCTTCAAGATCACGCTGCCGCTGATCGCGCCGGCGCTGGCCTCGGCCTGGCTGCTATCCTTCACGCTGTCGCTGGACGACGTGGTGCTGGCGTCGTTCCTGTCCGGCCCCAGCTCCAGCACCCTGCCGATGGAAGTCTTTTCGCGGGTGCGGCTGGGCCTGAAACCCGAGATCAATGCGTTGGCGACGCTGTTCATCCTGGCGGTGGGCACCTGCGTCATCCTGGCCAACCGCATGCAATGGCGCAAGGAGTCCGAACCCAAATGAAGCAAACCACCCTGTATGGCCTGACCAAGTGCAGCACCTGCGTCAAGGCGCGCGAGTGGCTGACCGCGAACGGCGTCGATCACCAGTTCATCGACTACCGCGACCACCCGGTGCCGGCCGCCACCCTGAAGGAATGGGCCGGTCAGCTCGGCGGCTGGGAAAAACTGGTCAACCGCGCCTCGATGACCTGGCGCAATCTGCCCGACGATCGCAAGACGGCCAGCACCGATGCGCAGTGGACCAAGCTGATCGCCGAGTTTCCGGCGCTGGTGCGCCGCCCGGTGGCGGTGACGGCCGACGGCGAGGTCGGCGTCGGCTTCAGCGAAAAGCGCTACGGCGAACGCTTCGCCTGACACCGTGGCTGCCATGGCCCACAAGGCATCGCGCCGCGCCGGCAAGGCGTTGCCCGATGCCTTTTTTGATCGCGACGCGCGCCAGCTGGCGCGAGAACTGCTGGGCAAGGTGGTGCGCCATCGCGTCGACGGCCTGTGGCTGTCGGCGCGCATCATCGAGACCGAGGCCTACTACCTGGAAGAGAAGGGCAGCCACGCCTCGCTCGGCTACACCCACAAGCGCCGCGCCCTGTTCATGGATGGCGGCGTGGTCTACATGTATTACGCCCGCGGCGGCGACTCGCTCAATTTCAGCGCGGGCGGCCCCGGCAACGCGGTCCTGATCAAGTCCGCCTATCCCTGGGTCGACGCCGTTTCCGGCCCCGACGCGCTGGCCCGCATGCAGGCCCTGAACCCCGATGCCCAGGGGCGGCCGCGGCCGCCGGGCCGGCTGTGCGCCGGCCAGACGCTGCTGTGCCGCGCGCTCGGCCTGAAGGTGCCCGACTGGGACGCGCGCCGCTTCGATCCCGAGGCGCTGTACGTCGAGGACGTGGGCGAGTCGCCCCAGGTGCTGATCAGCGCCACGCGGCTGGGCATTCCCGCCGGACGCGACGAACACCTGGAATACCGTTACGTTGATCCGGCCTACGCGGCCTGGTGCACCCGCAACCCGCTGCGCCGGGGGCAGCAGGCGGGGCGGGACTATCACTGGGTGGACGGGTCGGGGGCGCCCCTCAAGCGGGCGCCCTGAGGACGCGGCTCAGGTCCCGGGGTCGACGCGGTTCGCGGCCCTGAGCGCCGCCTCGCGGGCGCGCCGGGCCATCGCGGCCCGCATTTCGGCGTACTTGCGCTGGATCCGCTTGCGGTTCAGGCGCTTGCTCCAGGCGTATACCGGCACCAGCGGCAGCACGCCGAAGCCGTCAATCAGGAACAGCCCCGACTTGCCGTCGGCATTCAGGCCGCAGGCGATGTTGCTGGGCGACAGGTCGTGCAGCACCACGTGGGCGTCGGCCAGGTCTTCGACGAACTCGTCCAGTTGCGCTGACAGCGCCTCGTCCATCTTGCCTTGGCGCGCCAGGTCGGCCACCGTGGGGGCGATGTTGCCGACCTCGTCGGTGATCTTCTCGACCAGCAGGCCCAGGCCCAGCGTGGTCTGGGCCAGGCCCAGGATGCGCGCCATCGGCACCCGCCAGACGCCCGAGGGGCGCGTGGTGGTGGTGACGTATTCAGTGATTTCGTTCAGGTAGACGCGGTAGGCGCTTTCGCGCTGGTACTGTTTGTACCAGCGCTTGAACGGGCGGGTTTCGAGATAGACCGCGCGCGCCTGCATGTCCATGACCTTGACGAGCAGGGAAGGCGCATGGGGATGCTGGAAGATATGACGGTCCCCGCCCACTGCGACTGGCGTTTCGTCATTGAGATTCAATGGGCCGAAGACGGAGCCGAAGGCGACGGGGGACGGACAGAATGTTGGGAGATCAGCTGTATTCAACTGCTTTTAAGGTTATATGTAAGTTGTTAACAGTTTAATGCCGTTGCTTGCTTTTCGCTTTTTGAAGCCTCAAGGAAGTCGTTTCCGATGACTACGGGGGCCGGATCAGAGTCCTATAATTTCACGCGCCCGGCGTGGGCGCGCGGCGTTGAGAAGGGGCCACTTTGTCGAATGATGTTCTGCTATGGATTGCCGCGGGCGGCGCGGTGCTGGCTTGCCTGATTGCCTTGCTGGCCTGGCTGTCGCGGCCGGCGCGCGATGACCGGCTCGACGCGCTGCTGGAAGGCCTGGAGCGCACCGAGCGCGCCCTGCGCGCCGACATGGCGGAGAGTCAGCGCGGCCTGCGCGCCGAGTTCGCCGAATCCACCCGCGGCCTGCGCCAGGAACTTGCCCAATCCCACGGCGACCTGCGCGCCGCCCTGACGCGCGACGCGCAGGCGGCGCGGGCCGAATCGGCCGAGTCGCTGGCGCGTTTCGCGGCGGGTTTCGGCGACCAATTGCAGGGACTCATCCAGATCAATGAGCGGCGCCTGATGGAGGTGCGGACCACGGTCGATCAGCGCCTGCAAGCGTTGCAGAATGACAACAGCGCGAAGCTGGACGACATGCGCCGCACCGTCGACGAGAAGCTCCACGCCACGCTTGAGCAGCGCCTGGGCGAATCGTTCAAGCAGGTGTCGGACCGTCTCGAGGCCGTGCACAAGGGGCTGGGCGAGATGCAGGCGCTGGCCGCCGGCGTCGGCGATCTCAAGCGCGTGCTGACCAACGTCAAGTCGCGCGGCACCTGGGGCGAGGTGCAGCTGGCGCGGCTGATCGAGGACAACATGACCCCCGAGCAGTACGCCGCCAACATCAAGCCGGTGCCGGGCAGCGACGCGGTGGTCGAATTCGCCATCCGCCTGCCGGGGCGGGGCGATGGCGCCGCCCCGGTCTGGCTGCCGATCGACGCCAAGTTCCCCAAGGAAGAATACGAGCGCCTGATGGACGCGCAGGAAGCCGCCGACGCCGAGGGCGTGAAGGCCGCCGGCGCCGCGCTGGGCAAGGCGGTCGAGGTGCAGGCGCGGCTGATCGCCGGCAAGTACGTGGCGCCGCCGCACACCACCGACTTCGCCATCATGTTCCTGCCGACCGAAAGCCTGTACGCCGAAGTGCTGCGGCGTCCCGGCCTGCTGGACCGCCTGCACGACCTGCGCATCAACGTGGCCGGGCCCAGCAACCTGGCGGCCCTGCTCAACAGCCTGCAGATGGGCTTTCGCACGCTGGCCATCGAGCAGCGTTCGTCCGAGGTCTGGCAGGTGCTGCGCGCGGTCAAGACCGAGTTCGGCAAGTTCGGCGACGCGCTGGCCGGCGTCAAGAAGACGCTGGACACCGCCAGCAGCAAGATCGGCCAGACCGAGGTGCGCACGCGCGCCATGCTGCGCAACCTCAAGAGCGTCGAGGCCCTGCCCGAAGCCGAGGCGCTGCGCCTGCTGGGCGGCGAAGGCGCCGTGGCCGATGACGGCGCGGACGACGCCGCCACCGACGACGCGCCGGCCGCGCCGGGTTCCGGCGCCTGATTCGCGCGGCCGTCGCCGGGCCCGGCTTGTGACCCGGGCGCTCTGTCGATATCCTCATACTTGCGGCATTCCGCCGTCGATATCTGGAGCATCGTAAGCATGGGCACGGCTGACCGAGTTGATTCCTCTTCCTTCGACGCGATGGCGCTGGGCGCCGATATCGCCCAGGGAGCCACGACGGCGCTTGCCGCGATGCAGCAGGCGCTGGAGCGGGTGGCGGCGCGCAATCCGTCGATCAACGCGGCCTGCGGCGTGCAGGCCGAACTGGGCCTGGACCTGGCGCGCGCGCTGGACGGCGAGCTGGCGGCGCTGACAGACGAGCAGCGGCTCGCCCTGCTGGACGAACGTCCGTTCCTGGGCGTGCCGACCCTGCTCAAGGACCTTGGCACCGCGGCGCTGGGCCTGCCCAGCGCCATGGGCTCGGTGCTGTACGGCCAGGTCGACTGGAGCGTCGACGCCGAGATCGTCACGCGCTACCGCCGCGCCGGCCTGATCCCGTTCGGCCGCAGCACCAGCGCCGAACTGGGCCTGAGCCCCACCAGCGAATCGCCCGTCTACGGCGCGCCCACCCAGAACCCCTGGAAGGCCGGCCACAGCGCCGGCGGTTCCAGCGGCGGCGCCGGCGCGGCGCTGGCCAGCGGCATGGTGCGCATCGCGCACGGCAGCGACGGCGGCGGCTCGATCCGCATTCCCGCCTCGTGTTGCGGCGTGCTCGGCCTGAAGCCCTCGCGCGGCATGATGCCGCTGGGACCGCTCAAGGGCGAGGGCTGGGGCGGCCTGGCCACCGAACACATGATGACCCTGTCGGTGCGCGACTGCGCCGCGGCGCTGGACATCAGCGCCGGCGCCGATGTCGGCGCGCCCTATGCCGCGCCGGCCAGGCCGGGCGAGTCCTACCGCGACATCGTGGCGCGAGTGGCGGCCGATCCGCGCTCGGCGCCGCGCCGCTGCATCGCCTACATCAACACCACCTACGAAGGCCAGGCCATCCATCCCGAGGTCGCGGCCGCGGTCGACGAGGCCGCGCGCCTGTTCGCCGGCCTGGGCCACGAACTGGTGGCGGCCGCGCCGCCGGTGGGTTCCGAGGAAGTGCTGTCGCCGATGCTGCCGCTGATCGCCAGCGCCGCCGCCAACGCCATCGACAGCTACGTCGGCGCCCGCAACCGCCGGCTCGCCGCGGACGAATTGCAGCCCACCACGCTCGGCGCGCGCGAATACGCCCGCGCCATTTCCGGCGCCCAGTACGTGGCCTGCGTCGACGCCTGCCACGAGATCACGCGCCGCATCGGCCGCTTCCTGCATCGCGAAGGCACGCAGGGCCACGACCTGTTCCTGTCGCCGGTGCTGGCGCAATTGCCGGCGCCCATCGGCCGCTACGCGATGGACAACGCCGACTACCTGGCCTACCGCCTGGGCAAGAAGGGCGTGATCGGCTATTCGCCGTTCGCGCCGCTGGCCAACCTGACGGGCATGCCCGCCATTTCCATTCCGTTCGGCCTGTCGGCCGACGGCCTGCCGATCGGCATCCAGGTCATGGGCCCGCTGGGCAGCGAGGCCTGGCTGCTGGAACTGGCCGCCCAGGTCGAGGCCCTGCGGCCCTGGCAGCGGGTGGCGCCCATCGCCAGATAGGCGCGCGGGCGGGACGCGCCGGCCGTCGCGGCGCGCCATCGAATAGCGAATAGGAGCAGCCAGCATGCCGTCGTTCGTGACTCATACCGTCCTTAACCAGGTCCCGCCCCTGGAAGACTATTCGTTGTTCGACACCGATCCGGCGCTGCGCGAGGCCGCCGCGCGCGAGGGCGCCGGCGCCTGGACCGGCGACCTGGCCGCGCATGGCGCCTGGCTTGGACGGGCGCAGACGCTGGCCGCCGGCGCCGACGTCAACCGCTGTCCGCCGCGGCTGGTGGCCTACGACCGGGCCGGCCATCGCATCGACCACGTGGATTTCCATCCGGCCTGGCAACTGCTGATGAGCGGCATCGTGGCGCGCGGCCTGCACAGCCGCGCCTGGGCGCAGCCGGTGCCGGGCGCGCAGGTGGCGCGGGCCGCGGCCTATCTGATGCAGGGCCAGGTCGAGGCCGGCACGCTGTGCCCGACCACCATGACCTTTGCCGCTGTGCCGCTGCTGCAGCGCGAACCGGCGGGCGTGGTGGACTACGGCGGCGACTGGCTGCCGGCGCTGTATTCGCGTGAATTCGACGGCGCCGATGCGCCGCTGGCGGGCAAGCGCGGCGCGTTGATCGGCATGGGCCTGACCGAAAAGCAGGGCGGTTCCGACCTGCGCGCGGTCACCACCCGCGCCACGCCGCTGGGCGCGGCCGGGCGCGGCTGCGCCTATCAGCTGGTGGGCCACAAATGGTTCTTTTCGGTGCCGCAGGCCGACGCCCACCTGGTGCTGGCGCAGACCGACGAAGGGCTCAGCTGCTTTTTCGTGCCGCGCTGGATTCCGGGCGGCCCGCGCAACGCGGTGCGCATCCGCCGCCTGAAGGACAAGCTGGGCAACCACAGCAACGCCAGCGCCGAAGTCGAGTTCGAGGACGCCTGGGGCGTCATGGTGGGCGAGCCGGGCCGCGGCCTGGCGGTGCTGCTCGAGATGGCCGCCACCACCCGGCTCGATTGTGTGCTGGGCAGCGCCGCGCTGCTGCGCCAGGCGCTGGTGCAGTCGCTGCACCATGCCGGTCACCGCCACGCCTTCGGCAAGCCGCTGCTGGCGCAAACGCTGATGCGCAACGTGCTGGGCGACCTGGCGCTGGAGGCCGAGGCCGCGCAGGCGCTGGCGCTGCGGCTGGCGCGCGCGGTGGACGAGCGCGCCGACGCCGGGGCGCGCGCGCTGGCGCGGGTCGGCACGCCGGCCGCCAAGCTGTGGGTCTGCAAGCGCGCGATCGCGGCGGTGGCCGAATGCATGGAGGCCTGGGGCGGCAACGGCTACGTCGAAGAGGGGCCGATGCCGCGCCTGTACCGTGAAACCCCGGTCAATTCCATCTGGGAAGGGTCGGGCAACGTCATGGCGCTGGACGTGTTGCGGGCCTTGCAGCGCGAGCCCGAGGCGCTGCCGGCGCTGGAAGCCGAATTCGCGCCCGCCTCGGGCCAGCATCGTGAGTTCGACGCGGCGCTGGCGCAGTGGCGGGCGCTGCTGGCGGATCCGTCTCAGGCCGAGTTCCAGGCCCGCCGCATCGCCTGCGGGCTGGCGCGGCTGTGGCAGGCGGCGCTGTTGATCCGGCATGCGCCCGAGCCGGTGGCGCGGGGTTTCGTCGGCAGCCGCCTGGGCGCGGCGGG
>NZ_CYTU01000041.1:0-35533 GCF_001299375.1 Achromobacter sp. 2789STDY5608621 | reverse complement strand
CCCGGCGGCGGCCGCATGCTAAATTTCCCCGCTTCACTCACCAATTTTCCGCATTTTCGCCATGCTCTCCCAGCAAGAACTCAAGCAGCAAGCCGCAGACGCCGCCCTGGAACTGGTTGAACAGGTCGCCGGCCCCGACGTCATCATCGGCGTGGGCACCGGCTCGACCGCCGATCTCTTCATCGACGGCCTGGCGCGTTTCAAGGGCCGTATCGGCGGCACCGTCGCCAGTTCCGAGCGCAGCGCCGCGCGCCTGGCCGGCCATGGCCTGAAAGTGCTGGACCTGAACGACGTGACCTCGATGCCGATCTACGTGGACGGCGCCGACGAAATCGACGCCAACCTGCACATGATCAAGGGCGGCGGCGGCGCGCAGACGCGCGAGAAGATCGTGGCCTCGGTGGCCGACCGCTTCGTCTGCATCGTCGATGAGTCCAAGCTGGTCGAGGTCATGGGCAAGTTCCCGCTGCCGATCGAGGTCATCCCGATGGCGCGCGAATCGGTGGCCCGCGCCATGGTGGCGCTGGGCGGCCAGCCGCGCCTGCGCGAAGGTTTCGTCACCGATAACGGCAACGTCATCCTGGACGTCGCCGGCCTGTCGATCACCGACGCGCCGGGCCTGGAAGCCCGCGTCAACAACCTGGCGGGCGTGGTCACCTGCGGCCTGTTCGCCATCGCCGGCGCCGACGTGGCGCTGCTGGCCACCCAGAACGGCATCCGCCGCCTGGATCGCCGCGCCTGAGTGCGGATAGCGGGCTCGGCCGCCCTTGCGGGCGGTCTGGCCGCGATTCATAATCCTGTCACACTTGGGTCATAACCTTGCGGGTTGTGCAGGCCCATACTTGAAACGCTTTCATATCGGGGCAATGCAATGAGATCAACCACGCAGGGAGCCCGGATGACGGAGCATACAAACAAGCAGTTCGACGCTGATCTGGAAAGCGTCCGTTCGCAGTTCTTGCAAATGGGCGGCGTGGTCGAAGCCATGATCCAGGAGGCCATCGACGCGCTGGCCAGCGGCGATCTGACGCTGGTTGAGAAGGTGCGCGAGCGCGAAAAGGAAGTCAATCGCCACGAAGTGGAGATCGACGAAAGCATCAGCCGCATCCTGGCCCGTCACCAGCCCACCGCGATCGACCTGCGCATGCTGATGGCCGTGTCCAAGATGCTGACCGACATGGAGCGCTCGGGTGACGAGGCCGAGAAGGTCGCCACCGTGGCGCGCCGCGTGCACGAATCCGAAATCCGCCACATCCCGGTGATCGAACTGCGCCACATGGCCTCGAACGTGCGCACCATGCTGCACCAGGCCCTGGACGCCTTCGCCCGCCTCGACCCCATCCTGGCCGCCGCCGTGGTGCGCAGCGACAAGGAAGTGGACAAGGAATGGAAGGGCGCGCTGCGCCACCTGATCACCTACATGATCGAAGACCCGCGCACCATTTCGCGCGCCATCGACATGATCTTCATCGCCCGCGCGCTCGAGCGCATCGGCGATCATGCCAAGAACATGTCCGAACGCGTGATCTACATGGTCAAGGGCGCTGACGTGCGTCACACCGGCGTCAAGAACACCGAGCGCCTGGCGCGCGGTGAAGAAGACACGCCCGAGCAGGACGACTGATCGCGAGCCGCCTCCCGGGCGGCGCGCGCGGAACGCGAAAACCCCAGGCGCCTCGCGGCGGCCTGGGGTTTTTTTCTTGTCCGGCGCGGGCATCGGCCGGGGAGGATGTGTTCTACAAGGGCAGGTCGGCGCCCTGGCACAGGCGCGGGTCCGGCACGCCGGACTTGCCTGGATTGATGCGCCCGGCCAGGCGGCGGCCGAACCGCGCCAGGCCCTGCGCGCTGACCTCCAGGTCGTACCAGCCCTCGCAGCCGGCGTACTTCAGTTCCAGCGCGCCGCCGGCCTGCACGTGCGCCATGGCGCGCCAGCCGTCGCCCATGCGCGATTCGATGTGGACCGCCTGGTGCGTGTCGCCGTGGTTGATGAGGCGCAGGCGCAGTCCCGAGGTCACCGGCACCAGTTGCGTTTCCAGCAGGCCGGCATCGCCGCGGTCGCCGCGGAAGTGGCGATGGAAGCCGTCCGGGCCCAGCAGCCACAGGTCGTAGGCGCCGTCGGCATCCAGGCGCCAGCCGTCGTCCAGCCGCGCGCCCGCGCCCACGGTGTAGCGGCGCGGCGCGTGCGCCAGCGCCCGGCGGTCGTAGACGTGCAGCACGGCGCCGACGCTGCCGGCGTTGCGGAAGGTCAGGCGGTAGTGCTCGCCGTCGGCGGTCATGCGGCCGACCGCCTCCAGCGCGTAGGGCAGGGCGCAGGCGTGGCGCACGCTGTCGGCGTGCTGCAGGGCGCGGTCGCCGGCGAAATCGAAGGCCGAGGTCAGGTCGCCGGCCACGGCGCGGCGCCAGGCGCTGATGTTGGGTTCGGCCACGCCGAAGCGGGCTTCGAGGAAGCGGATCACCGAGGTGTGGTCGAACACCTGCGAGTTGACCCAGCCGCCGCGGCTCCAGGGCGACACCACCAGCATCGGCACGCGCGGGCCCATGCCGAAGCCGCGGCCGTGCAGGGCGGGCGGGTCGTCCGGGGTGGCGGCGCTGGGGCCGTGGCGGGTGTCGTGGTATTCGCCGTCCAGCTCGATGGTGGACAGGCCGCCCGAGCGGCCGTCGGGCGCGCGAGCCGGCGGGGCGGGGGGCGGCATGTGATCGAAGAAGCAGTCGTTCTCGTCATAGGTGACGAAGAACACACAGCCGTTCCAGACCCCGGGATTGCGCGTCAGGATCTCGAGCACGCGTTCGGTGTAGGCGCCGCCCTGGCGCGGCGACGAGACCTCGGGGTGCTCGGAATCGGCGGCCGGGGCGATGATCCACGACACCTGCGGCAGCGTGCCTTGCTCGACGTCGCGGGCCAGGTCGTCCAGGGTATGGGTCGACAGGGCCCGGTCGCGCAGCGGCGCCTCGGCGGCCGTGGCGGCGTGCTGGCGGCGGTACTGCCGGAAGCCCGCCAGCGGGTTGTCGTGGAAGTTGTCCGCCATGTCCTGGTAGATGCGCCAGTCGATGCCGGCGGCCTGCAGCCGTTCCGGGTAGGTGGTCCAGCCGTAGCCCTGGTCGGCCGGGCCGAGACGGTCGAAGGTGTTGACCAGGGCCGGGCCGCCGGCGCGTCCCTGGGGATCGTTGCTGCCGGTCCACAGGAACAGGCGGTTCGGATTGGTGCCGGCCTGGATCGAACAGTGGTAGGCGTCGCACAGCGTGAAGGCGTTGGCCAGCGCCGTCTGGAACGGCACCTCGGCGGGGCGATAGGCGCCCAGGCCGAGGCGGCTCTTGGCCGCCAGCCATTGGTCCATGCGGCCGTCGTTCCAGGCGCGCTGGGCGTCATCCCAGGTGTGCGGGGTGATGTAGCCGACCGGCGTGTCGCTGGCGTACTCGGCCTGCAGCGCATAGGGACGCAGCCGCTGGGCGCCGTCGGCCTGGGTCAGCACGTCGCCGGCCGGCGTCGGCGCCGGATGCGGATCGGCAAAGCCGCGCACGCCCGGCAGGGCGCCGAAATAATGGTCGAAGGAACGGTTCTCCTGCATCAGGATGACGACGTGCCGCACGTCGTTGAGCGTGCCGGTCTTGCGGTCGGGGGCGACCGCCAGCGCGCGCCGGATGGCCCGGGGCAGGTCGGAGGAAGCGGCGGAACTCGGTTCTTCTTTCATGACGGCATTAGTACGGCCAGCAACAACGGAATCTTAAGGCAGGCGCCGGGGGCGGCTGGGCGCTCCGGCCAGAAGCGCGAAGCCCCTCGTGAACGAGGGGCTTCGCAGGCGTGCCGCGCGGGGCGGCGCGGCGGGGTCAGGCCGAGGGCGGAACGTAGCCCTGGGCTTCGACGCTGCCGTCCTCGAACAGGAAGCGTTCCATCTGCTGCTGCAGGTACTTGCGGGCGCGGGCGTCGGCCAGGTTCAGGCGGTTTTCGTTGACTAGGCGGGTCTGCACCTGCTTCCACTCTTCCCAAGCTTCCTTGGAAATGCTCTGCCAGATGCGGGTGCCGAGTTCGCCGGGGTAGGGCGGAAAATCGAGCCCTTCGGCTTCACGCTTCAATTTCACACAGTTGACGGTACGGGCCATGGTTCGCTGCCGGAAAGAATGGGTAATGCGCCATTTTAGCGGGCTTGGCGCCGGAAGGTCGCCAAGCCCCTGCGGGCACTGCGGGTAGGCCCCGGGTCAGCCCGGGGCGGCGCCGCGTTACAGCTTCTTGATGAACACCAGGCTGTTGCGCGAGCGGTTGTAGTTGTTCTGCTTTTCGCGCGGCAGGTCGGCGATGCCGCCCTGCACGAAGCCGCGTTTCATGAACCAGTGCGAGGTGCGGGTGGTCAGCACGAACAGGCGCTTGGCGCCGCTGGCGCGGGCGCGCGATTCCATGTGGCGCAGCAGGATCTCGCCTTCGCCCGAGCCCTGCCATTCGGGGTGCACGATCAGGCAGGCCATCTCGGCCATGTGATCCTCGGGGAAGTTGTGCAGCGTGGCGCAGCCGTAGATCACGCCGTCGTGCTCGAGCACGGTGAAGTTCTCGACGTCGCGTTCGATCACGCTGCGCGGACGCGGCACCAGCGTGCCGTCGGCTTCCAGCGGCTCGATCAGGCTGAGGATGGCGCCGACGTCGTCGAGCGTGGCCGGGCGCAGGTCGTCCAGCGTGTCTTCCACCACCATGGTGCCGACGCCGTCGTGGGTGAAGATCTCCAGCAGCACGCTGCCGTCCAGCGCGAACGGCACCAGGTGGGCGCGGGCCACGCCGCGCTTGACCGCCAGCGACGCGTACTGCAGGTAGGCGCCGGTTTCCTCGTCGAGCGCACCGGCGGTGAGCAGGGCGTCGGCATCGACCCGGGCCAGCTCGGTGTCGACCGAGCCGTCCTCGTTCAGCACGCCCTGGCCGCTGGACAGGAAGATCAGCTTTTCGGCGCGCAGCGCCACGGCCACGCTGGTGGCCAGGTCTTCCATGGCCAGGTTGAAGGCGTCGCCGGTGGGCGAGAAGCCCAGCGGCGACAGCAGCACCACCGAGGAACCCTTCTCGATGGCGAACTTGAGCGCGTCGACGTCGATCTTGCGCACCTGGCCGGTGTGCTTGTAGTCCACCCCGTCGAGCACGCCGGTGGGGCGCGCGGTGACGAAGTTGCCCGAAATGACGCGGATGTGCGCGTGCGACATCGGCGTGTTGGGCAGGCCCTGGCTGAAGGCGGCCTCGATGTCCAGGCGGATCTCGCCGGCGGCTTCCTTGGCGCATTCCAGCGCGGCGGCGTCGGTGGGCGCCAGGCCGCGGTCGAATTGCTGGGTGAAGCCCTTCAGGCGCAGCTGTTCATTGACCTGGGGGCGCGAGCCGTGCACCAGCACCAGCCGGATGCCCAGCGACGACAGCAGCGACAAGTCCTGCACCAGCGTGTTCAGCGCCCCGGCCTGCACCAATTCACCGCCAAACGCCACCACGAAGGTCTTGCCTCGGAACGCGTGCACGTAGGGCGCCACGTCTCGGAACCATCGGACGAACTGGGCAGGGGCGAATTCGGGGGCTTCAAGGGCGGAGACGGTGTCTGGTTCCAGGTCGGGCATGATGGGTGGGGGTGTTCCTGAGAGTGGCAACAACGCGGCGAGGGCCGCGTCAACGCGCCGTCACGGGACGGCGTGGCGAAATTATATGGCCGCGGGGCGTTTATATAATAGGCAGCTAACCGGACAAATCGTACATGCCAGAATCCTCCCGCCCGCGGCCGCCCGTGCCGGCCGACGGGCCGACCCGTGCCCCCGGCAAGCCGCGCGCCGACGCCGCGGCCCCGGCGGCCCGCCAGGCGCCCCGCCCCGAGCGGCCCATTCCCGCCGTGACCTACCCCGAGGACCTGCCCGTCAGCGCGCGGCGCCAGGAAATCGCGCGCGCCATCGCCGGCCATCAGGTGGTCATCGTCAGCGGCGAGACCGGCTCGGGCAAGACCACCCAGCTGCCCAAGATCTGCCTGGAACTGGGCCGTGGCCGCCAGAAGATGATCGGCCACACCCAGCCGCGGCGGCTGGCCGCCACCTCGGTGGCCAAGCGCATCGCCGAGGAACTGAACACGCCGATGGGCGAGGTGGTGGGCTACCAGGTGCGCTTCAACGACCGCACCGGCCCCAATGCGTCGATCAAGCTGATGACCGACGGCATCTTGCTGGCCGAGTCGCAGCGCGATCCGCTGCTGCGCCGCTACGACACCATCATCATCGACGAGGCGCACGAACGCAGCCTCAACATCGACTTCCTGCTGGGCTATCTCAAGCAGCTGCTGCCGCGCCGGCCTGACCTGAAAGTCATCATCACCTCGGCCACCATCGACGCCGAGCGCTTCGCCCGCCATTTCGCCGCGTCCGAGGACAAGCCGGCGCCGGTGATCGAGGTCTCGGGCCGGCTGTACCCGGTCGAGGTGCGCTACCGCCCGGTGCGCGAGGAAGCCGAGGAAGCGGCCGCGCCGGCCAAGCCGGGCCGCGACCGCGAGCGCATGTCGGGCGACGAGGAGCGCGACCTGATCGACGCCATCGTCGACGCGGTCGACGAATGCGCCCGCCACGGCCCCGGCGACGTGCTGGTGTTCCTGCCGGGCGAGCGCGAGATCCGCGAATCGGCCGAGGCGCTGCGCAAGCGCCACCCGGCCGGCACCGAGGTGCTGCCGCTGTACGCGCGCCTGTCGCAGGCCGAGCAGGAACAGATCTTCCACCCGCGCGGCAACGCGCGCCGCATCGTGCTGGCCACCAACGTGGCGGAAACCTCGCTGACGGTGCCCGGCATCCGCTTCGTGGTCGACAGCGGCCTGGCGCGCGTCAAGCGCTATTCCTGGCGCAACAAGGTCGAGCAGCTGCGCATCGAGCCGATCAGCCGCGCCTCGGCCAACCAGCGCGCCGGCCGTTGCGGCCGGGTCGGCCCGGGCCTTTGCATCCGCCTCTACGACGAAGCCGACTTCAACGCCCGCGCCGCTTTCACCGACCCCGAGGTGCTGCGTTCCTCGCTGGCCTCGGTGATCCTGCGGATGAAGTCGCTCAAGCTGGACGACATCGAGCAGTTCCCGTTCGTCGAGGCCCCGCCCGGGCGCGCGGTGGCCGACGGCTACCACCTGCTGCAGGAGCTGGGCGCGATCGAGCTGGCCGCCGCCGACGAGGGCGACGACGCCAGCCGCACCGGCGCCTCGTTCGTCCTGACCCAGACCGGCCACGAACTGGCCAAGCTGCCGGTGGACCCGCGCATCGGCCGCATGATCCTGGCGGCGCGCGAGCACCAGTGCCTGGCCGAGATGCTGATCATCGCCTCGGCGCTGTCGGTGCAGGACGCGCGCGACCGGCCCATGCAGGAACGCGAGGCGGCCGAGGCCGCGCACGCCAAGTTCGCCGACGACAAGTCCGAATTCATTTCCTTCCTCAAGCTGTGGCGCTGGTACGGCGAGCAGGTGCAGCACAAGGCCTCGCAGCGCAAGCTGGTGGGCCTGCTGCGGCAGAACTTCCTGTCGCCCATCCGGCTGCGCGAATGGCACGACGTCCACACCCAGCTGGCCGCCCTGGTGGGCGAGCAAGGCTGGCGCGTCAACCAGCTCGAGGCCACCTACGAACAGCTGCACATGGCGCTGCTGTCGGGCCTGTTGGGCAACATCGGCTTCAAGAGCGACGAGGGCGGCCATTACCAGGGCGCCCGCGAGATCCGCTTCCACATCCATCCGGGCTCGCGCCTGGTGAAGAAGGCCGGGCGCTGGATCGTCGCCGCCGAGCTGGTCGAGACCACCCGGCTGTACGCGCGCTGCGTGGCGCGCATCGACCCGGTCTGGCTGGAAAAGGTCGGCGCCCACCTGATCCGCAAGAACTGGTCCGACCCGCGCTGGGAGAAGAAGGCCGGCCAGGTGGTGGCCAACGAACGCGCCACGCTCTACGGCCTGACCATCTACACCGGCCGCCGCATCCAGTACGGCCGGGTCCATCCGCGCGAGGCGCGCGAGCTCTTCATCCGCCAGGCGCTGGTGCCGGGCGAGATCGACACGCGCCTGGCCTTCGTGGCCCACAACCGCAAGCTGATCGCCGGCATCGAGAAACTGGAGCACCAGACCCGCCGCCCCGACATCCTGGTCGACGACGAGCTGATCTACGCTTTCTACGACCGCCAGCTGCCAGCCGACATCTCGCAGACCGCGACCCTCGAAAAATGGGTCAACGGGCTCGACAAGGCCGCCGCCGCCAAGCTGCTGCTGATGCGCGACGAGCTGATGCGGCACGAGGCCGCCGGCGTCACCACCGACGTCTTTCCCAAGAAGGTCGAGTGGCAGGGCGTGTCGATGGCGCTGGACTACCACTTCGAGCCCGGTTCGCCGCGCGACGGCGTGACGCTGTCGGTGCCGCTGTTCGCCCTGAACCAGATCGATCCGGCGCGCTGCGAATGGCTGGTGCCCGGCATGCTCAAGGAAAAGGCGCACCTGCTGCTCAAGTCGCTGCCGCAGAAGCTGCGCCGCCACTGCGTGCCGCTGCCCGACTACGCGGCCGGCTTCTACGACCGCTGGTTCGAGCGCCTGGGCGACCCCCAGACGGGCCTGGTGGACGCCCTGATCGCCGACATGTGGGATCAGGTGCAAGTGCGTCCGGCCGCCGCCGACTTCAAGCTCGAAACGCTGCCGGCGCACCTGTTCATGAACTTCCGCGTGGTTGACGAGCACGGCCGCATGCTGGCCGCCGGCCGCAACCTGGCGCAGCTGCGCGCCGAGTTCGGCAAGCAGGCCCAGGCCACCTTCCAGCAACTGGCCGCCAGCGACACCCAGGTGGCGCAGGCGCTGGCGCACGAGAACCTGACCGCCTGGACCTTCGGTCCGCTGCCGGAAATCATGGAGATCAAGCGCCGCGGCCAGTCGGTCATCGGCTACCCGGCGCTGGTCGACCGTGGCGCGCATTGCGACCTGGACGTGTTCGACGACCCGGACGAGGCCCGCAAGGCGCACCGCGCCGGCCTGCTCAAGCTGTTCCGGCTGGGCCTGCGCGAGCAGGTCAAGTTCCTGGAAAAGAACCTGGCCGACCTGACCAAGATCAGCATGCTCTACATGACGCTGGGCACGCAGGAGGAACTGCGCGACCAGATCATCGACTGCGCCCTGGGCCAGGCCTGCCTGGCCGAGCCCTGGCCGGTCAATGAACAGCAGTTCGAGGCGCGCCGGGCCGAGGGCAAGGGCCGGCTGGGCCTGCTGGCCCAGGAAGTGGCGCGCCTGGCGGGCGCCGTGCTGACCGAGTACGCGGCCCTGCAGCGCAAGCTGCCGCAGGCCAAGCCGCACGCCGCGGCCTACGCCGACCTGCAGCAGCAGCTGGGGGCGCTGATGCCCAAGTGGTTCATCCGCGATACGCCGTACGCCCAGCTGTCGCATTTCCCCCGCTACCTGAAGGCGGCGGTGGCGCGCATCGACAAGCTGCGCGCCGATCCGGGCCGCGACGCCAAGCTGGTGGCCGAGATGGCGCCGCTCGTGACCCAGTACCAGCGCGCCCGCTCGGCCCTGAAGGGGGCGCCCGACCCCCGCCTGGACGAGTTCCGCTGGCTGCTGGAGGAGCTGCGGGTGGCCTTGTTCGCGCAGGAATTGCGCACGCCGATGCCGGTATCGGTCAAGCGGCTGATGAAAAGCTGGGAGTCCCTGCAGCGCTGATGCGCGGGTCCGGGCGAGGCGGGCCGCGGCCGTCTCGCCCGAGGGATGCGGGGCGGCGCGAGCCGTCCCGTATTACACCCAGATTTCAGTCGTTTTCTGTTCAGTGACGCGTCATCTGGTTATGCTTCAATGCGCGGGCCTTCACCCCGCTCCCTGGAGCATTGCCGACATGTTCGAGCTCTTCAGCACCCGGACGCGCCCGTCCTCGTCGTCCCGCTCCTCGCCCAACCGCTGGGACTGGGCGCTTCTTCCCTTGGTGCTGGTGGTGCTGGCCGCGATGGCCTACGGCGCCTCGCAGATGAGCCGCCCCTTTGCCGTCGGCGAAGAGCTGCCGATCTCGCTGGATCCGGTCTACCTGCCGTACTACCTGCTGCGCACCATTCTGCGGATGTTCACGGCGCTGGCCTTCTCGCTGCTGTTCAGCTTCATCTTCGCCGCCATCGCGGCCAAGTTCCGCACCGCCGAAAAAGCCATGATCCCGATGCTGGACATCCTCCAGTCGGTGCCCATCCTGGGTTTCCAGGCCATCGCCATCGCGCCCTTCATCGCGCTGTTTCCCGGCAATCTGCTGGGGGTCGAGTGCGCGGCGATCTTCGCCATCTTCACCTCGCAGGCCTGGAACATGGCGTTCAGCCTGTACCAGTCGATGCGCACCGTGCCGGCCGAACTGAACGAGGCCGCGCGCGTGTTCCGGCTGTCCGGCTGGCAGCGCTTCTGGCGCCTGGAACTGCCGTACGCCACCCCGGGCCTGCTGTGGAACATGATGATGTCCATGTCCGGCGGCTGGTTCTTCCTGGTGGCGGCCGAGGCCATCTCGGTGGCCGGGCAGGACATCAAGCTGCCCGGCATCGGCTCGTACATCGCGGTGGCCATCGACGCCGAGGACGGCCGCGCCATCGCCTGGGCCATCGGCGCCATGATGGCCGGCATCCTGCTCTACGACCAATTGTTCTTCCGGCCGCTGCTGGCCTGGGCCGACAAGTTCCGCTTCGAGGAATCGCAGGCCGACGTGGCGCAGCAGTCCTGGCTGCTGGACTGGACCCGCCGCAGCCGCTGGATGCAGGCGCTGTCCAATATGTTCTGGGCGCAGATGCGGCGCGCGCTGGGCTGGTTCAGCGTGTCGTACGACGGCACCTCGATCCGGGCCCGTGCCAAGGCGCCAGACCCGCGCTGGACCCGGGTCTGGGATGCGCTGTTGGCCGCCGGCGCGCTGCTGGCCACCTACAAGCTGGTCGTCTTCGTGCACGCGGAGGTGGGCTGGAGCGAAGTGCTGCACGTGATCGGCCTGGGCGGCATCACGCTGTTGCGGGTGATGGTGCTGATCGGGCTGGCGTCGCTGATCTGGGTGCCGATCGCGGTCTGGATCGGCCTGCGGCCCAAGTATTCGCAGCGGGTGCAGGCAGTGGCGCAGTTCCTGGCGGCATTCCCGGTCAACCTGCTGTTCCCGGCGGTGGTGTTCGTGATGGTGGCGTTGAAGCTCAGCCCCAACATCTGGCTCAGCCCGCTGATCATCTTCGGCACCCAGTGGTACATCCTCTTCAACGTGGTGGCCGGCGCCTCGACCATTCCGAACGAACTGCGCCTGGCCGCCAGCAACCTCGGCCTGAAGGGCTGGCTGCTGTGGCGCCGGGTCTACCTGCCGGCCGTCTTCCCCAGCTTCATCACCGGCGCCATCACGGCCAGCGGCGGCTCCTGGAACGCCAGCATCGTGGCCGAGTACGTGTCCTGGGGCAATACCTCGCTGATGGCCGATGGCCTGGGCAGCTACATCAAGCAGATGACCGAGCAGGGCGATTTCCACCGCATCGCGCTCGGCATCGGCGTCATGAGCATTTTCGTCATGCTGTTGAACCGGTTTTTCTGGCGCAAACTGTATTTGCTGGCCGAAGACCGCGGCCGGTAGGAGTCTTCATGAATTCCAATTTCCTGATCGAACTGCACGATGTCGGCAAGTCGTTCCGCGCCGCCGACGGCACTGCCCGCAACGTGCTGGAACACGTGGACTTCATCCTGCACGAAGGCGAGATCGTGGCCCTGCTGGGCAAGTCCGGCTCGGGCAAGTCGACCCTGTTGCGCATCATGGCGGGCCTGGTCAATGCCGACCAGGGCACCGTCACCTACCGCGGCCAGCCGGTGTACGGCCCGGCGGCGGGCATCGCCATGGTGTTCCAGTCGTTCGCGCTGTTCCCGTGGCTGACCGCGCAGCAGAACGTCGAGCTGGGGCTGGAAGCCCAGGGCGTGGCGCCGGCCGAACGCGCCAAGCGCGCCGACGCGGTGCTCGACCTGATGGGCCTGGGCGGGTTCGGCGGCGCCTTGCCGCGCGAACTGTCCGGCGGCATGCGCCAGCGCGTCGGCATCGCCCGCGCGCTGGTCATGAACCCGGACGTGCTGCTGATGGACGAAGCCTTCTCGGCGCTGGACGTGCTGACCGGCGAAACGCTGCGCGACGACATGCTGGAACTGTGGGACGAGAGCCGCATCTCGACCAAGGGCATCCTGATCGTCTCGCACAACATCGAGGAAGCGGTCATGATGGCCGACCGCATCATCGTGTTCTCCAGCGATCCGGGCCGCATCCGCAGCCAGGTGCAGATCGGCCTGCCGCGGCCGCGCAACGCCGATTCGCCGCAGGTGCGGGCGCTGATCGACGAGGTCTACGCGCTGATGACGCAGCGCCCGGCGCACGACGTGCCGACGCCGCGCCAGCAGGGCCTGGGCTACCGCTTTCCGCAGACCGAAGTCGAGCGCATGGAAGGCGTGCTGGACGTGCTGGCCGAGGCGCCGTTCAATGGCCGCGCCGACCTGCCCAAGCTGGCCGAGGAAGCCGAGATCTCGGACGACGACCTGCTGCCGGCCTGCGAAGCGCTGGGTCTGTTCGGACTGGCCCAGATCGACAAGGGCGACATCTTCCTGACGCCGCTGGGCCAGCGCTACGTGCAGGCCGACCAGGGCCAGA
Source organism: Achromobacter sp. 2789STDY5608621 (assembly GCF_001299375.1). Classification (NCBI taxonomy): domain Bacteria; kingdom Pseudomonadati; phylum Pseudomonadota; class Betaproteobacteria; order Burkholderiales; family Alcaligenaceae; genus Achromobacter; species Achromobacter sp. 2789STDY5608621. The sequence continues at coordinate 22,930 of NZ_CYTU01000041.1, read as the reverse complement.
AGCAGGCCATCTTCGGCCGCCAGCTGCTGGCGCACGTGCCGCTGGCCGCGCACATCCGCCACAGCCTGGAGCAGGAACCCGCCGGCGAGTTGCCGGAAAAGAACTTCCTGGATTCGCTGGAGGAGTTCCTCAAGCCCGACGAAGCCGAGCGCGTGCTGAAGATCGCGGTGGAATGGGGCCGCTATGGCGAGATCTACGGCTATGACTACCACACCGGCCTGTTGACCTTGCCGGAACGCGACGCGGGGTAGGGTGGGGAACGGCGGGCCGTCCGGCCCGCCGTGGTGGCGTGATGACCGCGCGATCCGCGCGGTCGGCCCGATCACAGGGCGATGAAGCCCGCGATCACCAGGATGATCAGGCCGTACTTGGTGGCCTTGTAGACATTGCGGTTCCAGGCCTTGAAGGCCTTGCGCTTCTGGTCGATGACCCAGTGCGCGTGGGTCAGCTTGTTGATGGCGCCGGTCTGGTCGCCGCCGTCGTTGGGCGAGCTGGCCGCCGACATCACCACCCGGCCGAACCAGCGGTTGAAGGCCTCGGCCCAGCCCCACTTGAGCGGCCGCTCGACGTCGCAGAACAGGATGATGCGGTTCTGGTCGGTGTGGTTGTAGGCCTCGTGCACGTAGGTCTCGTCGAACACCACGCTCTCGCCGTCGCGCCAGCTGTAGGTTTCGCCGTCGACGATGATGTGGCAGCCGTTGTCGTTGGGCGTGGCCAGGCCCAGGTGGTAGCGCAGCGACCCGGCGAACGGATCGCGGTGGGCGTTGAGCTTGCCGCCCGGCGGCAGCTCGGCGAACATGGCCGCCTTGACCTTGGGCAGCGTCTTCAGGATGGCCACCGTCTTGGGGCACAGTTCCTCGGCCGACGGGTGGCGGGCGTCATACCACTTCAGGTAGAAGCGCTTCCAGCCGTACTTGAAGAACGAATTGAAGCCGATGTCGTTGTGGCTGTCGGCAGCCTTGATGCGGCGCATCTCGGCCATCTGCAGGGCCTCGTCGCGGATCGTCTCCCAGTTGTCGTCCAGCACTTTGAGCTCGGCGATCTCGCTGGTGGTCAGGTAGGGGGTCGACGGCACGCGCGAGCTCAGCACCATGAAGGCGTTGACCGGCGCGAGCAGCACCGAGTGGTCCAGCAGTTGCCGGCCCAGCGGCAGCTTGACGCGGCCACGGAAGTGCGCGAACAGGATGGCGGCGAGCCAGATCCCGGGAATCAGCCATTTCATACGTAAATCTCGTCCTGCGGCAGGTGAGTCAGGTCCAACCGCCTATTGTTACACAGGGGCGCCCGGCGGGCGGCGGCCGAATCGGCCAAAGGGCGGTTTTCGGTCTTCCGACTAGGTACAATTCTTCCTATGTCCGAAGCCGTAACAAACCCGTCCCCATTTGTTCACCTGCGTGTCCACTCCGAATTCTCGGTGGTGGACGGCATCGTGCGCATCCCCGACCTCATCAAGCGCGTCGCGAAGCTGGGCCAGCCGGCCGTCGCGCTGACCGATCTGTCGAACTTGTTCGGCCTGATCAAGTTCTACAAGGGCGCGCGCGGCGCGGGCATCAAGCCCATCGCCGGCTGCGACGTCTGGCTCAGCAACGACGAGGATCCGGCCAAGCCATTCCGCGTGCTGCTGCTGGTGCGCAACCACCAGGGCTACCTGAACCTGTGCGAACTGCTGTCGCGCTCGTTCCTGACCAATCAGGGCAAGGGCCGCGCCGAGATCCGCCGTGAATGGCTGCAGGGCCAGGACGGCCTGATCGTGCTGTCGGGCGGGCGCGGCGGCGACGTCGGCCAGGCGCTGGACGCCGGCAACGCCGTCTCGGCGCTGGCGCTGGCGCGCCAGTGGGCGCACCTGTTCCCGGGCAGCTACTACATCGAGCTGCAACGCGCCGGCATGGACGGCGACGAAGCCTACACCCAGGCCGCCATGCGCCTGGCGGCCGAGGCCGGCCTGCCAGTGGTGGCCACGCACCCGGTGCAGTTCCTGGACGAATACGAATTCCAGGCGCACGAGGCCCGCGTCTGCATCGCCGAAGGCGAGATCCTGGCCAACCCGCGCCGCGTGCGCCGCTTCACCAAAGAGCAGTACCTGCTCAGTTCCGAGGAAATGGCGCGCCGCTTCGCCGACGTGCCTTCGGCGCTGGCCAACACGGTCGAGATCGCCAAGCGCTGCAACCTCAGCCTGGTGCTGGGCAAGCCGCGCCTGCCGAATTTCCCCACGCCCGACGGCGTGTCGCTGGACGACTACCTGGTGCAGCTGTCCGAAGAGGGCCTGGAAAAGCGCATGGCCTTCCTGTTCCCGGACGAGGCCGAGCGCGCATCCAAGCGCGAGCAGTACTACGAGCGCCTGCGCTGGGAATGCAAGACCATCATCCAGATGGGCTTCCCGGGCTACTTCCTGATCGTGCAGGACTTCATCAACTGGGGCAAGAACAACGGCGTGCCGGTCGGCCCGGGCCGGGGCTCGGGCGCCGGTTCGCTGGTCGCGTACGCGCTCGGCATCACCGACCTGGATCCGATCCGCTACGACTTGCTGTTCGAGCGATTCCTGAATCCCGAGCGGGTCTCGATGCCCGACTTCGATATCGACTTCTGCCAGGACAACCGCGAACGGGTCATCGACTACGTCAAGGAAAAGTACGGCCGCGCCGCCGTGAGCCAGATCGCCACCTTCGGCACGCTGGGCGCCAAGGCCGTGGTGCGCGACGCCGGCCGCGTGCTGGACATGCCCTACATGTTCTGCGACGGCCTGTCCAAGCTGATCCCGTTCAACCCGATGGATCCGTGGTCGCTCGAACGCACCCTGAAAGACGAGCCGGCCTTCAAGGACCGCTACGAGCAGGAAGAGGAAGTGCGCGCGCTGGTCGACCTGGCCAAGCCGCTCGAAGGGCTGACCCGCAACATCGGCATGCACGCCGGCGGCGTGCTGATCGCGCCCGGCAAGCTCACCGACTTCTGCCCGCTGTATTGCCAGGCGGGGCAGGAGAACAGCGCGGTGTCGCAGTTCGACAAGGACGACGTCGAAGCCGCCGGCCTGGTCAAGTTCGACTTCCTGGGCCTACGCAACCTGACCATCCTGGACTGGGCCGTGCGCTACGTGCGCCAGTTCAACGCCGACAAGCGCGACTTCGACGTCATGGCGCTGGCGCTGGACGATCCGGCCGCCTACAAGATCTTGTGCGACGCCAACACCACCGCGGTGTTCCAGCTGGAATCGCGCGGCATGAAGGAGCTGCTCAAGAAGCTGCGGCCCAACACCTTCGAAGACATCATCGCCATGCTGGCCCTGTACCGTCCGGGGCCGCTGGAATCGGGCATGGTGGACGACTTCGTCAACCGCAAGCACGGCCGCGCCGCGGTGGACTACTTCCACAACGATCTGGAGAGCACGCTCAAGAGCACCTACGGGGTCATCGTCTACCAGGAACAGGTGATGCTGATCTCGCAGATCATCGGCGGCTACTCGCTGGGCGGCGCCGACCTGCTGCGCCGCGCCATGGGCAAGAAAAAGCCCGAGGAAATGGCCAAGCACCGCGAGCTGTTCGAGCAGGGCGCCAAGGAAAAGGGCCACGACCCCGACCTGGCGGTCAAGCTGTTCGACCTGATGGAGAAGTTCGCGGGCTACGGCTTCAACAAGTCGCACTCGGCCGCATACGCGCTGATCTCTTACCAGACCGCCTGGCTCAAGGCCTACCACCCGACCGAGTTCCTGGCCGCCACCATGTCCTCCGACATGGACGACACCGACAAGGTCCAGATCTTCTGCCGTGACGCCCAGGACAACGGCGTCGAGGTGCTGCCGCCCGACGTCAACTTCTCGGGCTACCGCTTCGAGCCGGTGGCCGACCGGTACACCGAAAAGGGCAAGCCGCCGCGCACCATGCGCTACGGCCTGGGGGCGGTCAAGGGCACCGGCCAGGGCGCGGTCGAGGACATCCTGCGCGCCCGCAAGGAAGGCGGCCCGTTCCAGAACCTGTTCGACTTCTGCCGCCGCGTCAGCAAGCACGCGGTCAACCGCCGCACCATCGAGGCCCTGATCAAGGCTGGCGCGTTCGACACCATCGAACCCAACCGCGCCGCCATGCTGGCCTCGGTGCCGACCGCCATGGAAGCGGCCGAGCAGGCCGCCCGCAGCGCCAACCAGTCCTCGCTGTTCGGCGACGACAGCAGCGACGTGGTGGCCGGCGAACTGGCCAAGGTCGCGCCGTGGGACCTGCACAAGAAGCTGACCGAGGAAAAATCGGCGCTGGGCTACTACTACAGCGGCCACCTGTTCGACGCCTGGCGCGACGAAGTGCGCCAGATCGTGCCGATGCAGCTGGCGCGGGTCGAGCCGCAGCGCGACCTGCAATGGATGTGCGGGGTGCTGGCCAGCGTGCGCGTCATGATGACCCGGCGCGGCAAGATGGTGTTCGCGGTGCTGGACGACGGCACCGCGCAGGTCGAGATCTCGGTCTTCAACGAGCTCTACGAAAAGCATCGCAACCGCCTGCGCGAAGACCAGCTGGTCATCGTCCAGGGCAAGGTCAGCAACGATGACTACTCGGGCGGCATGCGCATCGTCGCCGAGCAGCTCTATGACCTGCAGCTGGCGCGCGAGGCGCGCGCCAAGTCGCTGCGCGTCAAGCTCAACGGCGGCGCCGACGCCGCGCGCCTGCGCCAGATGCTCAACCCGTTCCGCGCCGAGCCCGAGAACGGCATCCCCGGCGTGCCGGTGGACATCGTCTACACCAAGAACAATTTTCTCTGCACGGTGCGGCTGGGCGAGGAATGGCGCGTACGCATGGCCGACACGCTGCTCGAGAACCTGAACGCCTGGACCAAGCCGAACGGCGTGGAGGTCACGTACTGATGCGCATCGTCCACTCGGAAGCCGCCACCAGTTTCGGCGGCCAGGAAGGCCGTATCTTCAAGGAGATGAACGCCATGCGCGCGCGTGGCCATCACCTGGAAGCCATCTGCCAGCCGAACGCGCTGCTGGCCGAGCGCCTGTCGGACGCCGGCTTCACCGTCCACACGCTGGAGATGGACGGGCCGGTCAATTACCTGAAGGGCGTCGCCACCATCCGCCGCATCCTGCGCGAGGGCCGTTTCGACGTGCTCAATACCCACAGCCGGCGCGACACCGTGATCGCCGCGGCCGCCGGCCGCCTGGCGGGCACGCCGCTGATCGTGCGCACCCGCCACCTGTCCAACAAGGTCGGCTCGCTCTGGTCGTACACGCGCCTGCCGCATCGCGTCACCACCGTCAGCGATCACGTGCGCGAGCACCTGATCGAGCGCGGCGTGCCGGCCGACCGCGTCGCTACGGTCTATTCGCCCATCGTGCTGCCGCCGCCGGTCGAGCATTCGACCCTGCGCGAGGAGCTCGGGCTGGCGCCGGACGACCTGGTGGTCGGCTGTGTCGCCGTGATGCGCGCCACCAAGGGCCACAAGGACCTGATCGACGCCATCGCGCCGCTGATGGCGACCCGGCCCAAGCTGCACCTGGTGTTCGTGGGCGGCGGCTCGCCGGTGTTCGAGCAGACCCAGGCCTATGTGGCGGAACGCGGCCTGTCCGACCGCATCCACCTGATGGGCACGCGCCGCGACGTGCCCAACCTGCTGGCCGGCTGCGACCTGTTCGCGCTGGCGACCCAGCAGGAGGCGTCCGGCACCGTCTACGTCGAAGCGCAGGCCAGCGGCCTGCCGGTCATCGGCACCGACGTCGGCGGCGTGTCCGAGATGTTCCGCAACGGTGAAACCGGCATCCTGGTGCCGCCCAAGGACCCGGCCGCGCTCACCGCCGCGCTCGAAAGACTGATCGACGACGCCGCGCTGCGCCAGCGCATGGGCGAGGCCGGCCGCAAGATGGTCTGGGAAGAGGGCGTGTTCTCGCCCGCCCGCCTGGCCGAGACCACCGAGGCCGTCTACACCCGCTGGCTGGCGGAGCGGCGTCGATGAACGCGCCCAACGTCCCGGTGCTGATGTACCACCACGTCACGCCGGCCGGCGGCATGATCAACGCCATGCCCGACGTGTTCGAGGCCCAGATCGCGCGCCTGGCGCGCGCCGGCTACCAGTCGCTGTCGACCGATCAGTTCGCCGCCTATCTGGCCGGCGCGCCGGCGCCCGAGCGCTCGGTGCTGATCACCTTCGACGACGGCTATCTCAACAACTGGGTCCACGCCCATCCGGTGCTGGCGCGCCACGGCATGCGCGCCGTGCTGTTCACCATCACCGGCTGGATCGGCGACGGGCCGGTGCGCCCGCACGCCGGCCAGGGCCTGCCGCTGCCGGCCACGCCCGACCATGACGCCAGCAAGAAGCTGATCGCCGAAGGCCGCGCCGACGACGTCATGCTGCGCTGGAGCGAAATCGAGGCGATGCGCGCCGCCGGCACCTTCGAATTCCATTCGCATACCCATACCCACACGCGCTGGGACAAGGTCTGCGGCGCCGACGTCGACGCCAAGCGCGCCCACATCGCCCAGGAACTGGCCGATTCGCGCGAGACGCTGACGCGCCGGCTGGGGCAGGCCAGCGACCACCTCTGCTGGCCGCAGGGCTATTTCGACGCCGACTACGTGGCGGCCGCCCGCCAGGCCGGGTTCCGCCACCTGTACACGACCGACCCGTTCGGCCAGAATGCGCCCGGCGCCGATCCCGGGCACATCTACCGCTTCGCGGTCCGCAACCAGGGCGGCAGCTGGCTCAACCGGCGCATCTGGCTGTCGCGCGATCCCTTCTGGGGGCCGCGCTATCACGCCTGGAAAGCCTGGAAAAAGCGTCTTAGGAATCGCGGATGAAGTTATCAGTCATTGTCATCACCAAGAACGAAGCGGCCAACATCGCCGACTGCCTCAAGTCGGTCGCCTTCGCCGACGAGCTCATCGTGGTGGATTCGGGCAGCACCGACGGCACGGTCGAGCTGGCGCGGGCCCTGGGGGCGCGGGTCGAAGTGACGGCCGACTGGCCCGGGTTCGGCCCGCAGAAGAACCGCGCGCTCGACCTGGCCACCGGCGACTGGGTGCTGTCGATCGACGCCGACGAGCGCGTCACGCCCGAACTGGCCCGCGAGATCCAGGCCACCCTCGCCGCGCCGCGCGGCGACGCCTACGAGATCGCCCGCCTGTCGAACTTCTGCGGCCGCGACATCCGCCACAGCGGCTGGTGGCCCGATTACGTGCTGCGCCTGTTCAAGCGCGGCGCCGCGCGTTTCAACGACGTGGTGGTGCACGAACGCGTGGTGCCGGCCGACGGCCGCGCGCCGCTGCGGCTCGAAGGCCACTTCCAGCATTACCCGTACGACAACCTGGACGCGCTGATCACCAAGATCAACCGCTACTCGTCCGACGCCGCCGCCATGATGTACGCCAAGGGCCGCCGCACTTCCGTGCTCGGCGCGCTTGGCCACAGCTTCTGGACCTTCGTGCGCATCTACCTGATCCGGCGCGGCTTTCTCGACGGCCGCCATGGCCTGGTGCTGGCGGTGACAGCCGCCTCGGGCAGTTTCTTCCGCTACTCGAAGCTGATGTTCCTGGCCGAGAAGAACAAGTGAGAATCCTCTACACCAACTTCCACGCCAACAACGGCGGGGGGCACGTCACCTACATCATCAACCTGGCGCGCGCCCTGGCCGCCGAGCACCAGATCACGGTCGCCGCGCCCGCCACCAGCCGCCTGTACCGCTACGCCAAGGCGATCCCGGGCGTGACCGTGGTGGAAATGCGCTACACCACGCGGCCGTCGTCCTGGTTCAAGGACCGCGCGCGGCTGCGCCGCCTGATCAAGGACGGCCGCTTCGACATCATCCACGCCAACGGCTCGGCCGACCACAAGCAGGTGATGCTGGCGACGCTGGCCATGCCGCGCCGCCCGCGCATCGTCTTCACCAAGCACAACGACCATCCGGTCGCCAGCTTCGGCCACAAGCTGCGCGTGGCGCTGGCCACCGACCACAGCATCGCGGTCAGCGACTACATCCATGGCCTGCTGGCGGCCTCGCCCTACGGCAAGCGGCCCATCACCACCATCCGGCACGGCATCGACACGCGCTTTTTCGCGCCGCCGCCGCCCGACAGCCTGGACAAGCTGCGCGAAATCTTCTTCGGCCCGGACTGGCGCGGCAAACTGCTGCTGGGCAGCGCCGGCGGCACCGACTACGACAAGGGCTGGCTCGACCTGGTGGCCGCCGTGGCGGCGCTGCCGCCGGGCGACCGCGAGCGCGTGCTGCTGCTGGTGGCCGGCGACCCGCCGTCCGAGGCCAAGCTCGATCGCGTGCGCGAGCTTGGCATGATCGACCAGGTGCGTTTCCCCGGCCTGCTCGATGACGTGCGCGCGGCGCTGGCCTCGTGCCACGCCGGCTTCGTGCTGTCGTACCGCGAGGCGCTGTCGTTCGCCTGCCGCGAGATCATGGGCCTGGGCCTGCCGGCGCTGGTGACCGACGCCGGCGGCCTGCCCGAGAACGTGACCGACGGCGTCGACGGCTGGATCGTGCCGGTGCGCGACGTGGCCGCCATGACCGCGCGCCTGCGCCTCATGCTGGATGACCCGGCGCAGGTGCGGACCATGGGGGCGAACGCCCGCCAGACCGCCGAGCGCGACTTCAACCTGGCGCGTTTCGCGCAAGCCACGGTCGACGTCTACCAACGTACATTGGGCGGACACTGAGCCTCTATAATCGCGCCATGTCTATCCCAATTCTCATGTACCACCAGATCGGCGAGCCCAATCCCAAGGGCACGCCGTTCCGCGGCCTGACGGTGCACCCGGACGATTTCGCGCGCCAGATGCGCTGGATGCGCTTCCTGGGCTACCGCGGCCTGTCGATGCGCGACGTCATGCCGTATGTGCGCGGCGAGCGCCGTGGCAAGGTGTTCGGCCTGACCTTCGACGACGGCTACCGCAACGTGGTCCAGAACGCGATGCCGGTGCTGGACAAGCTGGGCTTCACCGCCACCAACTACCTGGTGGCCAACCAGTTCGACGGCGGCAACGTCTGGGACGCCAAGATCGGCATCCCGTTCTCGCCGCTCATGACGGTCGACGAGATGCGCCAGTGGGCCGCGTCCGGCCACGAGGTCGGCTCGCACACCCTGGACCACGTCCATCTGCCCGAAATGACGCCCGACGAGGCGCGCCGCCAGATGGTCGAGTCCAAGGACGCGCTGGAGCAGGTGCTGGGCGCGCCCGTCACCGCCTTCTGCTACCCCTATGGCGACCATGGCCCGGAGCACCTGGTCATGGCGCGCGAAGCGGGCTATGACAACGCCACGCTGACCAAGCGCGGCCTGGCCAACGCCAGCGACGATCCCTTCGGCCTGCCGCGGGTGACGGTGTCGCGTTCGACCGGCATCTTCCGTTTCCTGCAGAAATGCCTGACGCGCTATGAAGACATCCGCGGGCGCGGCTGAGCGGCGGCTGCGCATCGCACTGCTGGTCGACCGTTTCGGCAACCGCTTCGGCGGTGCCGAGGCCTACGGCGTCGAACTCATGCGCGTGCTGGGCGAGCGCCACGACGTCTCGGTGGTGGCGCGCGACTTCGACAGCGATCTGCCGTTTCCCTTCCTGCCCGTGCGCTTTCCCGGCTGGCTGCCCAGCTGGATGCGAGTGCTGTATTTCGCCTGGAAGGCCGATCGCCTGACGCGCGGCCGTTACGACATCGTGCATTCGCACATGAACGGTTGGGCCGGTGAAATCCAGGTCATGCACGTCACGCCGGTGCGCTACAACCGCCTGACCCGGGTCAAGCCGGTCAAGCGCGCGCTGGCCTGGCTCAGCCCGCGCCTGGCCACCTATCTGCTGCTGGAGAAATTCCGCGTGCGCCGCGCGCCGGCGCGGCGCGTGGTGGCGGTGTCGGGCCTGATCATGGACCAGCTGCACCGAAGCTACGGTCCGCAACTGCCGGTCGAGATCATCGCGCCCGGCGTCAAGCTGCCCGCGCCCGAGGCCGCCGCGGCCCGCGCCGCCACCCGCGCCGGACTCGGCTGGGACGACGCCACCATCGGCTGCCTGCTGGTGGCCCGCAATCCGCTGCGCAAGGGCCTGCCCGCGCTGCTCGACGCCCTGGCGCTGTTGCCCGCGCCGTACCGCCTGCTGGTGGTGGGCGCCGACGACGCCACCCGCGACCGCGTGCGCGCGGCCGGCGCGGTCGCCAGCCGCGTCACGCTGGTGGATCCCACGCCCGAGGTCGCCCGCTATTTCGCCGCGGCCGACATCTACGCCCATCCCACGCTCAACGACAGCTACGCCATGGCGCCGCTGGAAGCCATGTCGCATGGCCTGCCGGTGGTGGTCAGTTCGCCGGCCTATTGCGGCTTCGCGCAATATCTGTCGGCCGGCAAGGACGCGCTGATCCTGCAGGACCCGCGCGACGGGGCGCAGCTGGCGCAGGCCCTGCAACGCCTGGGTGATGAACCCGAGCTGCGCGCGGCGCTGTCCGAACGCGGCCTGGCGATCGCCCGCGACCAGAGCTGGGAAACCGTGGCGGCGCGCTACGAGGACCTGTACCACGCGGTGCTGGCCGAGCGCGCCTGACGACGGGCGAGGGTGAGGCCGTGAAGCCCGCGCCAGAAACGACAACGGGACCGTGAGGTCCCGTTGTGCTTTTCAGTGCGCCGGCGCCGTGGCCTGTTCCAGGTCGCCCAGCCAGCGCACGGCATATTCGCGGTCCGGCCCGCACATCTCGGCCTGGGCTTGCAGTCCGCCGCAAAAGTCGGGTCGCGACGGCTGGCCGAAGATCGCGCAGCGCATGTCCGGCAGCAGCTGGATACAGGGCACGCCGGCCGGCTTGCCATCCGGCATCCCCGGGATCGGCCGGGTGATCGACGGCGCGATGCAACAGGCGCCGCATCCCGGCCGGCAGGCCAGCGCCGTCGCCATGCTCAGACCCACCCGCGCAGCCAGTACACGAACAGGCCGGCGTATTCCTTGATGATCGAGCGGCTGGCGTCGAAGGTGCGCTGGTCGGGCAGCCAGCGGTTGAGCGAACCGTCGGTGGGCGCCACGATCTGCGGCGGCGCGGGGGCGGCGATGGCCACCACGCCCTGCTTGGAGAAGGCCGCCATGGCGCGCGGCATGTGCAGCGCCGACGTCACCAGCAGCACCTTGCCGATGCCGCGGGTCTTGAGCTGGTCTTCGGTCAGGGCCGCGTTCTCGTAGGTGGTGCGGCTGGCGTTTTCCAGGATCAGGGCCGATTCCGGCACGCCCTGCTGGCGGATGGCGTGGGCCATGCCGCGGGCCTCGCTGACGTCGCCTTCCAGGGCGCCGCCGGACAGCACCACCTTGGGCGCGCGGCCGGCCAGATACAGCTGCGCGGCGGTGTCCACGCGCACCACCGCGGTGTCCTTGTCGTACGGCAGGAACCAGTTGGCGCGGCCATTGGCGGTGTTGCCGCCCAGCACCACGATGGCGTCGGCCGTGGGCGACTCGGTCGGCGGCAGGTGCGGGTAGCGGCTTTCCAGCGCGCCGCCCAGCCACAGCGAGGTGGCCGGCAGCGACCAGGCCAGCGCCCACAGCAGGCCGGCGACGATCAGGGCGCCGCCGGTCTTGCGCAGGCGGAACAGGCCCAGCACCAGGCCGATCACCACCAGGGTCAGGCACAGGTTGTAGGGGATGATCAGATTCGTGAGGTAGCTGGACATGATGGTCATTTCAAAACTAAGCGTTTACTGCGCGCCGTCCAGTAACTGGCCCGCCTGCCGTTCCACCTCTTCGATGGACGGCCAGGCCGTTTCCGAACCGACGCATACCGCCCGCGGCGACCACGGGCCGGTGCGGCCGGGGCGGGTGACGCCGAACAGCGTCAGCTCGCGGGCGCCGGCCGCGGCGGCCACGTGCGAGACGCCGGAGTCGTTGCAAATCACCAACGCCGCGCAGGCCGTCAACGCGGCGAACGCGCCCAGCGGCAGCGGAGGCAGCAACTGCGCCGTGGGCGCATTGCGCTGGGCTTCCTCGGTTTCCGCCGGAGGGGGGCACATTACCACGGTATGGCCCCGGGCTTGCAGCGTGCGGGTAAGTGTATCGAATCCCGGCCACACCTTGACCTTGCCTTTGTGCAGACCGGTCGCGGTGGGGGCGATCAGGACGAAGCGCTGGCCGGCCAGGCCGGCCGCCTCCAGGGCCAGGCTGGCGGTCTGCTGGTGGGCCGGCGTCAGCGGCAGGTCGAGCGTCGGGCCGGGTTCGGCGGGGCCGGTCGGCAGTCCCCAGCGCGCCAGCGCCTCGCGGGTCAGGTGGTGCCAGGACTGCACCGCGTGCAGCCCGGCGTCCGGCTTGGCCACCGGCCAGCGCAGCAGGAAGCTGCGGCCATCGTCACGGTAGCCGGCCGACGGCAGTCCCGCCAGCCGGAACACCAGCGCGCTCGACAGCGAGTCCGGCAGCAGCAGCCCGCGGGCGCGGCGGCCTTCGGCGCCCAGCGAGCGGCGGTGCGCGCTGACCTTGGCACGATCCGGCCCCACTTTGCCCAGCATCGGCAGGAACTCCCGTTTCTCGATGCCATCCAACAGGTCCCGGGCCCAGGGGCGGGCGCAGATCACCAGGGGCAGGCCGGCGGCCTGCAGGGTGCGCAGGCTGGGCAGGCTCATGCAGACATCACCCACCCAATTGGGCAGGCGGACGTAAAGGCAACTGATTTCGGACATGGACAGGCGCACGGCGCGATAGAGGCTGAAGGGGGGACGCCCGGCCCCGCGCGGTAACGCGTAGCCAGTACAATCCGGGGCACAATTGTATAAAAGCGAGTGATTCCATTGAATTCTGCCGCACGCAACGCGCCTGCGGGCTCCCAGCCCGTCAAAGCTGAACTCTGGAGCCGTATCTACAGCCGGGTCGGCTCCTACTGGAAGGGTTTGGTGCTGGCGACCCTGCTGATGGCCGGCGCCGCCGCCACGCAGCCCACGCTGGCCGTCATTATGAAGCCGTTGCTGGACGAGGGCTTTTCGGGCGCCAAACCCTATTATGTCTGGGCGCTGCCGCTGGCGGTGGTGGGCCTGATCTTCGTGCGCGGCGTCTGCAACTTCTTCAGCGATTACCTGCTCGCCTGGGTCGCCAACAATGTCCTGCTGGGCATGCGGCGCGACATGTTCGAACGCCTGCTGGGCCTGCCCGACGCCGACTTCAAGCGTGGCGACACCGGCCGCCTGCTGAACCGCTTCACCATCGACGCCGGCAACGTCACCGGCTACGCCACCGACGTCATCACGGTGCTGGTGCGCGAGACCCTGGTGGTCATCGCCCTGATCTGCGTGCTGCTGTACATGTCGTGGGTGCTGACGCTGATCATCCTGATCATGCTGCCGGTCTCGGTGCTGATCGCCCGCGTCTTCATCAAGCGCCTGCGCCGCATCAACCGCGAAACCGTCAACATGAACGCCGAACTGACCCGCGTGGTCAGCGAGGGCATCGACGGCCAGCGCGTCATCAAGCTGTTCGACGGATACGAGGTCGAACGCGGCCGTTTCGATTTCGTCAGCACCCGCCTGCGCCGCTTCGCCATGCGCACCGCCACCGCCGACGCGGCCCTGACGCCGCTGACGCAGGTCTGCATCTCGATCTCGGTCGGCGCGGTCATCGCCGTGGCCCTGAGCCAGGCCAACAACGGCGCGCTCACCGTCGGTAGCTTCGCCTCCTTCATGGCCGCGCTGGCCCAGATCTTCGACCCGATCAAGCGCCTGACCAACCTGGCCGCCCGCATGCAGAAGATGCTGGTGTCGGCCGAAAGCGTGTTCACCCTGATCGACCAGGTCCCGGAAGGCGACGACGGCACCCGTGAGCTGCCCGAGCCGGTGCGCGGCAAGGTCGAGTTCCGCAACGTCACCCACCGCTTCTCCGACGCCGACCGCGACACCGTCAATGACGTGTCGTTCATCGTCGAGCCCGGCCAGACCGTGGCCCTGGTGGGGCGTTCCGGCAGCGGCAAGACCACGCTGGTCAACATGCTGCCGCGCTTCGTCCTGGCCGACAGCGGCGCCATTTTCGTCGACGACGTGCCGATCAACGACCTGAAGCTGCGCAGCCTGCGCTCGCACCTGTCGCTGGTCAGCCAGGACGTGGTGCTGTTCGACGACACCATCGCCGCCAACGTCGGTTACGGCGCGCTCGGCCAGGCCAGCGAGCAGCAGGTGCGCGACGCCCTGGCCGCCGCCAACCTGCTGGAATTCGTCGAAGGCCTGCCGCAGGGCATCAACACCCCGGTCGGCGAGAACGCCGCCCGCCTGTCCGGTGGCCAGCGCCAGCGCCTGGCGATCGCCCGCGCCCTGATCAAGAACGCGCCCATCCTGATCCTCGACGAAGCCACCTCCGCGCTCGACAACGAATCCGAACGCCAGGTCCAGTCCTCGCTCGAGCGCCTCATGAAGGGCCGCACCACGCTGGTCATCGCGCACCGCCTGTCGACCGTGCAGAACGCCGACCGCATCATCGTCCTCGACGCCGGCAAGATCGTCGAACAGGGCGCGCATCCCGAGCTGCTGGCCGCCAACGGCCTGTACGCCTCGCTCTACAAGATGCAGTTCCGCGAAGACTGATCCCGCGCGGCGCCCCGCGCGCCGCGCCAGGCCGCCACCCAGGAGCCGCCCATGTCCCTGCCCGCCGAAGGCAACCAGCTCGTCAACGTCGTCGTTCTGCTGGGGGCCGCGGTGGTGGCGGTGCCCCTGTTCAAGCGCCTGGGCCTGGGCTCGGTCCTGGGCTATCTGGCCGCCGGGCTGGCCATCGGCCCGTTCGGCATCGGCTGGTTCTCCGACCCCCGATCCATCCTGCACGTCGCCGAACTCGGCGTGGTGATGTTCCTGTTCATCATCGGCCTGGAGATGCAGCCGTCGCGGCTGTGGAAGCTGCGCGGCGAAATCTTCGGCCTGGGCGTGGCCCAGGTGCTGGCCTGCGGCGCCTTGCTGACCGCGGTCGGCCTGGCCGCCGGCCTGTCGGGCCCGGCCGCCTTCATGGCGGCGATGGGCTTCGTGCTGTCGTCCACCGCCATCGTCATGCAGATCCTGGCCGAGCGCGACGAGACCGCCAGCGCCCAGGGCCAGCGCATCGTTTCCATCCTGCTGCTCGAAGACCTGGCCATCGTGCCGCTGCTGGCCCTGGTGGCGCTGCTGGCGCCGGCCGGCGCCAGCGAGCATGGCGATCCCTGGCGGCAGTCGGCCATCGCCCTCGGTTGCGTGCTGGCGTTGCTGGCGGCCGGGCGCTGGCTGCTCAATCCGCTGTTCCGGCTGCTGGCCGCCGCGCATGCGCGCGAAGTGATGACGGCCGCGGCCCTGCTGGTGGTGCTGGGGGCGGCGCTGTTGATGGAATTCGGCGGCCTGTCGATGGCCATGGGCGCGTTCCTGGCCGGCGTGCTGCTGTCCGAATCCACCTTCCGCCACCAGCTTGAAGCCGAGGTCGAACCGTTCCGCGGCATCCTGCTGGGCCTGTTCTTCCTGGGCGTGGGCATGTCGCTGGACCTGGCCGCCGTGGCCCGCGAATGGCAGCTGATCCTGGCCGGCGTGGTGGTGTTCATGGTGGTCAAGTCGGTGGGCGTCTACCTGGTCGCCCGCCTGCTGCGCGCCAGCCACGCCGAGGCGCTGACCCGCGCGGCCCTGCTGGCGCAGGGCGGCGAATTCGCCTTCGTGCTGTACGGCGCCGCCGCCGCCGCCGGCATCTTCGACGCGCACCTGGCCGCCGTGCTGATCGCGGTGGTCATCATCTCCATGGCGCTGACGCCGCTGTGCGTGCTGGCGCTGCGCTGGCTGCTGCCCAAGCCGGTGCCGTCGATGGAAGGGGTGGATGTCGCCCAGGACCTGGACGGCTGCGCGCTGATCGTCGGCTTCGGCCGCTTCGGCCAGATCGTGACCCAGGCGATGCTGGCGCGCGACATCAAGGTGTCGATCCTGGATACAGACACCGACGCCATCCGCGCCGCCGCCAAATGGGGCGTCAAGGTGTATTACGGGGACGGAACCCGTATCGACATGCTGCGCACCGCCGGCGCCGAAACCGCCAAGGTCATCCTGATCTGCATCGACAATCCGCAGTCGGTCAATCACATGGTCAAGCTGATCAAGGCCGAATTCCCGCTGGTGCAGCTGGTGGTGCGGGCCTATGACCGCATCCATTCCCTGGCGCTGGTCAGGGAGGGCGTCGACTACCAGGTGCGCGAGACCCTGGAATCCGCCCTGGTGTTCGGCGAGGCGGCGCTACGCGTCATCGGCGTGCCGCCGGACGAAGCCGCCGAGGTCGTGGCGGACGTGCGCAAGCGCGACACCGACCGGTTCGCGCTGGAGGTGGCGGGGGGCCTGTTCGCCGGGCGCTCGCTCTTGTACGGCAACATGACCGGCCCGGCCGACGGCCGCAACGACCAGGCCGACCGGGAAACCGTGGCGCCTTCCGGCCACGCCGAGCCTGGTGCGCCGGCATGACCGGCGTATGACAGGTCTTTTGGATGATGTATTACAGCGTCTTTTCATTACTTTACGCTTCATTTCACGCGCAAGCCTGAGCGGCTGAGGTAGATTGGTCTCCATCGGCGCTTCACTTCCGAAGCGCCTCTGCCAGGGGCCTGCCATGCTGCAATCCGATCGGATTTCCACGACCCCGCACGCTGTCGGGCTTGAGCTTGCGCGGCGGCAAGCCATGACCCTGCACTGCGGATTTTCCGCCGGCGCGATGCGCCAATTGGTCCAGTCGACGCGTGGAGCCGGCCCGGCCTGGGCCATCAGCGCCCACCGCGAAACCGACAAGGCGCGCGGCGCCAAGGCCTTTCCCTTCCGGATCGCCGCCACGGCGTCCTGAAGGCCGGCGCGGGCGCGTGGCCGTGGGGGCGCGCGCCCTGTCCGCCGGCTGTCAGAGCTGGGCCATCGCCGCCCGGCTCTTGCCGGCGGACTTGGCCAGGTACAACGCCTGGTCCGCCGCATGCAGCACCGCGGCCGTGTCGGCGCCGTGGCGCGGGATCAGCGCAATGCCGATGCTGCCGCCGATGTAGACCGGCATGGCCTGCTGCAGGTCGTAGGGCTGCCTGACGCTGTCGATGATCCGGTCGGAAAACCGCCGGATATCCTCGTTGCCGTCCAGCCGCATCAACAGCACGAACTCGTCGCCGCCGATCCGGCCGGCCTCGGCGCCCGGCGGCTTGAGCGCCAGCAGGCGTTCGGACACCTGCTTGAGCAGCGTGTCGCCGGCGCCGTGGCCGTAGGTGTCGTTGACCGACTTGAAGCCGTCCAGGTCCAGGTACAGCACCGCGAACTCGGCCTTGCCCTGGCTGGCCCGGCCCACCGCCAGGTCCAGCGCGCGCAGCAGGCCATAGCGGTTCAGCAGTCCGGTCAGTGAATCCTGCCGCGCCTGGCGCTCGTTCTCCCGCTCGGCCAGCATGGTCGACACCAGCATGCCGTTGAGCCGGTACGAGGCCATCGACATCGAGGTCATGTAGAGCGGCACCTGCACCAGCACCAGCCAGAAAATCGGCTCCTGGGTGAACAGGGCCGCCAGCGCGCAGGGGCCCACGCTCAGCGCCACCATCGCCGCCGACAGCCGCGGCGCGCCGAAATTGCGCACGCAGATGCCGCCGACCATCGAGGCCGCCGACAGGCAGGCCAGCGTCGCCGCGATCCAGTCGCCGCTGGTCAGGCTGATGAAGGTGCCGTAGCCCACGCTGCCGGCCCAGAACAACGCCAGCACCACATACAGGTCGGTCGGGGTCGGCCGGTGGTCCAGCGCCGCGCGCCGGGCGGACACCAGCACCACGATGCGGGTGGCGCAGATCAATGACTCCATCGCCAGCCACAGCAGGAACGGCGGTTCGGGCCGGCGCAGCGTGATCAGCGCCGCCACCAGCAGGGTATTGATGATGCCGCCGAAGAAGATGGGCAAGGATCCGAACAAGCCGCCCACCAGCGCCACGCGGATATCCGGCGGCACGTTGCGGCCGGGGTCGACCAGCCACCGCGTGAACCGCCGGGTGGGTACGCTGTAAATCCTGTCCTGGGTATTCATAGCTTCGTTAAATGGGAACGGCGGGCGCGGCGCTGCTGGCGCCATCTTGCCTGCCCGCATGGCCTTGCGGCATTATGACCGGTAAAAATGGCACGACCCCTACCGCGATAGCGAAGGAGCGCCGTATTGAAGTCCCACGGGTTACTACACCGCAGTCTGTATGCCCTGGCGGGGCTGATCGCCATCGGCATCTGTGCCGCCGCGATGGCGCTGCTCTGGATGGACCGGCGCACCACCTGGAACCAGGCCTACGTCTCCGCCAGCAACCTCTCCGAAGCGCTCTCGGCCGATATCAGCCGCACCATTCGTGTCTACGACCTGTCATTGCAGGGCGTCATCGAGCGTCTGCACGAACCCGGCATCGAAACGCTGCCGCGCGCCACCTTGCACCGCTTCCTGTTCGACCGCGCCGCCAGCGCCGAATACCTGGGCACCATCCTGATCCTGGACCAGCACGGCAACATCCGCTACGACTCGCAGAGCCTGTTGCCGCCCGACGTGAACTTCGCCGACCGCGATTTCTTCCAGGTCCATCGCGAGCAGGCCGATGCCGGCATGTACATCAGCCGCCCCTACCAGAGCCGCCTGCGCGGGGGCGACGAGAGCATCGGCATCAGCCGCCGGCTCTCCCACCCGGACGGCAGCTTCGCCGGCGTGGTCTCCGGTTCCTTGCGCCTGGCCTATTTCCGCGAGCGCTTCGCCGGACTGTCCATCGGCCCGCGCGACGCCATCACGATTTTCCGCAACGACGGCGCGGTCATCGCGCGCACGCCGTATTCCTCGCGTGACCTGGGCGACGACATCGGCCACGCCATGGATTTTCAGCAATTCCTGATCCGGCGCGAGGGCGTCTTTGTCGGCGTGCTCGCGCCCGACGGCATCAATCGCCTCTATACCTTCGGCGGCGTCCCGGGCACCCCGCTGGTCGTCGACGTGGCGATGGCGGTCGACGACGTCCTGGAGCCGTGGGTGCGGCGGGCCATGCTGATCATCCCGATCACGCTCGCGCTGTTCGCCTCGGTCATGGCGCAGATCGTGCTGTACCGGCGCGAGACGCGGCTGCGCGAAGCGGTCGAACGCCAGCTCGAAAGAGAAGCCCAGACCGACGGCCTGACCGGCATCGCCAACCGCCGCACTTTCGACGAGGCCTTGGCGCGTGAATGGGCCAGCGCCGGGCGCGACGGCCAACCGCTGTCGCTGCTGTTTCTCGATGCCGACCGGTTCAAGCTGTACAACGACCGCTACGGCCACCAGGAAGGCGATCAGTTGCTCAAGATGCTGGCGCTGACCCTGCGCGGCAAGGCCCGGCGTCCGCGCGACCTGGCGGCGCGCTACGGCGGCGAGGAATTCGTCGCCCTGCTGCCCGACACCGCGCGCGAGCGCGCCATCGACATCGCCGAGCACATCCGCCAGGCCGTGGTCGGCCTGCGGGCGCAGCACGAGGACAACGAGGGCGGCATCGTGACGGTCAGCATCGGCGTGGCCACCATGGTGCCGCGCGCGGGCGAGGATGCCGCCGCCCTGGTCGAGGCGGCCGACGCCGCCGTCTATCGCGCCAAGGAGACCGGCCGCAACCGCGTGGTGGCGGCGGACCCATGATGTGGCCGCGCGCCCAAAAAAAAGACGGCCCGAGGGCCGTCCAGGTAAACGTCGCGGCGCGTTCTCAGCCGCCCAGCATCACCGCCTGCAGGCGGGTCTGTGCCGCTTGCACCTTCTGGGCCTGGGCGGTCAGTTCCTGCAGCAGCTTGTTCAGCTCGGCCAGCACCGTCGGATCCTGCACCTTGGGCATCGGGCCGGACAGGTCGATCTGCGCCTTGTGCGCTTCCACGTAGTCGGCCACCTTCAGGCTGCTGTCCAGCGTGCCGCTGATCTGCGGCAGCACTTCGCGGAACGTGTCGGCGGGCACCGTGACGGTCTTGGCGTAGGCCTTGTCGTAGACCGCCTTCAGGTCATCGGGCTGCTTGAGCTGCGCGCGGGCGGCATCCGCCTTGGCCTGCTCCTTGCCCAGCGCCTCGCCCATGTCCTTGAGCGCGGCCTGCACCGTCTTGATGTCGTCGCGGCGCGCGATCACATCGTTCAGCGAGCGCACGGCGCCTTTCTGCATCAGGTTGCCCATCGGCTTCACGGACGCGTCCATGGCGGCGTTGAAATCGGTGATCACGGCATAGTGCGCGGCGTAGTCGCCGAACGACTTCTTCTCTTCTTCCGTCAGCTTCGGCACGCGCACGCCGGGCTTGTCGACGATGCGGGTCTGCAGGAACTGCGTGAACGCGGCGCGCTGTTCGGGTTCTTTGCTGCCGCAGGCGGCCAGCACCAGCGGCAAGGCCAGGGCCAGCAGCAGGAACGGACGGAATAGGGATTTCATTGGGATATTCTCCGGAAAACATGGGAAATGGCGCGGCCCCTCAACCCCGGGGCCTGCCAGCCGGTGGCGAGCTTATCGGGTCGCCGTCTCCGTCGCCATCGGTTTCAAACTTCATTTCAATCGAAGTGTCGCGATACAAAAATCACACACATTGACGTGAAAGTTTGCGCCGCACCTGATAGTGGCGACGATCGCGATAGGGAAGGCCCACGGCAAGAAAGCCGCGATCGCGGCTTTCCAGTGTCAGCAATGATGCGGAACCGGCCGCGGGCCGGCAAGGCGTCGGGCCTCAAACCAGGATGATGTCGTACTTTTCCTGCGAGTACGTGCTCTCGACTTCCAGCGACACCCGCTTGCCGACGAAGTCGCCCAGCATCGCCAGGTGCTGGCTCTCTTCTTCGAGGAACAGATCCACCACGTCCTGCGACGCCAGGATGCGGAATTCCTTGGGATTGAACTGGCGCGCCTCGCGCAGGATCTCGCGCAGGATCTCATAGCAGACCGTGCGCGGCGTGCGCACGTTGCCGCGCGACTCGCACATGGGGCAGGGTTCGCACAACTGGTGCGCCAGCGAATCGCGGGTGCGCTTGCGCGTCATTTCCACCAGGCCGAGCTGCGTGAAGCCGTTGACCGTCATGCGGGTGCGGTCGCGCGACAGCGCCTTCTTCAGTTCGGCCAGCACGGTCTCGCGGTGCTCCTGTTCCTCCATGTCGATGAAGTCGAGGATCACGATCCCGCCCAGATTGCGCAGCCGTAGCTGGCGCGCGATGGCCTGGGCCGCCTCCAGGTTGGTCTTGAAGATGGTGTCGTCGAAATTGCGCCCGCCGACGAAGCCGCCGGTGTTGACGTCGACCGTGGTCAGCGCCTCGGTCTGGTCGATGATCAGGTAGCCGCCCGACTTCAGGTCGACGCGGCGCGACAGCGCCCGCGCGATTTCCTCGTCGACGTTGGCGGTATCGAACAGGGGGCGCTCGCCGCTGTAGTGCTGGATGCGGTCGACCACGGAAGGCGTGTAGACGCGGGCCCACTCCAGCATCGCCGCCGTCGTGGTGCGTGAATCGACCAGGATGCTGCCGGTCGACGGTCCCACCATGTCGCGCAGCACCCGCTGCGCCAGCGTCAGGTCCTGGTGCAGCAGCGCCGGCGCCGGCTGGGTGCGGGCGGCCGCCTGCACGCTGGTCCACAGCTTGCGCAGGTATTCCAGGTCGGCCGCCAATTCCTCGTCATTGGCGCCCTCGGCCTGGGTACGCACGATGAAGCCGCCTTTCTCCTCGCTCGGCATCAGCGCCTGCAGTCGCTCGCGCAGCTGGATGCGCTCGGACTCCGAGTCGATCTTCTGCGAAATGCCGATGTGCGGATCGTGCGGCAGGTAGACCAGCATGCGGCCGGCCATGCTGATCTGGGTCGACAGCCTGGCGCCCTTGGTGCCCAGGGGATCCTTGACCACCTGGACCATGATGGTCTGCCCCTCGAACAGCAGCTTCTCGATCGGCGTGGGCGTCAGGCCCTGGCTGCGCTCCCCGCGGTTCTCGCGCAGGTCCGCGATATGGATGAAGGCGGCCCGTTCCAGGCCGATGTCGATGAAGGCGCTCTGCATCCCCGGCAGCACCCGGACCACCCGCCCCAGATAGATATTGCCGACGTGTCCGCGCTGGATGCTGCGCTCCACGTGCAGCTCCTGCACCGATCCCTGCTCGACCAGCGCGACGCGGGTCTCGAAGGGCGTGACGTTGATCAGGATATCTTCGCTCAACGCGATGGTTGGGGGCATGGGGGCATCTTCTCCAAGGTAAGGGCGGTGCGGCGCAAGGCGAATAGTAAACGTACCGGTGCGCCTGGCAAGCAAGGCAATAGCCTACAGGCAAGACGACCTATCTATATATAGACAGGAGGCGCCGCGTGGATATTGGCGATCGCGCCGTGGGGCAGGCGGGCACAACGCTATCTATATAGAGAGACGCGGCATTGGGCAAGTGCGTGGGCGGGGGAGGAGGGCGGGCAGGCAGAGGGCAGGCAGAGGGCGACCCGCGGGCCCAGGTATCGGGCGGTCTGCAAATTCATCAGACTTTTTGCGTCCGGCGTGTGACAGCCCAAAATTCTGTGCTATAGTCTCGCTCCTTCGCAGTTCAAGCAGTTTTGAGCAGCGAGGCCAGGCAAGTGCAACGGATCTGAACGCTACGGCAAGCAGATCTGCCGCAGGGCAGCAAGGCGGTGGGCCAGCAATGACTCTCTCGAACCAGCGGTCAGCGAATTTTGCAAAAGGTGGTGCAAATCAGGCAGAAGCCAGTTGCATAACCTGCAAAAATTGTGCTATAGTCTTGGGCTTGGCTGGTGACGGCAAATCAGGGTTTACCCGGTAGGGTGGTCTGAGCGACGTTGCAAGCCGACTGGGCGGTAACCAACCTCTGGAGCGATCCGGGGCTGCTGCGAAGTGAAGTGATTCACGAAACGGCGGGGTTGCAAGATGGGGTGCAAATTAGGCAAAAGCCGGTTGCATAATCTGCAAAAGTTGTGTTATAGTTTCAGGCTTGGCAGTTACCGAAAACTTAGGGTTAACCCTGATATTTCGATAGCTGCTAAAGAGAAAGCCGGGTGCGAACCTGGTGAGACCTGAAGAGGTCGTAGGCAAGG